>JAJRZG010000029.1 GCA_024275365.1 Planctomycetota bacterium | reverse complement strand
GTGCATGATCCGGCGACTGATGCGTTGCTGGCAGAGGTCCCCGACTGCGGCGAGGCCGAGACGGCACGGGCGATCGAGGCGGCTGCGGCGGCACTTCTCGACTGGAAGATGCAGCCCGCAGCCGAGCGGTCGAGAGTGCTTCGGCGGCTCTTTGACCTGATGCTTTGCGAGGCGGATCGGCTCGGCGAGCTGCTCATGCGCGAGCAGGGCAAGCCCAGAGCCGAGGCGATCGGGGAGATCCGCTACGGAGCGAGCTTTGTCGAGTGGGCAGCCGAGGAAGCCAAGCGGGTGTATGGCGAGACGATTCCTGCGAGCGTGCCGGGCAAGCGCATCGTGGTGTTGCGCCAGCCGGTGGGGGTGGTCGCGGCCATCACGCCCTGGAACTTCCCGTGCGCGATGATCACGCGCAAGATCGCCCCGGCGCTGGCGGTCGGATGTACGGCCGTCATCAAGCCGGCCGAGCAGACGCCTCTCTCGGCACTGGCGTTTGGCGAGTTGTGCAGCGAGGCGGGGCTGCCCGATGGCGTCGTCAATATCGTGACCGGGCGCGACCCCGAGCCGATCGGGCGGGCGATCTTTGCCGACCCGCGCGTGCGGCATGTTTCGTTTACGGGCTCGACCGAGGTGGGACGCCTCCTCATGCAGCAGGCAGCGGCAACCTCACGCGGCTCTCGCTTGAGCTCGGTGGCCATGCACCGTTCATCGTCTTTGAGGATGCCGACCTGGATGCGGCGGTGGCGGGGTTGATGGCGAGCAAGTTCCGCAATGCTGGGCAGACTTGTATTTGTGCGAATCGGGTGTTTGTGCAGCGGGGGGTGTATGCCGAGTTTCTCAGGAAGTTGACGGAGGCGGTGGGGGGGTTGCAGCTCGGGGCGGGGGATGAGGCGGGAGCGCAGATCGGGCCGTTGATCGACGATGCGGCGGTGGCGAAGGTCGAGTGGCATCTTGCCGATGCCCGCGAGCGGGGGGCGAGGGTGCTCTGTGGCGGCGAGGTTGTGTCGTTGCGCGAGGGGCTGGCTCGGCGGTTTGTGCAGCCGACGATTCTTGAAGGCGTGACCGGCGAGATGCTCTGCTCGCGTGAGGAGACTTTCGGGCCGGTGGTGCCGGTGGCCGGGTTTGCGACCGAGGCCGAGGTGATCGCCCGCGCCAACGAGACGCCCTTTGGCCTTGCGGCATACTTCTATACGCGCGATGCCTCGCGGCTGGTGCGGGTGGCCGAAGCGCTCGAGTTCGGCGTGATCGGGGCCAACGACGGCTCGCCGAGCACGGTGCAGGCACCCTTTGGTGGCATGAAACACTCGGGCTTTGGACGCGAGGGCGGGAAGTATGCGTGCGAGGACTACACGGAACTGAAGTATGTTTCGATTGGAGTGTGACACTCATTCGCGCATGAAAAAGCCCAGGGATTGAGTTCCCTGGGCTTTGGGTTGCACGAAAAGTGAGTCGCGGTTAGCAGCCGATCACATAGGCGTTGAGGAAGGCAAGCACATCGAGCGTGTTGACATTACCATCGCCGTTGAAGTCGGCGGTGTCGTCACCAGCTGTGAAGGCGTTGAGGAAGGCGAGCACATCGAGTGTATTGACTTCGCCGTCGCCGTTGAAATCGACCGGGCAGTCATTGGCGTTGACAGCCCAGATTTCGACATCATCGATATTCCAGCCCGAGTAGCGCCACGAGCTGTCGGTGATGCCCTGGGTCCAGCGGACATAGACAGTCGCCTGGCCGTCGGCAACATCGGAGATGTCGTACTCGACGAGCCTCCATGAGTTGTCGGTGATCTCGCCGCCATTGGCCCAGACATCGGTCCATGTGGAGCCATCGGCTGAGACACGGATGGAGGCGTGGTCGTAGGTGTTTGTCTCGACATTGAGGAAGCGTTGGAACTTGAGCGTGGTGCGAGTGAGGTTGGTGCAGTCAATCGCACCGGTTGTGAGGTGGTATTCGGGCATGTTGTTGGCGTAGTCGCCGTTGAGGTTAAAGCCGACGACATTTGCGCCAGTGGCGCCGGAAGTCGGGTCAGGCCTCCCGTATTCACCCCCGCCACCGGTCGGGCTGCCATAGGCCCACTGGTTCTGCATTCCCCAGTTGGGGTTGGTGTCCATGTTCCATGTGTAGATAGGCTCGGGGATGCCGACAAAGAGCTTGACACCTCGTGAGGTGTCACCATCGTTATCAGTGGTGTTGACAAAGTTGACGGTTGCGGTGTAGCTGCCGTTGGTGAATGCGTTGGCGTTGGCGTTGATGATGACGACGACATCGGCTGTGCCACCAACGGCGAGTGTGCCGCTGGTGTTGGTGAGATCGAGCCAGTTGTCGGGCGTGGAGACGGCATAGCCGAGCGGGATATCACTCATGTTACGGATGGTGTAGGTCTGTGAGGCAGGCGTGAAGGGTCCTCCAGCCTGTCCTTGCGATATAAAGGTACCACCGGGGGTGACGGTGATGCCCGATGCGCCTGGCCAGAGGGTGTCGGTGGTCAGGTTGCCGGTCCCGGCGCTGTCGAGGTGGTCAACGAGCCGATTGCTTGAGGAGCTTCCTGTCCACGAGACGCTGAACTTGCCATACCAGTCGGCCAGATCGTTGCCGCAGGCGGCATAGCCGCCGTGGAGCTGCCCGATGACGCGGTGGTTCTGGTCAAAGAGAGGTGAGCCGCTGGACCCGGGCTCGGTGGTGCCGGTGTCCCAGTCGGTGACTTTGACATGGGTGCCATCGCCAGGGGAGGAGTTACCGAGGTAGCTGGTGGTGCTGGTGGGGTCGAACTCGAAACTGATGCGTTTTTCGTCCACGCTGGGGTGGTGGATCGCAACCGCCCACTGGGCATCGGCCCCGGTGGCATCCCACCCGGCAAAGGCGACCAGCCACTCTGGGTCGGGCTGCGAATCGAGCTCGACGAGTGTGAAGTCGCTCGAGGTTTTGCCTGCGCGATAAAAGGACCCGGACTGGAAGTCTGTGAGCTGGCCGTCGGGGGTGCCGTCGCAGGTGCTTGTTTCATAGTTCCAGAAGGTGACGAGCGAGGCGGCATTGCCCGAGCTGATGCCGCAGTGGTCAGCGGTCATGAAGTAGGGGGTCTCATCGTTGGCCGTGTTGTTGACCATAAACCCGGTGCAGAACCGTGAGCCACCCGTCGAGATGACCGCGACCGAGGCAATCTCGCCCCGCCATCCGTCACCATCGGGGCAGACGACATCAACATTGCACGCGCCCGAGCGGGAGTCGAAGATATCGTTGAAGCCTCTGTAGCCGGAGTTGATGACGCGGAGGTGCAGGTCGAGCTCTTCGAGCGCTTTGACCGGGATGGTCAGCTCGAGCACGACATCGTTGCCGACGGTTGCGGGTGTCCACAGCTCGCCGTGGGATGCGTTGTCTTGCGAGGTGAAGGGGCGGATAGACCGTTTACCCTGGGTGTCATAGATATAGAGCTGCCCGCCCTCGGGCATGGAGTAGCGGTCAAACCCGAAGTTGAGCGAGATCGCATTGCCACAACGAACGCGTAGCCGCCAGACGATCATGCTCTCGGAGACCTGCTCCCAGAAGCCGTGGGTGTCGGGGGTGATATCAACATCAAAGGGCACAGCAAACCGCGGCGCGAGCCCCTGCTGGTTGTCCTCGGCTTCGAGCCTGTCGACTTCGTCCCAGTCGATGTCGGGTACCTCAAATGCGGGGAGTTCATGGCGAGCCATGGTCCCGAACAGTTCATCTGAGGGTATCGGTGTGTTTCTGTCCTGCGCCATGGTGCAGGTCGCGAGTGCCATGGCCACAGCCAGCGGCCAACGAAGTTGCATGAGTTTCATGTGATCTCCCATCCTCTTTCTCACCGCCTGGCGGTGCATACACGCCACCCTCCTGCCCGCAGATCGATGGATGATTGGGGCTTTCCTCGGGCGTATTGGTTCTTTGAGTTCTCCCAGATGATATCAGGTGGGGTGCTCGGCTGCAAGACTAGTGTCGGCACCTCTTAAAGAAAGGGCTCTTGAAATCTCATATGCCGGTTCTCGGACCCGCGAAATCCGACTCCTGTTATCCATATAAGGGAGCGTGTTCATGGAACGCCCGTACGGCTGTGAGGACTGACGAAAGGATGCCATGTGATCGTGATGGAATCAGCCCGGTGAAGGGCGCAAAACGGTATTCTCACTGGTCTGGTGGCGGCACATTCGTACATTGCAGCCATGGAGTGCAACAACTGCCGTACACCCCGGGCCTTCACACTTGTCGAAATTCTGATCGTGGTGGTGATCCTGGGCATCCTTGCTGCGATCGTGGTGCCGCAGTTTTCCAGTGCCTCGGAGGAATCGCGTCGGGCAGCGTTTGTGACCGAGTTGCAGGTGTTTGTGGGCGCAGCCGAGCACTACGCAGCCCGCGAGGGTTCCTGGGTCCCCGATGGTCCATCGGGCGTGTGCCCCGACGAGTTTCGCAGCTATATCGACGATGCGGACTTTGAAGCCGGGACACCAGTGCTCGGGGTCTGGGACACAGAACGCAACGACTCCGGCGTGACCTCGGCTGTCGGTGTTCACTTCGACAACGGCGGTGAAGCCAAGGATGATGCGTACATGACACTCGTGGACGAACTGTTCGACGATGGCGACCTGAACACCGGGATGTTCCAGAAGCTTGCAGCCAACCGGTATTACGCAATCATCGAGGAGTGACGGGGTGTCTTGCGCGAAGTTCTGAATACTAACGGGGCGTTGCCTTTACGAGCCCCGAGCGCAAGCTCGGGTGTCTTTTGCCTCTACGAGCCCCGAGCGCAAGCTCGGGATCACGAATGGTCGATATTCACAGGGAAAGCCAACCCTGTGCTCGCGCCCAGGGCTCGTAAAGACGCATACAAGTTTTTCATGATCCGTATTAGTCCGCTCCGCCAAGCAGTTGTGTCGCAAGCCGCTCCGCGCCATCTACAGGACCGAGTGCCGACAACGCATGACACATCGCCGCCCGTTTGCTTGGCGCGCTGAGCAGATCGAGGAGGCGTGCCCCTGCGCCCGCGAGGTTTGCGCCCGCATCAATCCGATCCGTTTCGATCACAGCCCCCCCCGCTCGCTCCAAAGGCTCAGCGTTCAGCCTCTGATGCTGGTCGCGGTGGTATGGATAAGGCAGAAAGAGCGTTGGCACGCGGTTGGCCCACGCCTCGGCAACCGAGCCCGCGCCCGCACGGCTCATCGCCAAGTCGGCAGCCCCCCAGCACATGCCCATCGCATCAAAGAACCGCTCGATCACCGCTGGAATACCCGCCTCGGTACACGCCTCGCGCCAGGGGGCGTTGTCCTCTGCGCCGGTCTGGAGGATGATCTGCCAGCCGTTCTCTCGCAGAAAGGCTGCGTTTTTGAGGACAAACGCCGCGACAAGTTCATTGACACTCCGTGACCCCTGGCTCGCGCCGGTGACAAACAGCACCGGGCGATCCGGGTCGAGCCCGAGCTGTAGCTGACACTCGGCTGTATCATCCGGCGCGACCGCTGCCCGGCGCACCACAGGCGGGATCCGCTCCCAGCCCGCGTGCTCGATTTCGGCGGTCGTGAAAATCTGCGAGGCGTGGCGAGCGATCCAGCGGTTGGCCTTGCCGGGCGGGGCGTCCTGGTTGAGCAAGATCACCGGCACCCGCTCAGCCCTCGCTGCCTGCACAACTGGTGCTGCGACAAAGCCACCGGTTGCGAGCACCCGCACCCGCTAGCACTGCGCCTTCATCTGCTGGAGTTCTGTGCGTGCTGCGCGCACCGCGCCGCCCCAGTTCCACACAAACTGTGCCAGCCGCGCCGGGTGCATACTCAACGGCACAGCCGGGATGGGTGTGAACTCCACGCCTTGAACGCTCAGGATTCGCGCATCAATCTCGCGCTGCGAGCAAAGAAACTTCACCTTGATCTCTGGCTCTCTATCGCGCAGTATCTCAAGCACCGCGACCGCTGGGAAGATGTGCCCGCCCGTGCCACCGCCAGCAAAGATCACGCCGATGGTGCTCATGAGAGGTGGCCCGGCTCTCCGAGCCGGGTGAGGTGTGATGGGATTCGGCGAGTTGCAAGAACACCAGTGTTTTTGGATTGCTCTGTCGGTTGTTTTCCACCAGAGTGTTTCTCGACACCCGGCTTGGAGAGCCGGGCCACCCCCACCCCCACCGGTTGCGTCCGGTCCATTGCCGCGATCAGCCCAAGGCAGGCCGCGGTCAAGATCCACCCGGTCCCGCCCGAGCTCATCAGAGGCAGCGCGATCCCCTTGGTCGGGGCCATCCCCGTCACCACAAACAGGTTGATCACCGCCTGGAGGCTGATGGTCAACATCACGCCAAGCCCGAGCAGCTTGAGCAGCCGATCGGTCTCCCGCCGCACCACGCCCAGGCCCACAAAGATCAGGATCACATAGAGCCCCAGCACCAAGGCTGCCCCCGCAATCCCGAGCTCTTCACACACGATGGCAAACAAAAAGTCGGTGTGGTCTTCGGGCAGGTAGCCAAACTTCTGGAACCCGTGCCCCAGCCCACGCCCCGCCCCGCCGCCGCCCGCAATCGCCGCCATCGACTGGATGATGTGGTAGCCCGTGTCTTGCGGGTCGGCAAAGGGGTCGAGAAAGGCCAGGATCCGCCGCGTGCGGTAGTCACTGGTCACGATGGCTGCGGCGATGCCCGCAAGGCCCAGGGGCACAAACGCCGCCAGGTGCCAGAACCGCGCCCCCGCCGCCAGCAGCATCAGGCCGCACGCCCCGGCTATCAGCACGCCCGTGCCCAGGTCTTCTTTGACGCCAGCCGCGCACACCACCCCGACCGCCACCAGCACCGGCACCAGCCCCCGCCAGAAGCTCGGCATCTGTGCCGCCCGGACCGTGCAGTACCACGCGATCAGGGCGACCATCGCCCACTTGACGATCTCAGACGGCTGGAACGAGAACCCCCCGAGCCGCACCCATCGGGCCGAGCCGTTGACCGAGTGCCCGATCACCGGCAGGTAGACCGTCGCAAGCACGGCGAGCAGCCCCAGCACGCAGACTGCCAACACGCCGAACCCGGTCCGGTCATTGGGCGTGCCAACCCCTGGGAGTTGGGTGTGGGTGGGGGTGTGGGCGGGGGTGTTGCGAGTGACCCGCTCGGTCGCCAAGCGCGACAACCGCCTGATCGGCAGTGCGGTGCAGACGGCCATGGCTGCCAGTGCGAGCGCCATATAGACGGTCGATCGGCTGGTGAGGATGGTCTCCGCGGTGATCCCCGGGAGGTGGTTGCCGTCGCCATCGACCGGGGCGACGGTCATGAGTGCCGAGTTGACCATGACAACGCCGAGCGTGAGCAGGGCGAGGGCGCAGAGGATGATGATGTGGCCGGGGCGCAGCATGACCGGGAGGTGTATCGGCACGGGGGCGGTGTGGGCTGGAAATGTGGGCGTGCCAACCCACCACGCGCGAGTCGGTTCGTGTCGAAGCGGGGGGCAGAGGGCAGGCGCACAGAGCAAACCCGCGACCCCAGGCCTATCCCGCTTTCTTGAGCCCCCCCTCCCCCATCTGGGAAAAACTCCGGATTCAGGCTTGCAGTATTCGGACCCTGTGGTATAGTGATGGTGATCGGGATTCAGTTCCCATTAGGAGGCACTGCCATGCTCACGCGACTGCTGGCGATCGGGGTTCTGACAGCAGCACTGCTCGCAGCCAACGCCCACGCCGACATCATGCACTGGTTCTGGGAGGTCGAGGTCAATGGCCAGGCGGTGGACGCCACCGTGCCGATCGTGGTCGGGGCGGGGGATCAGGTCGATATCGAGTTGTGGGCGGAGTGGGAGCCGCACCGCTATGGGTTCGCGGTGGGTGAATACGCCATCTCGACTGGAGACGACTTCTTCGTTGTGGCCAATGAGGTGAATATCGATCCGTGGGACGGGTATGGACCAGCGGGCCGTCTCGGGGGCTGGGGATATGACGGTACCGCTGCGGATGCAGATGAAAATGGCATATTCGACACGATCGACACAATCGTCAACATGCAGATCCCGCCAGCTTTCAATGGCAGCTTTGATGAATCCAATCCGCTCCAACTCTACCGGATTGGTTGGACACTTGAGACAACGCCTTCGATACCGATATCGCTGGTGCGGACCCCTTGGCTCGATGGGTGGTCGCGTACCTGGGTATTCACAGACCCTTGGGGTGCTGTGGCTGAGTACGAGGATGTCACCGAATCCGTAATGTTCATACCAGCACCATCGGTCCTAGGGCTCCTGATCGCTTGGGCAGTCGGGGGTGGGCATCACCGCCGTCGCCTCGGTGGTGGTGGATTGTTCGCCATCCCCGCCATAGCTGCCTCGAGCGTCAGCGGGCAGTGCCCGAACTGCTCAACCCCCGTGTACAACAGTACATGCATACAGAATTACGGAATCACAGATATTGGGTTTAGCCGCCAGTGGTATATCGAAGCCGTGCGCGCATGTGAGGTATGGAGCGACCCCCTCCTCGGGCAGACCGGAGTCGGTGTTACGGTCGGTATCGTGGATGTCGGCATCCTTGAGACCCACGAGGATCTGGATGCGCAGTTCAATTGGTCCTGCTCTGAATCAGTGCCTGATCCTATCAATAGTTTTTGGGAGGATATCCACGGCACCTGGATGGGAAGCATCGTGGCAGCCGAATCCAATAATCTGATCGGTACCATGTCCTGCAATATGGTCGGTATTGCTTTCGGCGCAAAGCTCGCGGAAGTGTTTCTCATGGACGGGTTCACGCGCCCGACCGAGGCCGATCATATTCGGGTCATCGACTTCTGCAGTAGCAATGACTGTATCGATGTCAAGGTGCATGCGTACGACATGTTTGCAGAGAGTCTGAACTATACTCCAATTACATCGGGAATCCGAGCCGCATTCGAAAATGCGGTTGCGGAAGGGAGGGGCGGACTTGGTCAAGTCTTTGTGTGGTCCGCAGGGAACGGGGGCAACGGCGAACGGACGGACTACGAGGAACTCGTTTCGTCTCGGTACAACATCAGTGTAGGAGCGATCACAGAAGCCTTTGATATCTGGTATAAATCTGACACCGGTTCATCGGTCTTTTGCTCTGCGCCCGGATTCGAAATGTTGGTAGCGGGCTGAGAACGGGGAGATCCGCCCTACATACCAACCTTCACCTGTTTGGATGGCACCAGTTTCTCCGCCCCAGTCGTGGCGGGCGTCACCGCCCTCATGATGGAAGCCAACGACAACCTTTCTTGGCGTGATGTCATGGAAGCGATCGTCCGAACCGCCGCCACGATCGACCCGGGTCCCGGCTGGCAGACCAATCAGGCCGGGATTGACCATTCCTATGAATACGGCCACGGGCTGATCGATGCCTTCGAGGCCGTCTCGTTTGTCACCGGCACCAACGGCTATCCAGCGTGGGAGCCCCTCCTCGGCGAGCGGCAGATCATCGTGCCGATCACGACGAACGCCGTGCTGGTCGGTCCGGGTGATACCGAAACGCTGCCCATCGCCGTCACCGCGAACATGCGGCTCGAACATGTCGAACTCCTGATGAATGTTACCACGATATCCCATACCGAGAAGCCCCCGGGCATCGGGCCGCTGGAGATCGAGATCGAACGCATCTGGCCGCCGCAGCAGGGCGACCGCTTCGGCGGACAACATAAGACGCAAAGCATCTTCACCGTCGCGCGTGATGATCCAACTGTCAGTTACAATGACGCCCTCTTCACCAGCGTCCGCCACTGGCGCGAGACCGGCACCGCCACATGGAAGGTCCGCCTCCGCAACACCAGCGACAGCCAAGACCCCGTCACCGCAACCTGGAACACCGCCGAACTCCGATTCTATGGCACCCCCAAGTGCATCGCCGACTGGGACATGGACGGCGATGTCGATGTGTTCGATGACATCGCTTATAGGCTTGATCACTTCAACGGGAACCCTTGGGCCGATCTCAACCACGACCAGGATGTCGATCAGGACGACCTGGATCTCTGGGAGTTTGTCCACTACCCGGCGGGTTGCCCGTAAGGGGCCATCCCCGGCAGATATCTCTATCCCCCGCCATCCACCACCCGCCCATCGACCAGATGCACAATCCGGTCAGCCCGGGCAGCGATCTCGGGATCATGCGTCACCATCAGCATCGTCTGCCCCCGCTCAGCCCGAATCTCAGCGAGCACATCGAGGATCGAGTTGCCGGTCTTGCGGTCGAGGTTGCCGGTGGGTTCGTCAGCGAGCAGCAGGTCGGGGTCGTTCATCAGGGCACGGGCGATCGCGACCCGCTGGCGTTCGCCGCCCGAGAGCTGCGAGGGGCGGTGACGCAGACGGTGACCCAGCCCGAACGCCTCGAGGAGTTTTTGTGCGCGTGCCCGGAGGTCGGTGCGCTTTGCCATATACCCGAAGCGGCCGTGCCGGATCATCGTCCCCAGCAGCACATTGTCGCTCACGCTCAGCTCGGGCAGCAGGTGATAAAACTGGAAGACAAACCCGACATCGAGGCACCGGTAGCGGTTGAGGGCCGCGTGCGAGAAGCCGACAACATCGTTCCCCCGGAACCGGATCGAGGCGCGGGGGTTGCCGTTGGCGGGTTTGTCGGGGCGGTCGAGGCCACCGATCAGGTGGAGGAGTGTGCTCTTGCCAGAGCCCGAAGCCCCGAGGATGGCGACCCACTCGCCCGAGCCCAGATCAAGATCGACGCCATGCAGCACGGGGACATCGACCCGGCCGAGGCGGTAGGTCTTGTGGAGACCCTGCACACGCAGGAGGGGCGTGCCCCCGGTGGCACAGTTCTCCGAACCGTGCTTTGTCACGCCCGTTGTCGTGGGTTCGGGTGGTCGGGTTGTCTCGTGTGGTGTGGACATCGGATGGTTGTGTGTTGGCTCCTCGCTTGCGCTTCGGGCTCTGTTATTCGAACCGCAGTGCCTTGACCGGGTGCATCCTCGCAGCACGCACCGCCGGCCAGAGCGCACCGACAACACATGAGAGCAACCCGCCGGTCAGCACGAATACCGCCTTCCAAGGCTCAATCTTGTGTGGGATCTCCTTGAAGACATAGACCTTCGGGTCCCAGATATACCAGTTCCATGGTTTGTCGGTCAGTGTGCTCCCGAGCCACTCGCCGGTGTGCGCGATCCCCTGGTGAATTTCGTTGATGTTGGTGACGATCGCCCACGCGAGCAGCCCGCCACAGATCGACCCGACCACCCCGATCGCCAGCCCATACCGCAGCCACACCCACGCCACGCCCAGCCGACTCGCGCCGAGGGCGCGCAGGATGCCGATGTCCTTGGTCTTCTCGCTGATCATCGCCCAGAAGATCGCAAAGACGAGAAAGACCGCGGTAAAGGAGATAAACGAGAAGATCATCAGCACAAGCCCCGTCTCCTTCTTCACCGCCGAGATCATCATCCGGTTGGCATCCTCCCAGGTCTCGATACCGATCATCATTGCGTCGGGCACCTCGCCAGCATGATCTCGGGTAAACTCGGCATAAATCGCATGGCACTTCTCGCGGAAGGCCTCCAGATCGCCGTCAGGATCGGCCATCCGTACGAGCACCGAAGTCACCCGGGCGGGATCCTCGACCACTTCGGGCTCGGACACCCCCTCGGTATCTTCCTCGAAGAACCCGGCCAGCGGATCGGGGCTGCTGCCTCCAACCCCACTCCCCCCCGGCTCGACCAACCGCTTGGCTGCGTGCATCCGGAGCATCCGCTGCAACGCCCTCAGCTCCATCAGTACCGTCTGCTTGTCGATGTCGTAGAGCCCGCTCTCGAACTCGTTGGCGACCGGAAACTTTCGCGTCACCGGATCGAGCGGCCGGCCCTGGCTGTCCAGAGGTACAACAAGCACCACCAACTCACCCGACCCGGGCATAAAGATGTTCCTGAGTTCGCTCCCGCCGTCCGATGCCGCGACATACTGGACACGCGGGTAATAGCCGCCCCAATCGGTGCGTTTGTTCCAGCCACCGACCTCCATCCCGAGCACGATCGCTGGCTCGGGCTGCCCGGTTATAGGGTCTATCTCGGTGAGGGTCAGCCCGTCCTCATAGATGCGTTGGAGCAGGGTGCGGTCGGTCTCCTCCAGGCGGAGATCATCACCCTGGCGGTCCTTCTTCACAGGCTCATCGAGCGGCTTCCACCATAGCGTGTCGGCATAGCCGGTGACGCGGGCGAAGCTCTCGCCCTCGATCCCCCGGATGAGTATCGGCTCGGTGCGGTTTTCGAGGAGCGTGAGCATGCCCATCGCCTCGATGATCGGGGCAGCCGCCTCGACCTCGGGGTCCGCCTCGAGCTTGGCGATCAGGTCGTCATAGTGGGCAAACCCGACATTGGGCAACGCGATCCGCACATCCCCGATCAGCGTGCGTCCGGCCTGGGTCAGGTTGTTGAGAAACCCCCCCATGACCGACCAGGTGATGAGCACCATCGCGGTACACAGCACCACCGCCAGCGAAGCAAGCAGGGGCATGACCTTGCTGGTCAGGTATCGGCGGGTGAGCAGGGCGTGGTACACAGCAGGACTGTACCCATCGGCGGGTGATGGGGTCGGGCTCCACAAGCGTTGGTCGGCTCAGACGCAGCCCCCGTTCCACTCATTGAGGAAGAGCAGGACATCCTGGGTGTTGACAAACCCGTCGCCATTGAGGTCTGCCCGGGGATCGCCAGCAACCCAGTCGTTGAGAAACGCGAGGACATCCCGGGTATCGACCGAGTCGTCAGCGTTGTAATCGCCGAGGCACCGGGGCGATATCGACAGAATCTGCCCGGGGGCTATGGGGCCAGAGACCCGTTCGGTCCGCGAGGGAAGGCTGCCCCGCCGGGGCCAGACGATCTCGACCCAATCGACCTCCGTGACCTCGCCGAGCCCGAAGTGTGCGCGGAGGTCCTCGGACGCAGCAGCGGATGAGCCGCTGACGATCTCACGGTGCCGGGTCACACCCCCAGCCCGGACTCTGACGATCGCGCCGAGGGCATCGGTGTTCACAAGGCGGCCGTCCCCGACGAGATCGATCATGATCCACGCCCCGGTGGTTGTCGAGATATTCTCCATGACACTTGTGCGTCTGTCTGTGCCGCTGGGGTTTGCGATCACGAGGTCGGGCCGTCCATCGTTCCCAATGTCGATACGGACCCCACTCTTGCTCGTGAGCACCTCATCGTGGAGCGCAGCGGAGACATCGGCAAATGAGCCGCCGCCGAGGTTGCGAAAGAGCATGTTGTTCGCTGCCCCCTGCCCAAGGCTGCCCGCGTGGAAGAGGTCGAGCAGCCCGTCGTTGTCGGCATCGAGCCAGCTGACCGCCCATGCCCAGAAAGACTCGATCGGGGTGATTCGTTGAAAGGTGCCGCCGAGGTTTTCGTAGTAGACCCCGACTGCGCCGTTGGAAAGAGCCAGGTCAAAGTCGCCGTCGTTGTCAAAGTCGCCCGCCGAGACACCCATCGGCGCAGGGCCGAGGAAGTTGAAGCCGACCGCACCAGCAACATTGACAAAGGTGCGTCCGCCAGCACCATCGCTGATGTTGTGGAGGAGTGTGGGTCCGATGGCGGTGGAGAGCATCACGACATCGGGCCAGCCGTCCAGATCGATGTCGGTCGGAGTCATGGCGTAGAGACGCCCGGGGACACCGAGCGTCGGGAGCAGGGTGTTGGCGAGGAGGAAGGTGCCGTCCCCCTGGTTGTGATAAAGGTTGAGGGCTCGGGTGCTGGTGGTGGCGTATCCGACAAGCAGGTCGGGCAGGCCGTCGAGGTCAAAGTCAAACCATGCTGCGGACTCGGCAATCTCACCGAAGGTGCGCACGCCCGCTGCCTCGCTGACATTGGTAAAGATGCCACCGGTCTCGTTTCGATAGAGCAGACCCGACGAGGTATCGCTGCTTTGGTTCCCGAGGATGTAGATGTCTTGATCGCCGTCGTTATCAAAGTCAGCGACGATCGCTCCGCGACCCAGGCGGGCGAGCCCGTCGGCATCATCAAACCCGCTGCCAGCGGTGACATCCTCGAAGGTGCGCATGCCCGGGCGCATGGTGTCTGTGATGTTTCGGTAGAGACGGTGGGGCAGGGACGATCGGCCACCGATATAGAGGTCCATCCAGCCATCGTTGTCAAAGTCGATGACCGCAGGCCCACCCGCGAGTGAGCCGACATCGATCTCCCCGGTCTGGGCGCGATCGACAAAGCACAGCCCGTCGATGCATGTCTGCGCCGAGGTCACTGCTCCAAGAATGCTCACGACTGCAAAGCTGAGTATGACTCCACGCGACATAGCACCACCTCCAAAGGGATTCTACAGCCCTTACGCATCTTTCCAAGACCAACCCCACCAGAACCGGGAAATAGTGAGAAATCCTGCTCGCAGGCAGCGAATACTCCCAGCATGATCGGCATCCCCCTCCAGATCGGTCCGGTTCGTCTGGAATCAAACCTCATGCTTGCCCCCATCGCGGGGTGGTGCGATCTGGCGTGGCGCGTCACTACCCGCGAGCTTGGTGGCGTGGGGCTCGCAAGCACGGACCTGCTCAACCCCCGGGGCCTTCTTTGCAGCTCCGAGACCTCGCTCGATCTGGCATGTACCAGCGATCTGGACCAACCTATCGGGATGCAGCTCTATGGCGCAGACCCGGCGATGCTTGCCGAGGGTGCCCGCTGGTGTGTTGACCATGGGGCGACCGTGGTCGATATCAACATGGGCTGCCCGGTTGACAAGGTGTGCAAAGAAGACGGCGGCTCAAGGCTCATGTGCATGCCTGAGACCGCAGTCGAGATCGTTCGGCAGGTTCGGGCAGCGATGCCAGACCGCGTGCCCCTGACCGCAAAGATGAGGCTCGGGTGGACAGAGGAAGATGCCAAGCGGAATGCTGCGGGCGATCTTGCCTGCCGACTCGTCGATGAGGGCGTCGCGTGCATCACAGTGCAGGGCAGAACCACCGAGCAACGCTTCAAGGGTGCCAGTTGCCGTGAGGGCATTCGGCGGGTGGTTGAGGCAGTCGCGGGCCGCACCGGGAGCTACACCGGCGAGCCCGGCCGCGGCGTGCCGGTGGTTGGCAATGGGGATGTCAAGTCACCAGACGCTGTGCTCACGATGCTCAGGGAAACCGGGTGCGCCGGGGTGATGATCGGACGGGGGGCGTTCGGGCTGCCCTGGATTTTTCGGCTCGCGTGGGGTGCCCAACTCAGGGCTTTAGGAGGGACCCATCCCGACGAAAATATCGATTCCATGGGCGAACCATCCGAAGCAGAAAAAATCGAAATCGTCAGGCGGTATTTCGACCGGATGTGTGAGTTCCGTGATGTCCCCTACGCCCTCCATCAACTTCGGCAAAAAATCACCCGGCTCGGCAAATCGATCAACGGCTCCCACTGCCGACCCCTCAAAGAGGGCATCCGGGTCGCAAAGACACAATCCGAGGTCCATGCTGCTCTGGAAAGCTGGGAAATCTTGATGAGAGAAACCGCTCCCCAACAACGCTCTCACCCCCCGCGACAAGGAACTCCATACCCTCTTGAGGCGTAGACTCAAGAACGGCAACCTGCAACCCGACTGGACCTATACAGTTGGTTGAGGATGTTGTAGTAGGTATCCCCTAGAACCCGCAGCCGCGAGGTTCGTATTTTGATAGGCATATAATCTGAACTCTGGTTGCAGATCTCAAGGAGAGCGTGATGGACCTTTTTACGGCGCGTCGGTGTGGTTTGCTTGCGGTATTGCCCGTTGTTCTCAGCGGGTTGGCAATGGGACAGACTCTGGACAAAGTTGATGCCCCCGGCACCGTGCCGACTTATGCCGACGCGGCCAACCCGGCGGACCTCGTCTTTACCGAGACGCTGCACGACTTTGGTCGCATCTCAGATGAAGGCACGGTCGAGCACACCTTCACCTTCACAAACAACGGCACCGGCACGCTCTACATCTCAAACATCAAGGGCAGTTGCTCCTGCACCGTCCCGGCACTGACGAAAACGGAATACGCCCCCGGCGAGAGCGGGGAGGTCCGGGTGATCTTCACCCCCAAGAAAAGGGCCGGTTTGCAGGTCCAGACCGTGACCATCACGAGCAACGACGCAGAAACACCCTCGATGATCCTTAACATCAAGGCATATGTTCGGCCCGAAATCGTGATCGAACCCACGATCGGGCACTTTGGCGAGGTACCCAAGGACAAGTACGCGCAGCTCACACTGACCATCACCGGTCGCAAGGCCGATTTTGAGGTGCTTGGCGCAACTGTCTCAGAGCCCGACATGTTCGATCTCAAGATCGGAGAGACTGAAGAGGTCGAGATCCCACTGACAGCAGACGACCCCGATATGCCCACTGCCACGACAGATTCTCAAGCACCCGCCCCGGTCGAGGTTGTCAAGCAGTGCAAGATCACGATCACGATGTTGCCCGGGCAAGAGATCGGGCTCATCCGCAACAAGACCCTCACCATCACCACCAACGACGAGAAGCGGCCAACGCTCACAGTTGAGCTGATGGCCCAGCACAAGGGCGACCTCGACATGATCCCCCGCCGACTCACGCTCGGCTCACTCAACCCCAGCGAGGAGTTCCACAAGGAAGTCACGATCAGGTCAGTTGCAGGGACACCCTTCAAGGTGCTGGGGATCGAGCACATCGCGGTCGCTGCTGATGCGCTTGAGTATTCGTTCTACCCCATCGACCCGGCCAACCCCACAGCCTACCGGATCGAGGTTGATGGCGCGATGCCCCCGGACACCCGCGTGCTCCGTGGCCGATTCCTCGTCCGCACCGATATGGACCGCGAGGAAGAGCTCTACCTCTATTATTACGCCCAAGCCCGCCCGCAGGCCAAAAAGCCGGGGGACACCCCCACCACCCCCGCCTCTACCGGGCACGAGGGTCACGACCACGATTGATGGACCCCACCCGATGAGCTGCTGTTTGGGAAACACGATTGCGCGGGCGTTGGCGCTGGTCTCTCTCGGGACTGCGGCTGCGTTTGTCCACTGGGGTATCGACCCGCCAACCCTTGAGCTTGAGCCCCCAAGCGCAGCCGGGGCGGGGCAGACCGATGCAACCAGTAGGCACCAGGACACCCCACTGCCAGAGACCGGAGGCTCTGAGAAGGGCGCAACACCAACCCCCGAAGACACCAACACGACCGGTGAAACGGGTAGTGATTTGGAAGCACAAGCGGGTGAAGTCTCGGCTGCTCAAACCCCCTTCAACCCCAACACCCTCGGCACCGAGATCAGTACCGCCGAGGCCTACCAGCTCTGGCTGACCGCTGAGGTTGCGTTCATTGATGCCCGCCCCCAATACCAATACATCGAGGGACACATCCCCTTTGCCTATCTTGTGCCGGTCGATACGATTGACAAGGGACGACTCGGCGACATGATGGATATGGGCGGCGTCGATCCTTCGCAGCGTGTGGTCGTCTATTGCGAGGGTGGGTCGTGTGATTCCAGCAAGCTCGTTGCTCTCTCGCTCCAGGACATCGGCTTTACCACGATCCATATTGATGTCGATGGCTTCCCCGCCTGGCAGGCTGCAGGGTATGAGGTCGAGACCGGGCCCGATGCCGTACTCGGAGATGTCCCATGAGCCC
>JAJRZG010000276.1 GCA_024275365.1 Planctomycetota bacterium | reverse complement strand
GAACCGTGCCACCGGGAAGGCGAAGTGACCCCGACGGGATTCGAACCCGTGTTACCAGGATGAAAACCTGGTGTCCTAGACCTGGCTAGACGACGGGGCCAAGGGGTGGCTCAGGGAGCCGATCCACCTGGAGTGGTCGGGCCAAGTGTAGCCCGGGAGGGGGGGCGCGTCGTCCCTGGTGGGCAGAGGAAGCGGGTACCATCGGGCAGCATGGCAAAACGAGAACCGAGAGGATCAGATGCGGGGTCGTTTGGGGCGGTGACACCGATGCCTGTGCCGATGGGGGCAGCGGGGGTGGTGTTGTTTGGGGGGTCGTTTGATCCGCCGACGCGGGCGCATGTCGAGGTGGCATCGCGGGCACGGGATGCTGTGGCTGAGGGTGTTGGGGGTGTTGGGGGTGAGGCGGAGGGGGTGTGGCTGGTGTTTGTGCCTGCGGGGCGTTCGCCCTTTAAGGGGGCTGCGGGGGCGGGGGATACGGAGCGGGTCGAGATGGTGCGGCTTGCGGCTCGGGGGATTGCGCGGGCGGGGGTGTGGACGGATGAGATTGACAGGGCGGCGGCCCCCGCTGGCGCGGAGGGCTCTCTGAGGACCGACGAGAGGGAGCCTTCGTATTGGGTGGAGACGGTGTGGCGGGCGCGGGGGGTGCTTTCGGTGATGCGGGTGGGGCGGGTGTGGTTTCTCATCGGGGCGGATCAGGCGGTCGCGTTTCATCGGTGGCGGGAGGCGAGGGAGATAGTGGAGTTGGCCACGCCGATTGTGGTGTTGCGCGAGCCGGTGGGGAATGTCGGGGATTTTGATAAAGCGATGGCAGCGTGTGGGTATTGGTCAGAGGATGAACTGCGAGCGTGGCACGAGGCGGTTGTGGATATCCCGATGCGAGCGGGGAGTGCGACGGCAGTGCGGGATGCGCTGAGGTCAGAGGTTGGGGCGGGTGTGTTGGAGGATTTGCTTGATCCTGAAGTGCTTGGGTTTATACGCGAGCGCGGGTTGTATGAGGAATCGGGTGGGGGTTGAGAGATTGGGATTGAATGGTGGGGGTTGAAAGAAGAAAGCCCAGGGATTGGGATCCCTGGGTTTGGAGCGTGTGGAGATGCGATTGGGTGCGAGCTTTGAGAGTCGCTTACTTGGTGATGCCGGGTTGACGGTCGGGGGGAGTTTCGTTGTCGATATTGATGCCGGTGGTTGTTGAGCCGGTGGTGTTGGTAGGGGCAAGGGCACCCGAGCCACCGACAGAGCGACCGAGGTAGACCTCGACGCGGCGGTTGGCGGGGGTGTTGCCCGAGGCGGTGTTGGGAACGAGCGGCCTCTGATCGCCCCAGCCCGCAGCCTGGATTTTACTGCCGGAAACACCGAGTCCCATGAGTTCTTTGCGGACCGCGATCGCGCGGTGGCACGAGAGGTGCATGTTGGTCGGGTGGCGCTGAGCGGTGCTTGCTCCGATGCGTTGGGAGTCGGTGTGGCCGACGATGATGAGGTCATATTGGGCGGCGCTGCTGCCTTTGAGGATGGAGGCGAGTGCGCGGAGGGTTGACTTTGCGCCTGCCGAGACGGTGTCAGAGCCCGAGCCGAAGGTCAGGTCGCTGTTGAAGCGGAGCATGCCCTGGGCCGAGTCGTAGCTGAGGAGGTCGGGATGGCTCGCAGCCAGGTCGGCAAGGGCCGCGTCGGTGATGGGATCAAGCGCCCCGAAGCTGAGCCCTTGCATCCGTGCTTCGAGGTCGGCGATGGCAGCCTCATAGTCGGTCAGCAGGGCGTCCTTCTCGCGGAGTTGGGCCTGGAGAGAGGTGATGGAGGAGTCGCTGGAGGTGCGGGTGGAGCCGAGGGCATCGCGGGCAGCCTCGCATTCTTCGAGAGAGGCGACGAGTTCCTGATTTCGATTGCCGAGGGTGCGGTTTTCGATGACGAGCCGGTCGTAGTCGGTCTGGGTGACGCCACAGCCGGTAAGCCCGGCAGCGAGAACGAACGAGGCGAGGAGGGCCACACGGGTCGAGCGGGTACGGGTGGTGTGGGCGTGGTTTTGCATAGGGTGCTCTCCGGGCGTGAGTGACTGGGTTCTGTTGCAGCCGGGCGGGCCCTTTGGATGGGGGCGCGTACCGTCCTTGTGCAGGGTGCGATTCTATCGCGCCCGAGAGGTCTCATCGGAGAGCAGACGGGATGAGCATGAAATCGGAGCATGAGGATGTGATGCCGAGGGGGGCGGGGGTGGTCTGGCTGCGGACAGCCGGGGTGGTGGACCCGACGGCTGAGGGGGTTGGTGGGTGTGTTGGGATGGATTTGCTGATGGAAGTTGGGGAGGTGGAAGGGGGAAGTGAGACGCACCCCCCCCGGCCTCGCAGACTCGGCCACCCCCCCCGCAGGGCGGGGGGGGATCGATCCCTCGCGTGCGCGAGGGGCTCTATGGCGGGGGGCTCTGTGGGGAGGGGGTCTCTAGGCGATGTGCGGCGGGGGGTCAGGGTCTTGGCGGTGGGAAGCGGGCTGGAGGTGGGCAGCCACCCGGCAGCAGCAGGGGCCGTCGAGGTGGACCTTCGGCAGTCGGTCGTGTTGCCGGGGATGGTCAATGCCCATACGCACCTCGATCTGACCCACCTGGGGCCACAGCCGCACGACCCGGCAACAGGGTTCGTAGCATGGGTCGAGCGGATCCGGGCTGGACGGGCAACCGACCCAGCCGCGATCCGGGCGTCTGTGGAGCGAGGAATCGAGCTGTCGCTGCGGGCGGGGGTGGTGCTGGTGGGGGATATCGCGGGGGCTGCCAAGGGGCTGCCG
>JAJRZG010000275.1 GCA_024275365.1 Planctomycetota bacterium | reverse complement strand
GACTGCAAGGGCAGCGGCCTTACCCGGTTCTGGTGAGAGCAGGCGGGTCATGGCACTCGTGACTGAGATGCTGAGAAAGTGGGTGGAGTCGCGGATGCTCTCGGTAAAGAGGTCTCCACCAGAATACCCAAAGAGGCGACCAACACCCCCCAGCGCGATCGACCAGAGTTCAAGATTGCGGGACCAGCCGATGGTGGTTGCTGGGAGAGCAGCCAGGAGGAGGAAGAAGATGCCGGTCCAGCAGACGGTTGCGAATCGTTTGCGGATGAGCAGGAGCCCGAGGAAGGCGAGGGGGACATATTTGATGATGCCGGCCAGCGCGAGAAAGCACCCTGCCAGGGCCGGGCGGCGCTGGTGCCAGGCCATGGCGAGCGTGACACCGAGCACGGTGACAAGGTCTGTCTGGCCGCCACTGATGACGGACTTTGTTTTGTCGATATTGAGAAGCAGGGCGATGAGGGCGATAGCGCCGGCTGCCGAGACGGTCGGCTTGAGGTCGAAGCGCCTTGCGATTGCTGATGCCCCGATCACGAGCGAGGCGGCGAGCATGGCGGCGTTTGTGAAGCCCCAGATCCAGGCTGAGGCGGCCTGCCCGGTCGGGCTGATGAAGCTGAACACCCAGGCGAGGAATGGGGGGTAGATGTATTCGCCCGCGTTGTCTGGTTTCACATAGATGTTGTCGCCATCGGCAAGCCCGAGCCCGGCGACATAGAAGACGGGGAAGTCGCCGGTTTCGCCGCCGTGACGGATGGTTCTGGAGTTGAAGACCAGGAAGGCGATGATGAGCGCGATCGCGGTCCAGAAGAGGACTGCCATGACCCGTTCGCGCCTTTTGGAGTGCGTTGATGAGTCGGTGCTTGTTGTGTTGGTGTTCAACGGTTCTTACCGATGGGAGCGGTTCGCGATGGGGTCTGAGGTGACGAGGGTTTGTGCAGGGCTTGCGGGAGGGTGACCACAAGTGGGAGGTCTGTGGGCAGTACCTTGGGCAACGCAGCGGTTTCGGCGTGGAGTGCTTGGCGGCGTGAGTTGATGGCAAGGGCACGGCGGAGCATCTTGATGCCGTCGGTGAGTGGGTTGATTTGGCCGCCTTCTTGATGGGTCCAAGTGATCCCGACTTCTGCGATATCGAGGCCGGTGGCTTTGGCGATGAGGAGGTGTTCGAGGTCAAAGGCGTAGCCGTCTTCGGTGCCCAGGGCGACGATTTGTTCTGCAAGGTCTGCGCGGTAGAGCTTGAACCCGCACTGGGTGTCTTGGAGGAGGTTGAGCCCGAGCGCGCCGAGGGCTAGCTTGAAGATTGATCCCGCGAGCTTTCGGGTGGCGACAGCATCGACCCGCGAGCCGGGCGCGACGCGGGAGCCTGCGATGAGCCCGATACCGGGTTGGGCTGCTGCGAGGAGTGTGGCGAGCTCGCGGATGGTTGCGGCGTTGTCGGCATCCATGATGAGGTGCCATGAGCCTCGGGAAGCGTGGAGGCCTGTGCGGACGGCTGCACCCTTGCCGAGGTTTTGCTTGTGGCTGACAAGCCGGACCGCACGAAGCGGGCCGTTTGGCGCGTCAGTGAGGTAGGGCGAGACGCGGGCGATGGTGTCGTCGGGTGAGCCGTCATAGACGAGGACGACCTCGGAGGTGTGCGGGGCGATATTGAGCAGGGGGAGCGCGTCGCGGAGCGTGTCGTCGATGCGGTCGGCTTCGCGGAACATAGGGATGACCACGGAGACATGGATTGGCTCGCCGGGTTGTGCGGGCGTGAGGGTCATGTGGATTACCTGTGGCCTGGGGCACGACAGCCCTGCCTTCTCTGGAGAGACTACCAGAAAGTTCAGGCGTTGTCGAGCAGATCGACTGCATCGAAGGGGGGCCCTTCAAGCATGGCGAGGCTTGCACCGCCTCCGGTGGAGACATGGGAGAGCTTGTCGGCGACACCGAATTTTTCGACCGCGGCCGCGGAATCGCCGCCCCCGACGATGGTGATAGCGCCTCTGTCTGTTGCCTCTGCCATGGCGTTGGCGACCTGCTGGGTGCCGATACTGAAGGGTGCCCACTCGAAGACACCCATGGGGCCGTTCCAGATGATCGTCCGTGCTTTGGCGATGACGGCGGCGAAGATGCCCTGTGTTTTGGGGCCGATGTCGAGCCCCATGTACCCGGGATGGATTTTGTCGCCGAAGACTTTGATTTCGCCGGTGCTCTCACAGAACTCAGTCGAGCAGATGTGATCGACGGGGAGGTGGAGTTGGGCACCGAGCTTTGCGGCCTGGTCGATGATTTTTTTGGCGATGTCGATGCGGTCGGTTTCGACGCGGCTGTCGCCGACCTCTTGGCCGAGTGCTTTGAGGAAGGTGTAGGCCATCGCGCCGCCGACGACGATCTGGTCGGCCTGGGGAAGGAGGCGTTGGATCGCACCGATTTTGTCTGAGACCTTTGCACCGCCGACCACGACGACAAAGGGCTTGGCGGGATTGGTGACGGCATCCTTGAGGAATCGGATTTCTTTCTCGACGAGGAACCCGACGACGCGGGGCTTGCCACTCATTGCCCTGGGGAGGGCGACCATGGAGG
>JAJRZG010000274.1 GCA_024275365.1 Planctomycetota bacterium | reverse complement strand
CCCATCGCCGATTGCTGGGCGGCTGCGAGGGCCTGTTGGGCTGCGGTTGTGAGTTTGTCAGGTTGCATAGCCATTCCTCCAAAGGGTCAACTTCTCTTCATGGGGGTTGTGCAACCTGTGGGCCACGCCTCTGTACCCCCAGAGAGGCCGATCCCGGGTTTCAACCTCCCAGCACGGTGCAACCGGGTGCCAAGTTGGCAGTATACCCAAACAGGCCCGTGCCCCTGCGTGGGGATCACTGACTCATTGCCAGACCGTGCTGCACGAACAGGAGACACCCGATGGCACACACCACACACCTCGCTGCACTCGCCCTGCTTCTCCTCATGGCCGCCCCCGCCCGGTCGCAAACGGCCCGATCGCAGACCCACTGCGAGCCGTGGTTCAAGCACCAGCAGGTTGCCAAGGACTTCGACCGAGGCATCGCTGTGATCGACCTCGATCCGACCGGCTGGCTCGATTTCGTCGGCAACGATCGGCAGGACGGGCTCAAAATCTGGAGGTTCGATCCCGACGGCTCCGTCACACTCATCAACACCGTGGACGAACAGACCGGGTACGCACTCCTCGCAGCCGACTTCGATGGCGATGGCGACACCGACCTCGTCACAGGAAACCCCGCCTCGAACATCCTCCGCTTCTACCGCAACACCAACGGCACGCTTCTCAAACTCCCCGGCACGCACATCCCTAACCTTCGCGAGATACACGCCGCGACAGATCTCGACCGCGACGGTCTGCCCGAGCTTGTCGGCGCGACACTGACCGAAATTCTCCTCTACAAAGTCAACGCCGACGGCACCATGACCAAATGGATCGGCGTGCCATTCGAGAACAATCTCGACAGCATCGCGCCCGTCTCTCTCAATCACGATGGACTCCCGGATCTCCTCGCCATCTACTGGAACAAGATCACGCCGATCCAACAACACGCCGACGGCACCTTCGAGGTCCTCTCGTCCACAAGAATCAACAGCCCATTCTACAGCATACTCACAGGCGACATTAATGGCGATGGCCTGACAGATGTTCTCTACGACGAGCGCACAGTCCTGCTGGGCCAAGGGCAAGGAGAGTTCGTACAGGGTGCAGACCTCGACCCGCGCATCTCCAGTGTTGGCAAACTCGTCGATATCGACCTCGACGGCGACCTCGACCTCCTCGTCAACGCCAAGACACCCGACGGCGCTTCCAAGTCCGCCTACACCGTGCTCAACGACGGCCAGGGCAACTTCACATTCCTCGAACACCAGAAGATACTTTCCGGCTACAACCTATCAGAGTACTCACTCGTCGCAGATGTCAATCGTGACGGCCACCTCGATCTTGTCACCCAGCGAGGCCGCCTGACCGATCTTCGTGTGGGCCTTGGTGAAGGCTCCTTCGACAGTGTGCCCTTCCAGCCCGTCTTCAAAAACCACCTCCGCCGCGCAATCCTCGATGATATCGACGCCGACGGCGACCTCGATATCGTGGCCACAGGGGACGACCCGAGACCAGCCATCAAGGTTCTCACCAATGACGGCACTGGTTCGTTCACCCTTGCCGCGGCAGTGGCAGCACCCTCTGAAATCAATGAGAGAACCCCCGCCTTCGACTTCGACGGCGACGGCGACCTCGATATCCTCGCCTGGACCCGTTCTCACGGGTTGTTGGTCTACATAAACACTCCCGACGGCCTTTTCTCGCAGGTGCATGTCTTCCCGCACCGGGAGGGCGGGCCGTCTTTTGTGCCGTTTGTCAGTGATGTCAACAACGACGGAAGACCCGACTTTGTTGCGGGGGATGTCGAGGGAGAAGCCCGCGGCTACACCGTCTACCTGAACCGGGGCGACGGGGAGTTCCAACGCAAGTTCAAGGCGGCTCCCACAGCAGACCACATCCTTGCCATCGTCGACTTCAACAACGATGGCAACATGGACCTCCTCTGTGCAAGTACCGATGATGATGAAGACCAGTTCACTATCTCCTACGGCAAAGACAGAACATGGGCCTTCCACGATCCGGTACCGATTCAGATCTTCGGAGAGTCAATCCCATTAGCCATGCCGGGCGATTTCAACGGCGACGGCTGGCAGGACTTTGTCGTCTACGGGCGGGGCACCCGCGATGTGAAGGTCGTCATCAACCAAAGAGAAGGCACCTTCCTCCACACCGAAACACTCGAACAGTTCTTTGCCCCCAGAGACCCGGGTGTGCTCGATCTCGATGGCGACGGCTTCGACGAACTGGTCTTCGCAGGCCAGCGCTCTTCGGATCGGTCTGCGATCTTTGCCTTCAACGCTCTCGGCGAACTTCTCAAGGAAACACCCTTCGGCAATGCCGCCGGGAGCAAGCTCGGCACCCCGGTTGGTGCCCTCAACGGCGACGGCGCAACAGATATCCTCCAGGTCGCATGGAGGCAATACCGTGGCAACGGATGCTTCTCCGTCTTCCTCAATCAATGCCCCGGCTCCCCCTGTTTCCCCGACCTTGACGACGACGGCGACACCGACACCGACGACTTCATCACCTTCCTCACGCGATGGAACACCCAACGCAGCAGCGACTGCTCCGGCTACGACTGCTCGGCAGACCTCGACAAAAACGGTACCATCGATTCCCGCGACCTTATCCGATACCTCCAAGCCTGGGCCACCGGATGCTAAAACAGATACCCCCCCATCCCCAGTGGGGCGGGTGTCTTGCCCGCCACACCTCCCTCCACCCACGAAAACCCCTCCTACGCCCAAACCCCCGGGGCACGGCGCAACCGGGTGCAAAGTTGGCAATATACCAATAGGTATTTGCCCCTGTGCGAGTATGATTGACTTATCACCACACCGTGCTGCACGAACAGGAGACTCCTGATGGCACACACCAACCCCTTCGCCGCGCTCACCCTGTTGCTCCTTTTGGCCGTCCCCGTCCAATCGCAAACCCACTGCGAGCCGTGGTTCAAGCATCATCAGATCGGAGCGTTCTACCTCTCAGGCTTCGCGATGGTTGATCTTGATCCCAACGGTTGGCGCGATCTGGTCGGGTATGCCGGGGGGGACGGGCTCGAAATCTGGCGGTTTGGCCCCGAGGGCTCCGTCACACTCATCGACACGATTAGCACAAGCCTCAGCTACACACTCCTAGCCGCAGACTTCGACAACGACGGCGACACCGATCTGATTTCCGGAGATGCCGCCAGGATCGTGTACATCTTCAAGAACACCAGCGGTACGCTCGTCAAACTCCCCGGGACATACATCCCCGACCTGGTCGCAATACACGCCGCCACAGACCTTGATCAGGACAGCCTGCCCGATCTGGTCATCAGAACCTCCACCGACATCGTGCTCTACCGCAACGACGACGACGGCACTTTTACCGAATGGACCAGCGTGCCCTTCGAAGACAACCCCGCCAGCATCTTGCCCGCTTCTCTCAATCACGACGGGCTCGTGGATCTCATCGCCATCGACTGGAACAAACTTACACCACTTCGACAGAACGCCGACGGCACTTTCGAGGTTCTGCAGCCAATAACAATCTACAACCCAAACGACAGAACACTCGCAGGCGACATCAACGGTGACGGCCTGACAGATATCCTCTACGACTTGAACAAAGTTCTGCTGTGCCAGGGGCAGGGAGAGTTCGCACAGGGCGCAGACCTCGACCCACGCATCTCCGGTCTCAGCAAACTCACCGACCTCGACCATGACGGCGATCTCGATCTCCTCGTCAATGCCAGTGAACCCAACGGCACATATGGCACCGCCTACACCATGTTCAATGACGGATCCGGCACCTTCACCATCCTCGAACACAACACAATCGTCTCCTACCACAGCCGACCGAAGTACACTCTCGTCGAAGATGTCAACCGCGACGGGCATCTCGATCTCGTTGTGCAGCGTGGCCGACTGATCGACCTCCGTTTCGGCTCTGGCGACGGCTTTTTCGACGATGTTCCCTTCCAGCCCTTCTTTACAAACATCCTCCGCCGCGCAACCCTCGGCGATATCGATGCCGACGGCGACCTCGATGTCGTCGCCACAGGAGACGACTCGGGACCAGTCATCAAGGTCCTTACCAACGACGGCTCGGGAGTCTTCACACTCGTCGCGGCCATGGCTGCACCCTCGACTGTCTACGAGAGAGTCTCTCTCGCCGACTTTGACAGTGACGGCGATCTCGACATCCTCACATGGACCGCCTTCCACGGCCTCTGGATCTACGAGAACACCCCCGACGGCTTCTTCTCACAAGTCCACACAATCCCCCACCGCGACGGCGGCCCCACTGCTGTGCCCTTTGTCCTCGATATCAACAATAGCGGCCGGCCCGACATCGTCGCAGGTGACACCGAAGACGATATACGGGGCTACACCGTCTACCGCAACAGAGGCGGCTGGGACTTCGCGCGCAAGTTCACCCCCGCACCCATGGCAGACCACATCCTTGCCGTTGCGGATTTCGACAACGACGGGAAAGTAGACCTCCTCAGTGCAGACTCTGATCTCCAGGAGGATGAGCTCCACATCAGCTACATGAAAATCTGGCAGTTTACCGACCCCGCGCCCATCCGCGTCTTTGGTGATACACAACCCTTCGCCATGCCGGGCGATTTCAACGGCGACGGCTGGATGGACTTCGTCTCCTACGGCTGGCTTACCCGTGAAGTCAAAGTCATGATCAACCAAAGAGACGGCACCTTCCTCCACACCGCAACACTCGAAAGACTCTTCTATTCCCGGGACCCGGGCGTGCTCGACCTCGATGGCGACGGCTTTGACGAACTGGTGTGTGCCAGCCAGTCATCTTCATATCTGAAAGCAGCGGTTTACACCTTCAACGCCGCCGGCGAAGTCATCAAAGAAACACGCTTCGGCAATGCCATCGGCCCGATGCTCGGCTCGTCTGTCGGCGACCTCAACGGCGACGGCGCAACAGACATCCTGTTGGTCTCGCACTTTGGGTATGGTCGTTCCGGCGGCTTCTCCGTCTTCCTCAACCAATGCCCCGGCGCCCCCTGCCTCGCCGATTTCAACAACGATGGCATCCTCGACACCCGCGACTTCACCGACTACCTCAGCGCCTGGGCCGATCAAATCAACGATGACTGCTCCGGCTACGACTGCTCTGCCGACCTCGACAAGAACGGCACCGTCGATACCCGAGACTTCGTCACCTTCCTCAGTGCCTGGGCTGCCGGCTGCTGATGTCTGCCCCCGTCCCCAGTGGGGCGAGCGTCCCCGCCCGCCTCTGGCCTGCCTCACAACCCAGCAAGCCCGACCGATCCGCGTGTGTCCAGGCGACGACTTGTTGCCCAAACCCTGCTTCGAGGGGGGCTCTTCGCCCCGGGACCCGGCCATCCACTCAGAGGAGGCTCGACCATCGCCCGGGAAAGCTCCAGAGCCCAAGGGTTGGCACAAAGGTTGGACAAACCGCTGCGCCGCCCGGACACCTCGCGGACCAGCCAAAAAGCCGGCAAGAAACCCGCCAAAGCAGGCCTCAAAACCAATCTACCAGCAATACCCCACCACCACCAGACCCGAGCCCTATTTCCGCCCACATTTACCCAACCAAGCCCACTTTCCACACCCAATCCCCAACCCAAGAGACTGGGAACCACGCACCCCTTCCGAGCGGATATCATCCAAAGCAGGGCCACCCGCGTCTTGACGCACCCACAGAGCCCCGCTACAACACCCCTCCCATAGGAGTGACCGTTATGAACACACGCATCCCGCGGCTCATCTGTCTGGCCCTCGGTGCCGCAGCCGCCACGACCCTCGTTGGCTGCACCACAGCCTCAAGCCAGGCCGACTATGTGCAGGCCGAGCGTATTCGTTCCAACCTCACACCCGAGCTCGACACGCTCTACCAGCGGTCGGACGACATGTCCAACACCATGACCATCATGGCTGATGAGAATGGCCGCATGTTCTGGCAAGACCTCGGCCGCGTGTTCTATGTCGATAGACCGAGCCGACTCACTCGTGAACCGGTGCCCTGGTAAACAAAGAACTGCTCCTCTACGGGGAGCACACCACGCCAACAACTCTCTCAAGCCCACACGCCGAGTGTGGGCTTTTCTACGAGCCCCGAGCGCAAGCTCGGGCTTCTGATACGCATCCCGAAAAGAACTCACGCCTTGGGTACTTCGCTCCTCCGGAGCGATCTTCCCTTTCCTCCGTCTCCTCTGCATGATTACTTTTCGAAATCCGTATTATTCTTGCTATGCGCACGACCCTTGGGTTCTCTGCACAAAAAACACCACGCCCGCACGGCGTGGTGTCATATCAATCTCATACAACCAACCCCATCCACAGATCGGGCGGTTGGGTTTCCTTACTTGGCGGTGTACGCCCCGCGCTTGACCTTCTTGATGAGGTCGCTCCGGATGAGTGTCTGGTTCACGATTGTACGGAAGTTGGGGCTGTTGGTCTTATACCCTGCCTTCTTCACCGCGTCGGCTGCCTCACTCACGCCCATGGTCTTGCCACTGAGTACCTTCGAGAGACTAACCTCGAGGCTTGCAGCGTTGCGGGGGCGTTTGCGCCCGCCCGCCCGCCGAGTCCGGCCAGCAGCAGCCGGTGCCTTGCGCGCTGCCCGGGGGCCGCGGCGATTGCCTGCTGATGCTGCTACGCCACCAGCAACACCCATGGCAGCGTTGATCACCGAAATCTCCATATCGATCTCGCCAACCTCACTGAGCAAAGTGTCACGCCTAGCCTGGAGTTTGGTCAGGTTTTGCGAGCGGCGTTTGAGTTCGGCTTGCAGGTCGCCGGTTGAAATGCGGCGGAGTGAGCCGCCGGTTGCTTTGCGGGCAACAGTTTTCTTGGCAGCCTTGCGCCGCGCCGTCTTTTTCCGTGCTTTCTTCGCCATAGCGGTTTCACCTTTCAACTTGGATGTCGTGTGATCTGGGGAGAATCACATTCTAAAAACAAAGATTCATAACTTGGATCGGTGCCATTCTAGGGCGCAAAGTACGCGAAACACAGTGGAAACACAAGACTTTCATATTCGGGAGAAATACCGGACATCCACGAACACATGAGGCACATAGGGTGAGCTACTCATCACTGGGTTTCGAGTGTAATGTATGCCCCCACAACCACAGAAACCAAACAACAAGCTCCAAACAGCAAATACAACTACCCCTCTTCGTCGGTGAGACCCATGCGTTCCATCAAGCCCTCGAACTGCTCAAGAGAATAGAACTCGAACTGCACGCGCCCACGGTTCCCACTGGCACGGAGTGTTATCTTTGTCTTGGTTCCGAGATGATCGCCCAACCTTCGTTCGATGTCAGCAATGACAGCCTCTCGCTGTGTTCGTGTATTGTTTGATGATGACTGGTTGAGAGACTCTAACTGTGTTTGCGCCCAACGCCGAACCGATGCCTCGACCTGGCGAACCGACCACCCGCCCGCAGCCGCCTGCTTGGCAAGCTCAATCCGTGCAGCCCCCGTCGGCATCGCCAGGACCGCCCGGGCGTGCCCCATTGCAAGACGACCCTCGCTGACCAACTCCTGGATTGGCTCCTCTAACTCGGTCAGCCGAATGAGGTTTGCAACTGTCGAGCGATCAAGCCCGACACGGTCACCAAGTTCGTTGTGGCTCAGCCCAAACCGCTCGACCAGCCCACGCAAACCGTGGGCGCGCTCGATGGGGTTGAGGTCCTCTCGCTGGATGTTCTCAATCAACGCCCACTCGGCAGCCTCCCCATCAGCAAGTTCTCGCACCACCGCCGATATCTCGACAAGGCCTGCAATCCGGGCTGCCCGCCATCGCCGCTCACCCGCGATTAACTCATACCCCCCACTACCCACCGGCCGTACAAGAATCGGCTGCATGAGCCCCGACCGCCCGATCGAGGCCGCCAACTGGGCGAGTGAACTCTCATCAAAGTGTCGCCGAGGCTGGAATCGACTGGGCTGAATATCCCCAAGTGGCACGAGCCTGACCTGCCCCTCTCCCTCAGTAGCAACCACTTCACTACCAGACTCCAGCTGATTGTGTGGGGGTGAATGGCCGGTAGAAACACCAGGTAGTTCTCCAGAGAGTTTGGATGATATGGCGATTGATCCTGAGTGGGGTTCAACCTGTACTGGCTCCTGAGTCCCGATCAGACTGCTCAATCCCCGCCCAAGCCGTCGTTGCTTCTGTGTTGCCAAGCCTTGTGCCTCCTTGCGTTGCTCCCCGTCGTCGATGGTGTGTTATAACACACCCCCCCCACTCCTGACCACCGATCATGCTGGAGAGTTATCGAAATGTCCAAAGATATGCCCAAAGAAATCGAGTGTATTGCCCGAGGGCTCGTGGCTGCAAAATCACGCATCCTGCTGTGCCGAAACCGAAAGCATGGCTATTGCTACCTGCCCGGCGGCCATATCGAGCCCGGCGAGACCGCAGCCGAGGCTCTTGCTAGAGAGTTCCTCGAAGAGACCGGGCTGTCTGTTCAGGTCGGCCCCTTCCTACTCGCCAATGAGAACATCTTTGAGCAGCGGGGAAAGCCCAAGCATGAGTTCACGGTGCTGTTTCATGTGGAACACGCCGTTGGCCCCTGGCCGGACCCGATCCCCAGCCTCGAAGACAAACTCGCCTTCGAGTGGGTCGAGATCGCAGCCCTCCCAGAATCTGAGCTCCTCCCCCCCGCTCTTCTCGCCTGGCTGATGGCTGGTGGCCCCGAGCAACCAGGTGGAGACCACGAATCTGCCTGGGTGAGTGATCGCCAGGGACCATGAATCATACGGATCACGATAGTTTGTATGCGCCTTTACGAGCCCAGTGCGCAAGCACAGAGTTGGTTTTTACCTGTGAAACTCGACCATTCGTCATCCCGAGCTTGCACTCTGGGCTCGTAGAAACGCACGAGTTATACGCATCCTGCTTGAAACTCGTGTGTTAGCGGGGGGCGGGTGGGGTGAAAGGGAGAGCCGTGCCACCAATGATCTCCGCGTTCGTCCATGTATTGAACAGAGCCGCGAGCGCAAGCGACCGGTTTCAGTGGGTCGGCTCGTGCCAGCACACGCCAACCCGTCGCTTGCGCTCTGGGCTCTGTTGATCCGGCCTTCCCGCTGCCACGCAGGAGAATGAAACGGGATGCGTATCACAGGTTGGGAAGCACTGCATCCTGATTTAGGCTGGGATTTGAGGTCGGAGAGAAGTCGGTCTGCTGATGGCCCGATAGCCATACTGGAGGAATCTTCAGCAGCATGGCCCCCACAGAAGACACCAAGGTACAGGCAGACAGCCTGCTTGCACAGATCAACGACCTCGAGAGTCGGCTCGGAGCTGCGCGGGAAGAACTCGAATCGTCTACCCAACTTCGGGCTCTTGGCGTGCTGGCGGGGGCGATTGCCCACGAGTTCAATAACATCCTGACACCGGTGTTGAGCTATGCCAGGGTGGCACTTGATGCTCCTGATGATGTTGAGCTTGGCCGAAAGGCGCTGATTAAGGCTGCTGATGGGGTTGAGCGGGCATCGCGGATCGCCTCATCGGTGCTGAGCCTGGCTGGGCAGGACGAGTCGGCTAGGGTTGACCCCCCCTGCTGCTCGCTTGAGGCTGCGCTGCGGGGGGCGTTGGATTGTCTTGGGCAGCCGCTGGAGGCTCGTGGGATTGAGCTTCGGACGACTCTTGATCCTGAGCTATCACTTCAGATTTCCCTGATTGACTTGGAGCATGTGCTGTTGAATCTGTTGCTGAACTCGTGCCGGGCTATAGGGAGTGGTGGGGGGGATGATGTTGGGATGGGGGTTGGGCATAGTGGTGGAGTGATCGAGGTTTCGTGCCGGGTTGCCACAGCGGAGGACTGTTCCACATGGAACATCGAATCGGCGGCTGGCGAGTCGGTGGTGGTTGAGTTCCGCGACAACGGGCCAGGTATTGATTCCGGGTTGTTGCCGACGCTGTTTGAGCCGCATCAGCGGGGTGCTCGGGAGGGATCAGAAAACAGGATCAAGCCGCAGGGTCATGGGTTGGGGTTGGCGATTTGCCGCCAGCTTGTGGAGGCATCGGGTGGGTCGATCGGTGCGTGCGGCGGAGTGGGGGCGGTGTTTGTGATTGTGCTGGCGAGGGGGAAGGGTGTAGGAGAACTGGCGGCATGAGACACAATTAGGTGTAATTACTCATACAACAAGCCCATTGTTTACACCTGTCTTATGCGATTATATGCCTGTTCTTTTACTTGGCTGTGAACAATCTGTAAGCACTCTTTGATGCCGAAAGATCGTTCAGATACACACAGCGATTATGCTCTCGGGATACCGTGTGTAGAGAAGTAATACGCCAGTAGGAGAAGGACACATGGTTCGTGTCCCGGTACAACCATAACTTCTTGAATGGGCCTGTGAGCGTTCGGGTTATACCGTGGACTCGTTTGTTGATAAGCACCCCAAAGTCAAACTCAGAGCGTGGCTCGAAGGAGAAGTGCAGCCCACACTCAAGCAACTTGAATCCTTCGCAAATACGACACGAGCCCCGATTGGATACTTCTTTCTCTCCAAGCCGCCGAAGGAATCGATTCCCATTCCCGACTTCCGGACGGTGGCCGACCGGGTCATAGCTCGACCATCGCCAGACTTGCTCGACACCATCTACATCTGTCAGCAGCGGCAGGAGTGGTTTCGTGAATACGCACGCATGGCGCATGAGCCACCGATTCAGTTCATCGGTTCTGTGAGTCGAAGCGAGAAGCCCGAAGTCGTCGCTGGTCAGATGAGGGAAGCGCTCGGTTTCAGCATCGCTGAACGCTCCCAAATGGGCACATGGGCACAGGCCCGTCGTCGGTTTATCGAGCAGGCTGAAAACAATGGTGTCATGGTTATGGTCAACGGTGTCGTAGGCAGCAACAACAATCGAAAGCTCGATCCCGACGAGTTCCGCGGATTCGCATTGTGTGATCCACTTGCTCCGCTGATATTTCTCAACGGATCCGACACGCAATCCGCCCAGATGTTCACTCTTGCCCACGAACTTGCTCATCTCTGGATCGGGCAGACAGCGTTATCCGATGCCAGCATGAGGAATATCCCTTCCAACAAGGTCGAGAAGTGGTGCAACCAGGTTGCTGCTGAGTTACTTGTTCCTTTGAGCGCGATCACAGAGCACTATCGAGTGACGGACAACTTAACCAACGAGCTCAACCGTCTTGCAAAGATCTTCAAGGTCAGCACGCTTGTGATTCTTCGGCGCATCTACGATGCAAAAAAGATGCAGCGCGAACAGTTCTGGGCGGCGTATGACGAGGAAGTCCAGCGTTTGCGAACCTTCGCTCGTTCTTCCTCCGGCGGAAACTTCTACAATACAACAGCGGCCAGAGTCAGCAAGCGATTCGCCCGCGCCATCATCAGCAGCACGCTTGAAGGGCGTGCCTCGTTCACGGAAACACTTCGTCTTCTGGGCTTCAAGAAGCTCAAAGCACTTCATGATCTCGGCCGAACTGTTGGGGTCGAAATCTAATGGCTTATCTCCTCGACGCCAATGTCTTCACGAGCGCAAAGAAACTTCACTACGGGTTCGATTTTTGTCCCGCGTTCTGGGATTGGCTCATACGGGAACATCGAAGGGGCAAAGTTTTCAGTATTGACAAGGTTGCAGACGAGATCCACGCTGGAAACGACGAGCTGTCCACATGGGCAGACACTCTGGACAATGGGTTCTTCTTGTCGCCGAATGTGAGAACGCTCCATGCCCTTGGTTCTGCAAGCCAATGGGCAGTCGATCATCAGTTCGAGAATACACAGAAATACACTGCGGCTGCTATCAATACTTTCCTCCAGATTGCAGACTACTACCTCGTTGCTCAAGCGTTGTCAGGGAGGCATGTCGTCGTGACCCACGAAGTTCCGGCAAACACCATCGGCACTGTTAAAATCCCGAACACCTGCTTAGGTCTCGGGGTCAAGTGCATTACGCCATTCGATATGCTCCGCAGGGAGAATGCTCGATTCGTGCTGGAAGGCGGCTCATGAACCCGTCACAGGGTTGAACGATGGCATCATCGGCTTCGAGGGAGCACGATCACATCTTCGGGGGCGGTAGAGATGGTGACCTTGTCGCCGATGGTGGCCGTGGGGACGAGGGCGGGGTTGAGGACGCTGGCGTGGATGCGGTGGCCGCCGGGGAGGTCGAGGGTGTGCTGGGCGAGTTCGCCGAGGTAGGTTGTTTCAGCGAGGGTGGCTTTGAGGGCAGCGGCAGCGGCACCGGTACCGGCACTGGCATTGGCATTGGCACCAGTCTCGGCAGGGGGAGAGGTGCTGTTTGTGCTGATCTTCCAGCACTCGGGCCGCACGCAAACAACAACTTTGTCGCCGATCGTGGGGGGGGGGCGTCAGTCACCATCGCGGCCAGGCGGCCGGCGGGGGTGTCGAGGTGGAGTGTCTTCTCCTCGATGGCTGTGACGGTGGCCTCGAGGAAGTCGGCTTCGCCTAAAAACTCGGCGACGAAGCGGGAGCGGGGGCGGCGGTAGAGCTCGCGGGGGGTGCCAACCTGGATGACCTTGCCGTCACGCATGATGGCGACGCGGTCGGCCATGCTGAGGGCTTCTTTTTGGTCGTGGGTGACATAGACGGTGGTGAGGCTGGCGTCTTTGCAGACCTTGCGGATCTGGGAGCGGAGTTCGAGTCTTAGTTTGGCATCAAGGTTGGAGAGGGGTTCGTCGAGGAGCAGGACATCTGGCCGGACGACCAGGGCGCGGGCAAGAGCGACGCGTTGTTGCTGGCCGCCGGAGAGCTGGGTGGGCTTGCGGGACTCGTAGCCGGTCATCTGGACCTGGGCGAGGGCATCTTTGACCCGTTTGGTTTTGTCGGTAGCGGGGACTTTGCGGACACCGAGGCCGAAGGCGACATTCTGGGCGATGGTCATGTGTGGCCAGAGGGCGTAGCTCTGGAAGACCATGCCGGTGTTTCGTTTGTTGGGTGGGGTGTGGGTGATGTCGTTGTTGTTGAAGGCGATGGAGCCCTCGGTGGGCTCGATAAAGCCGGCGATCATGCGGAGGAGGGTGGTTTTGCCACAGCCTGAGGGGCCGAGGAGGAAGAAGAGCTCGCCGGGGTTGATGGTGAGTGTGACGCCATCGACAGCCCGGGTGATGCCGGCTTTGCCGATGGCGGGGTAGGTCTTGGCGAGGGCTTTGATGTCGATGGTTGGGGACACGGAGCAAGGGTAGGGGGGATGGGGGGAGAGGGTGGGGGTGAGGAGGAAAGGCACCCTCCCCCCAGCCCCCTCCCGCGGGGCGCGGGAGGGGGAGCAAGAGAAAGAGCAAGAGGGGGAGCAAGAGAAAGAGCAAGAGGGGGAGCAAGAGAAAGAGCAAGAGGGGGAGCAAGAGAAAGAGCAAGAGGAGGAGCAAGAGGAGGAGGAAGAGGAGAGGAGGAGGAGGCGAGGGAGGGGGAGTGTGGTAGGATGGGGGTATGGGTGCAAAGGAACTGGAACAGGCAGCAGCATCAATCGAGAAGATTCGGTTGCTGAGGGTGCGCCCGCCACGGGATATGGCGGCAGCGGGGGTGGTGGGGGAGTTGCGGGCGCAGCTTGAGAAGGAGATCAAGGAGAGCAAGGGGATGGGAGAGGCGTGGCGGACGGTTGCACCGGATGATCTCAGGGACCAGGGGCGAGTGAAGAGCTTTCAGCGCGGGGAGTTGACGGTGGTAGCAGCGAATGAGTCGGTGGGGTATCTGATCAAGCTGTGGCTGCGAGATGGGGGGGAGCTGATGCTGGCGGGGTGTGCACCGGGGACGCTGAAGAAGGGGGTGGTGAAGGTTGGCAGTGGTGCGGGGGAATCTGAGCGATAGATAGGGCATCCGGGCGGGCGAGGCGCCCGCCCCACTGGGGGGATGATGATGAAGGTAGGAGAAAATGCAGGCAAAGGAAAGTCTAGAACGGCTCAACATCGAAGGGTCGTTCGATGTTGGTGCCTCCGGCTTCGAGGCCTTCGATGAGGGGGCCGAGGTGTTTTTCGAAGCGTTTCCAGCGGGCTTTGGATGAGCTGTAGATGGGCTTTCGGACCTGGTCGGTGCTTGCGGTGGTGACGGCTCGGGAGTGCTTGTAGAACTCGAGGCAGCGGGGGTCCCAGTCGAGGCCGACGAAGTCGATGATGCGGCGGGCCTGTTTCTCGACATCGGTGATGGTGTCTTCGTAGACGACATCGAGGATGGGGATGGTGGCTTCGGCCCGCCAGTGGTTCATGATCTGGCGGTATTCGTTGTAGACATGGGCGAGCGTGTCGAGTCGGGGTCGCCAGGAGTTGCGGGGGGAGAGGGGGGTGCCGAAGTTTGAGACGCAGACATCGAGCGGGTTTCGGATACAGTGGATGACATGCGCCTGGGGGAAGAGGACACTGATGAGACCGATGAAGTGGAAGTTGAAGGGGAGCTTATCGACGACGCGCTTTGCGGTTGGTTCGAGGGCGTTGAGGTGTTCGAGGTAGCGTTCGCTGAACTCGTTGGCGAGTTCGGGGGTGAGGTCGTTGAGTGAGGTTGGCCAGGTGCCTCCGAGTCTTCTGCCGAGTTCTCGGCCGAGTTCGGAGATGATGAGGAGTTCGCCTGCGCCGAAGCAGTCCGGGTGTGAGCTGAGGATTTGCTCTGTGAGGGTCGTGCCGCTGCGGGTCATGCCGACGATGAAGATGGGGCGGTCGGTAGGGATTGTTGCCTTGGGCATGACGCTGAGTGACCAGGCGTTGAAGGTGTTCTGGAGATCAACGGTCATAGTTTCAATTTGTTGCGGGTTGTAGATGGGGGCGTAGTGTGTGTTGCCTTTGGCGTATGCCTCCCATGCTTTGTCGTATTGCTTTGTGCGTTCGTAGAGCCTGCCGAGGCCGAAGTAGAGCCCGAGCTTGCCTTGTGGGAGTGTGGTTTCGATCTGGAGGGACTGCTTGATGACTTCGATCCCCTCTTCGGCGAGTTCTTCTTTGTCGCAGAGGAAGGCGAAGATGGCGGCGAGGGACGGCTGGGGGCCGAGGCGTTTGAGTGCGCCACGGATGAGCGCGAAGGCATCGTCGTAGCGGCCATAGGTTCGGTAGTGTCGTCCGAGGGCAGCGATCGCGGCGGTGTTGTCCGGGTCGAGTTCGAGCGCCTTTCGGTCGAGCTCTGTGGACTCTTCGAGCCGGACCTGTTGCTGGAGCGCGATGGAGAGGTTGACATAGGCACCCGAGAGGTCTGGGTGGTCTTTGAGGTATTGTCTGAGCCAGGGCTCGGCGTCGCGGCCTCTGCCAGAAGTGAGGAGTGCGATGCCGATCATGCGGAGGATTTCGTCGTTGAGTGGGTCGAGTTCGTAGGAGGTCTTGAAGTGGTGGGCGGCTTTGTTGCCATAGAACTGGGCGAGGTAACAGTGGCCCATCCAGAAGTGGGCTATCGGGCTGTCGGGCATAGTTTCGACGAGCACTTCGAGGAGCTTGGTTGCGTCTTCTGGTCGGTTTGCGAGGATGAGGCTCGCGCCCATTTCGCCGGCGAGCCCTGGGTTGGTGGGGTCGAGCTTCATGGCAAAGGTCAGGAGTTGGACGGCTTGCTCAGGCTTGTCACTGTTTCGTGAGATCGTGGCGAGGAGGCGCATCGCGGGGACATTCTGTGTGTCCTCTTTGAGGAGGGCGAGGCACGCCTGCTCGGCCTCGGCGTTTTTGCCTTGGTCATAGAGTGACATGGCGTGGTCGAATGGGGTTGGGGCGGCCGGCATGGTGGGCTCTCGCAGAGGGTTGGGGTGTGGTGCTTTTGGAAGGCTTTGGGGGAACTCGCGGGTTTATGTGTCGCATTCAGCGAGGGGGACGCCCCCGGCTTCGAGAGCCTGGCGGAGCGGGTCAAGGTGGCGGGCGTAGCGTTTCCATCGGCCAACGGAGGAGGCATAGACAGGCTTTCTGACCTGATCGACGCTGGCGGTGACGACGGCGCGCTCTGCTTCATAGAAGCGGAGGCAGTCGTCGTTCCAGGGGAGGCCGACGAAATCGACGATGCGGCGGGCAAGGGTCTCGGTGTCGGCGACAACATCCTCGTAGACGACATCGAGCATGGGGATATCGAGCGTGGTGCGCCAGTGGGCCATGAGCTTGTGGTATTGGGCGTAGGCGTGGCCGAGGAGGGAGAGGTCGTTGGAGTAGGTGTGTGCCATGCCGAACTGGATGGTATAGCAGGAGATGCAGGTGTCGAGCGGGCTGCGCTGGCAGTGGATGACTTTGGCGTTTGGGAAGAGGAGATTGATGAGGCCGAGCTGCTCGAAGTTTTGAGGCATTTTGTCGGTGATGTGTGGGGCGACATCATCGAGGGAATCGAGGAAGGTGAGGTAGCGGTCGGCTGCGGTGTTGATGTCGTTCTGGGTGAGTTGTGTGAGGTTGGTGACGGAGCCTGAGCCTCGGCGTGCGACGAGGTCTTTCCAGATGCGGCGGAGTTCCTGGAGCTCGCCGGCGGCGTAGACATCGGGGTGGGCGGCGAGGATTTGTTCGACGAGGGTGGTGCCCGAGCGGGGCATGCCGAGGATGAATATGGGGCGGCTTGAGGGGTCTTGCGTTCTTGGGAACGAGGCAATGGCTTTGGCAGAGAAGGTTTCGATGATGGCATCGACGGCCTTGGCTTTTTCGTCGGGCACATAGAACCTGGGGCTGATGGTGTTGCCCTGGGTGTAGACGCGGAAGGCGGCATCGGTCTGGTCTTCTGCGTCGAGGAGCCTGCCCGCTGCAAAGCAGAGGGCGGCACGGTCCTGGGCGGCGTGGTGTCTTTGCGAGAGTGCTGTGCGGGTCTTTTCGATGCACGCCTGGCGGTCGGGCTTTTCGGTGCAGAGGGCTGCAAAGGTCGAGATCACGACGGGGATTGGATCGTCTGCCTCGAAGATGGGTCGGAGGAGTTCACGGGCCTGGTCTTTCTTGCCCTCGGTCTGGAGGACGCGGGCAAGGCCTGCGGTGGCGCGCGGGTGGTTGGGGGAGAGGTCGATCATCTGGCGGAAAACCTCGCCCGCATCTGCCATACGGCTCTGCTGTTCGAGCGCGGCCGAGAGAGTGGAGAGGGCTTCAAGGTTTTTGGGCTGGGTTGTGAGAAGCTCGCGGAGGGTGTTTTCGGCGCTCTTTGCCCGGCCCGAGGCGAGGTAGGCAGAGGCGAGGGGGTGGAGGGCGTTTTTGCTTTGTGGGGCGAGGTCTCTCATGCGCTCGAAGCACTTGACGGCTTCTGGGCCTCGGAAGGAGCGGAGGTGCGCCTGGCCGAGCCAGTAGTGCATGAGGGGTCGGCCTGGGTCGGCGGCGATGAGTTCTTCGAGTATGGGGATGGCGCGGTCAATCTGGCTGTTCATCACCAGCGTGGCGGCGTATTCGAGGCGGATGAGGGGGTTCTGGGGGAGTTCGGTGGCGAGTTGCTGGAGCGCGGCAAGGGCTTGGTTCGCGCGGCCCTGGTGGCGGTCGATGAGGGCGGAGGCAAAGCGGGATTTGGGATCGGTGGGCTGCTCGCGGCGCATGGCTGAGGCGATCTCGGCAGCCTCGTCGATTTTGTCTTGGCGCACCAGGGCGATGCAGGTGGCGAGCTGTTGGTCGTGGGTCGGTTGTTGATCTGCGGGGGGTGGCATGGGGCGAGTATAGGAGGGTCTCAGTTGCTTTCGAGATCGACACCGGCATCTTTGAGCGCGTCAAGAAGGGGGGTAAGGTGGGGCTCGTAGCGTTTCCATCGGGCGATCGAGGTGGAGTAGATGGGCTTTCGGACCTGGTCAACGCTTGCGGTAGTGACGGCTCGGGTAGTCTGATAAAACCGGAGACAGCGGGCATCCCAGGGGAGGTCGATGAACTCGATGATGCGGCGGGCCTGGGTTTCGAGGTCTGCGACGGTCTCCTCGTATTGGACATCGAGTATGGGGAGGTCGCAGGCTTCGTGCCAGTGTTGCATGAGGCTTGCGTATTGGCCATAGGTCCAGCCGAGGGTGTCGAGGTTGTTTGCGTAGTTGTGCCAGGCGGAGAGCTGGGTGCAGTAGGCCGAGACGCAGGTATCGACGGGGTTTCGTCGGCAGTGGATGACGCGGGCACCGGGGAGCATCCGGTTGATGAGACCGAGCAACTCGAAGTTGTGGGGGAGTTTGTCTGTGATGCGGTCTGCATCGGGGTTATGGGCTTTGAGTTGGTCGAGGTAGAGGCGGGCACCTTTGTCGAGAAGGTCGGGTGAGGCGTGCTCGAAGCAGGCGGGGGCTTCGGTTTTGGAGAGTTGTGCGAGCGCATCGACGGTCTGGCGGAGGTAGGGGAGCTCGCCGCCGCCGTGGGCGCTTGGGTGGGCATCGATGATCTGTTCGACGAGCGTGGTGCCTGATCGGGGCATGCCGACGATGAAGACACAGTTGCTGGCATCGAGGGTTGCTCTTGGATCGGCGGCGATGCTGTCTTTACTGAAGACGCTGCGGAGTTGGGTGTAGAGGTCTTGCTTGAGTGTGTGGTCGAACGACTTGGGGTAACAGGCGTTGGCCTTGGTGTAGGCGGAGAATGTTACATCGTGGTTTTTGAGGGGTTCGAGTGCCTTGGCGTAGCGAAAGAGGAGTGAGGCTCTGTCGGGTTGGGGGAGGTTGTCGGTGGCGAGTGCGCGTTCGAGGAGGGGGCGGATCTCGTCGTGGAGTTTTTGGGAGAGATAGAGCGGGGCGATGGCCTGGACGAGCTTGGCGGAGGGGTGTTGTGTTGCGAGTGGTTGGCAGACACGGAGGGCTTCGTCGTAGTTGCCCTGGACGGAGAGGCAGCGGATGAGGCCCCCGACGGCCTGGTCGTAGGCCGGGTTGCCGACGGATTGGCGGTCTGGGCCGAGGATGTCGTCGAGGAGTTCGATGGCTTCATCGAGTCGTCCTTGATACTCGAGGATATTGGCGAGCATCGTGCGGCCGGGGACGGAGTTGGGCTGTTGGGCAAGGAAGGCGCGGATGTGTGGCTCGGCGTACTCGCGCCTGGCAGCGTTGAGCAGGGCGTTTGCGAGAAGAAAGAGAGTGTCGGGGTCGTCGGGTGACTGGGCAAGAGCCTCTTCGAGCAGGGTAATGGCTTCGTTGGTTTTGAAGAGGCCCAGGAGGCATCGGGCGAGGTGGACCTTCCACTTGGGGGCTTTGGGGAGGGCCTTGACAGCCCGTTGGAGGAGGGGGAGCGCGTGGGCGAAGTGGTTGGCGGCTGCCATGCTTGCGCCGAGCTCGCCGAGGAGCTGGATGTCGTTGGGTCGGGCGCGACCGAGCTTCTGGAAGATGAGGACAGATTCTTGTGCTTTGCCTGTGTGGCGGGTGATCTGGCCGAGGAGGCGGGTGGCCTGCATGTCGTTGGGTTTGGCTTTGAGGGCGAGTCGGCAGGCGCGTTCGGCATCGGCGTAGTTGCCTGATTGGTAGAGTTTTTGGGCGGTGGTGAGGTGGGGGCGGGGCATGGGGGAGTGTAGGAGGAGGGGTGGTAGAGATCAGGCATCTGGGAGTTGGACGCCGGCGGTGCGGAGAGATTCGATGAGCGGGGTGAGGTGTTGTTCGTAGCGCTTCCAGCGGGAGACAGAGCTTGTGTAGATCGGCTTTCGCACCTGATCGACACTCGCGGTGGTCACAGCACGCTTGGTCTCATAAAACCGCAGGCACCGGTCGTCCCATTCAAGGCCGACAGATGTGATGATCCGTCTTGCCTGGGTCTCAAGGTCTGCGACCATGTCTTCGTATTGCACATCGAGGGCGGGAAGGTTGCAGGTAGTTTGCCAGTAGTCCATCAGCTTGACATACTGGCCATAGGCCCAGGCGAGGTTGGCAAGATCGGTGGAGTAGTTGTGCCTTGTTGAGAGCTGGGTGAAGAAGCACGAGAGGCAGTTGTCGATCGGGTTTCGTGTGCAGTGGATAACTGTTGCGCCGGGCAGAGCGCGGTGGATAAACCCGAGCATCTCGAAGTTGTGGGGGAGTTTGTCGATGATAAAGTCGGCCTCGGGCGCGAGGGCGGTGACCCGGTCGAGGTATTGCTGCCCGCCCTTGTTAAGGAGGTCTTGGGTGAGCTCTCGCAGGCATGAGGGCGGCTGGCCTTGCATTTCTTCTGCGAGGTCGGTGACTGTGGAGGCAAGGTCGGTGAGCTCGCCAGCTCCGAAAACTCGCGGGTGGGCGTCGAGCACCTGTTCGACGAGCGAGGTGCCTGAGCGTGGCATGCCGACAATGAAGATGCACTTGCTCGCGTCGATCGTGGCTCGGGGGCCGGTCTTGAGGATGTCCGGGCTGAACGAATCGCGGATTTCTTTGTAGAGTCTGAGCCGATGGTCGCGCTTAAAAGTCTTTGGGTAGTACTCGTTGCTGCGCTTGAAGGCCCGGAAGGCGTTGTCGTAGTCCTTGAGTCCCTGATAGGCCTGGGCAAGCCCGGAGGTGAGCGATGCGCGGATGGGGTCGGGGAGGTTTGCCTCTTTGAGCACCTGCTCAAAGAGGGCCTTGGACTCTTCGAAGCGTTTGTCTGCGAGATAGAGAGGGGCAACGGCAAGCGCCTGGTTGGCGGTGGGGTGTTGTGCGATGATCGGCTCGAGGATTGCGAGGGCTTCTGTGTACTTTCCCTCAGCCCTGAGGCAGCGGGCGAGCGTGCCAAGGGCTGCGTCAAACTTGGGGTCTTTTTTGAGGATCGCCTCGCAGACCTCGACAGCTTCATCGAGGTGGTTCTGGGATTCAAGGATGTTGGCAAGGGTGATCTGGGCAGGGATGGAGTCGGGGTTGTGTTTCAGGAACCGCCGAATCAGGGGTTCGGCGTTCGTTGGTCTGCCCGAGGTGAGCAGGGCGTTTGCGAGGTGGAAGAGGACCTCGAGGTTGTCGGGTTCGTCGGCATGGGCATCTTCAAGGACCTTGACAGCAGCGGTTGTGTTGAAGAGCTTGAGCTGGCACTTGCCGAGCCAGATCTTCCAATGGACCGCGGTGGGCATTTGCTCGACCGCTTGAGTGAGCAGGGGCAGGGCGTGGGCGTGCTGATTGGCGGCTGTCAGGCTTGCGCCAAGCTCGCCAATGAGCTCTGGGTCTGCTGGGCGTGCCTGGCGGAGATGCTGAAATATCTGCACGCTCTCTGGGGCTTTGCCGATTTGGCGGGTGATCTGCCCGAGGAGGTGGACCGCCTGAATGTCGCCGGGGTTGGCTTGGATGGCGCTGCGGCAGGCCTGCTCTGCTTCGGGCAGTTGTCCGGCGTGCATCAGTTGGATTGTGTGCTGGAGTTGGGGATTGGGCATGGGGGTGAGTGTAGGGATCGGCCCCGCGCGTGAGGACGCCGGACCTGAGTCCGCGAAGGTCCGGGTTGTTGGTGTGCTCCAGATCCGGAGCTTCGCAAAGCCTCAGCTCCGGCGTCCAGGGGGGACGGACAAACCCATGGTGTAGACTCTGGGCATGACCGGGGAAACCGACACGCGCAAGGAGATGCTGCGGGCATTTCTTGCTGAGCATGATGAGCCGTGCCCGGGGTGTGGGTACAACCTGCGGGGGCTTTCAGAGGCCACCTGCCCGGAGTGTGGGGAAGAACTCCTGCTGCGGGTGGGGATGGTCGGACCCCGGATGAAGCTCTATCTCACGGGTCTGATTGGGCTTGCCTTCGGGTTCGGCTTTGATTCCATCATTCTTCTCTGGATGTTCTTTGAGAGCCTCGTGGGTGTTGCGTGGTTCGACTTCTTCGATGCGATTTCTTTGCTTGCCGGGTTTGTCGTGTGTGGTGGGGCCATGGCGGGCTGGCTCTGGTTCCGAAGGTGGATCCGGCACCGATCAATCGCCATCCGCCTCGGCTTGGTCGTGGGGTGCTGGGCACTCTCGGCGGGCACTGCTGTCGCCTTCTTTGCGACCGTGTGAACAGAACCGCCCGCATGACCCAGCCGTAGACGCTTTGAGAGGAGTGACGGCAACCCACCACGATCGCCGATAGACCAATCATGCCCAGAGGCACACCCCATACCGACCTGAGCCCCGAGCTGCTCGAGCACACGCAGGCGATCAAGGCCAAGGCTGCCGAGTATGGGCTCGACTTCTTTGAGGTGATCTATGAGGTGCTCGACTTTGAGACGATCAACCAGATCGCGGCCTATGGCGGGTTCCCGGTGCGGTACCCGCACTGGAAGTGGGGGATGGAGTATGACAAGCTGAGCAAGCGGGACGCCTATGGCATGGGGCGGATCTACGAGATGGTGATTAACAACGATCCGTGCTATGCGTACTTGCAGGAGTCGAACTCGGTCACCGACCAGAAGCTGGTGATGGCGCATGTGTATGGGCACTCGGACTTTTTTAAGAACAACCTGTGGTTTGGCAAGACCAATCGCAAGATGATGGACGAGATGGCCAACCACGCGACGCGGGTTCGGCGGGCTGTCGAACGGCACGGGCAGGAGACTGTCGAGCGGTTTCTTGATGTGTGCCTGAGTCTTGAGCACCTGATCGACCCGCACTCGGTGTTTATGGGGAAGGGGGGTTCAGGGTGGCACGGCTCTCCGAGCCGTGAGGGGGGGTTGCGTGGGACAGAGGGGCGTGGATCAGAGACACACGGCTCGGAGAGCCGTGCCACCGAAGACAGCGGAGCATTTCGCCCTGACAAGCTGCCAGCGAAAGACTACATGGAGTCCTTTATCAACCCGGCGGAGGAACTCGCCCGGCAGCGAGAGGCGTGGGAGGCAGAGCAACAGGAGTCGGGGGCGCGGTTTCCTGCGGAGCCGACGCGGGATGTGCTTGCGTTTTTGCTTGCGAACGCGCCGCTTGCCGACTGGCAGGCGGACATTCTTGGGATCGTCCGGGATGAGGCGTACTACTTTGCCCCACAGGGGATGACCAAGGTGATGAACGAGGGGTGGGCGACCTATTGGCACTCGAAGATGATGACGCAGCATTTTTTGGAACCCCAGGAGATTATTGATTATGCCGAGCAGCACTCGGGGGTGGTGTTTATGCCCCCGGGCGGGTTTAACCCTTACAAGATTGGCGTCGAGATGTTTAAGGATATTGAACGCCGGTGGGACCGGGGGCAGCACGGGCCGGCGTGGGAGCGGCTGACGGATATCGGGGCCAAGGAGCGGTTTGATGACAAGAGCATGAAGGGTCGGGAGAAGATCTTTGAGGTTCGGCGGATTTATAATGATGTGAACTTTATTGATGAGTTTTTGACGCCGGAGTTTGTCGAGAAGCACCAGATGTATCAGTACCGCAAAGACCCGCAGACCGGCGAGGTGCAGGTCGTGACGCGGGACTTTGATACGGTCAAGCAGACGCTGCTCTTTCAGCTGACAAACATGGGGCAGCCGTTTGTGTTCGTTGTGGATGCCAACTATGGGAACCGGGGCGAGCTGTACCTGGCGCACAAGTTTATGGGTTTGGAGATCGAGGCTGAGAAGGCGGGGGAGACGCTGCGGGCACTGCGGGAGTTGTGGGGTCGCCCGGTCCATTTGCAGGCGCGTGTGAATGAGGAGCTGACGCTGACGACCTTGGCAGAGGTCGGGGGCGAGGCGGTGCGGGTGGTGATTGGGGAGGAGACGGAGAAACCCGCACATGCTGTGGAATAGAGGCTGGCCTTACCTATTGACGAAAAACCCGCGAGTTTCTGGCATCGACTGGAGGCGCGGGTATGTTCTCGGTAGTTGGAGGGTCCGCTATGAACTTACGAGCCGGGTGCCGTGGCCACAGCTTTGGGTGGCCACGATTCGGTATGTTTGTGGGTGTCAGTCATGGTCACGCCGAGCCGTGACCATGGCACCCGGCGGTCTCTCCTCCTCCGTTCCCTTCGCTTCCTCCCCGCGCAGTGATGCGAGTCGGTATGCTGGCGAGGCACTACTGCGCCGCGGAGATATGGAGTAGGAGTAGAGAAGAAGGAGTTGCGGCGAGTAGTGGCACACTGATT
>JAJRZG010000273.1 GCA_024275365.1 Planctomycetota bacterium | reverse complement strand
GCACCGCCAACCGATCTTGCCGTCAGGCTTTTTGTACGCATGACGCAGGTAGCCAAGGTCACAGATTCGTGTCCGTTGCTCGTACATCTCCGCCTGGGAGTTTGTGTTGTCGAGGTTGAGCACCTTGAACGGGAAGCCGGTCGGCGAGGCAACCGGATCGGTAAAGACCTTGGCTGTGCCCTCTCGGCTCATGGCGAGCACCCGCTCGATCAGGTCTTTGCCAAGACCCGATTCCTCACAATAGGCAAAGGCTGTCCCGATCTGGACGCCGGTTGCCCCGGCTTTGAGCGCCTCTTCGACGCGCTCAGGATCGGCAAACGAGCCCGCGAGCCAGAAGGGGAGCCCGATGGCCTTGATCGCTTCGAGGTCGGGCACATCGCGCTTGCCATAGACCGGCTCGCCCTCGACGCTGAGCTGCGGGCGGCCACGGGGTGGGGCGTTGTGCCCCCCGGCGGTCGGCCCTTCGACAATAAACCCGTTCACCTTGCCGCTGGACTTGCGGACGAGCATGTTGGCGAGGGTGGATGAGGAGATGATGGCAAGAAAGTCGGGGCGGGCGACCTCTGGGGCATCGCCCTTGAAGATCGTGTTGGGATCAAACCTGGTCGTGAACACTTCGCCGTCGTCTGCGCCCTGGACATCGATGCGCATCTCGACAGCCTGCCTCTGGGCAAGGCGGTCGATGATGCCCGGGATCGCGCGGGGGATACCCGCGCCCATGAGGATGCACGACACGCCCGCGAGCATGGCGCCATAAATCGACGGCAGCGTCGGGAGCTGAATCTTTTCGAGGTAGTTGATGCCGATGAGCCCGTCGTGCCCCTCCTTGGCGAGAAACACCTCGACAAAGTTCGAGACGACAAGCAACTCCTCGAGGTGCTGAGAGGGCTTGATGCTCGGGACCGGCTTTGCCTTGAAGGGCTTGTCTTCGGGCTTGCCGCCAGCGACGAAGTAGCGGTCGAGGATCCGCTGCACAACATCGGGGATGGGGAACGCCTTGAGGGCACGGCGCATGTGCCCACCCTCGTCACCAGCCTGGAGGCGTCTTGCCAGCACGAGGTCGAGGGCTGTCCCGGAGACCACCCCAAGCTGGCCCGCTTTGGCAACCGCGTTGGCGAGTTCCGGGCTTGAGACAGCAACGCCCATCCCCCCCTGGATGATTGTGGGTAGCGGTTTATCGCACATGTGGGTCACTGCATCAAGCTCCTGCCCTCTGCCTCTCTGGCTACATCCAGACAGACAAATGGGGCAGATTATATCCCTGTCCCGGGGCGAGCCTTGCGCTGATCTGAGAATGAATCCAGACCGGTGGGAGAGGATTCCTGATTGCCGACCTCATCAAGAGCACAAGAATCCGTCTGTCAACCAGTAGAAGCCCCGTCCCCGACGCGATCACCTCTACGAAATGCAGTGCTCGCGGGTGTTCCACTCAAGGAGGAACCAAGCGACATCCTGCGTGTTGATGAGGCCGTCGGCGTTGGCGTCGGCAGCCGGGTCGCGGGCGTTCCAGGCGTTGAGGAAGGCGGTGACATCGGAGGGGTTGATCCTGCCGTCCTCGTTAAAATCGGCGATGCAGAGGCAGCGGGGGCGGAGGGAGAAGAGCTCGACAGGGGCAAGGCCCTCGTAGCTGTTCATGCCCGCTATAGCGAGGAGGTCACCCTGAACTGCGATATTGCTGAAGTCCAGATGATGGCCTTGGGCTTGGGGTGTGATCTTGGTGTAGGGCTGCCAACCCATGTTCTCAATCTCCCGAAAGAGATATGTCGCCCCTCTAGAGAAATCGGTACCATGCTGCGCTTGGATGTAGAGTATGTCTGCTTGCGATGCTATGTCCCACCCGAAAACCGACCAGTCGTTGTCGTCAGTGTCCCACGGCTTGAGAACCTGGTCAAGAATCCAGCCTTGGCCTCCTCCTTGGTTGCGATACACATACACACTACCGACCCTCCCTGTATCGGCATCCGTGACGATTGCGAGTTCTTCGTGGAGCAATACCGCCCGACCGAAGAGCAACGCTTCATCTGGATCGGGGTGGTGGAGCGTGGCAGAGCGTGTCCAGCCGAACCCACCTCGGACCCAGAGTTCTGCGGCATCACCATTCCGTGCGCCGACGAGGAGTTTGTTGCCCTTGAGATCGAGGGCAAAGCCATAGGAGTTGATGTCTCGATCCGGGTGTGGTTCGGCTCTCCTCTCCAAGACCCAGTTGTCAGTTTCATAACGATAGAGGTAGACGATGTCGGAATACGGCGCACCAATAGCGAGGAGTTCACCTTCAAAGTCAATCGCGTTGCCGAAGCCTCGCACGCCCTCGTCTGGAGGTCGAATCTCCCGGACGACCTGCCACGCGCCCTCCTCAACGCGTAACTCCCAGACAACCGACTCTTCGGGGTCGCCGACGAGGATGTGGGGACCGGGTCCGATGGGCTCGATGGCGTACCCAAAGGTTCGGGAGCTCTTCCGATCAGGTGGGGGGAGTTTCCAGAGAATGTTCCAGTCGTCACCGTCGCGCTCGTAGATGCGCACTATGCCTCGACCACCGAGTGGCGAGCCATCCCATGGCGCACCTTCGTAGAGATACTCACCGTCGAAGATGATTTCGTGTTGCCCTTGGTTGCGAGCAAGGCCGGGAGGGGGGTCTTCAAGAGTCTGTACGAAACACTGCGCCTCGGCGTGGATGCCCGGCATGAGTGCAATACAGCTTGCAAGAATGCATGTGGTGTATATTCTGTGCTGTCGCATTGCTTTCCCTTCAGAACCCGACTGCGGCAGGTTCAATAATGCGTTGTATTCAGTTCTCGCATGACCCCGCCTGCCCCCACACCTGGAGGAACCAGACAACATCACGGGTATCGAGTGAGCCGTCCTGATTCACATCGGCGGCATCATCACCGGCGTTCCATGCGTTGAGGAAGGCGAGTACATCGGCAGGGTTGATTGAGCCGTCCTCGTTGAAATCTGCGGGGCAGAGACACCGCGGGCGGAGCGAGTGGAGAATGACACCGGAGTCGCTACCCATCTGACCGGCGGCGGCAAGCCAATCATCATTGGCTGCGATATCTCGAAAGCGCGGCTGGTTGTCACTCTCGTCTTGCTCTATGGCGAGGTAGGGCAACCAAAGATCATCGAGTTCATGGCGGAAAACATAGGTTATATCAGGACCTGATACACCCTGGCTGTCTTGCACAAGGAGCCAGTTATTACGCGAGGTAATATCTGTACCAAACTCAGTATTCTGATCATCGAACCATGGGTCAAGGTACGCATACGGCTTGATTTCGCCGCTGCGGTTCGTGTGATACAGATAGACCCGGCCTGTATAGTCAAGCCCGGCTTGTGAATCGGAGACAGCAGCACTGTCTGCAAAGATATGGACACCCCTCCCAAACCGCTGAGCAGAGTCGGGGTCGTCTAGGGTGAGCCGGCCTTTGCGGACCCAGTTGCTCCCGCTGTGACTGTAGCTGTACGCAAGAGAACCGCTCCACCCGCCAACGACCGCGATCTCATCACCAATATCGACTGACCACCACAGAAAGTCAATATCGTCGAGATCGCGCTGTGCAAAGCGCCGCTTGAAATCCCATCCATCAGAATCCCGTTCGTATAACGACACAACCCCCTGGCCGGTATCGAACGAATCGTCGCCGGGGGCACCAATGACAAGGGCATTGCCCCACGCGGCGATGGAATGGCCGAAACGGGCGAAGTAGTCCGGATTGTCGGGGCGGATCTGGTCGAGCAGCACCCATTCAGTGCCGGTGTATTCCAGTTCCCAGACAACGCCCCCATCATCACCCGGATCACTCACCAGCAGGTGGGTGGCATCAATCGGCTCGATGTCGTAGCCAAACTCGCGGGCAAAGGCCGAGTTTGGGGAGGCGATCTCCCCGGTCTTGATCCAGTCCTGGCCGTCGTGGGTATAGACGCGGACGACACCCCGGGCACCGAGGTCGGAAGTCTCCCAGTGGGCACCGACAAACAAGGTGTCGCCGAGGAGTTCGATGTCATGGTGCGTGCTGGTGCCATCGTCAGACAAGATCGTGTCATCGAGGCATTGGGCGGCAGTAAATGCGGCCTGCCAGCCCAACGCGATGAATACGATCACATTCCTAGCACTGCCTCTGTATGATTTCCCGATCCGCGACATGGCAACCTCCCCGTGGTTGGTATTCTCAATGACTCTACCGGCAGACTGTGGGTGGGTTGCAGTGGTAAATCGAAATCTTGACCAATTGATGGCCTGGTCTTTGGTTCATCAGTGATACGGATGCCACTGAGTTTCTGCGCGGGTGCCATGCTTTCGCGCCAGCGTAAGCATGATGAATATGCCCGCATGGCTACGCTGGCGCGAAGCCATGGCACCCGCCCCACTGGGTCGGCACCCACAGGATGGTCATCCCGCCTGGCGAGCCTCGCGTTCGGGGTCAATACCAAGTGCCCGCATCTTTTTGTAGAGCGTGGTTCGGTTGATGCCCAAGTCGTCAGCAGTCTTCTGGCGGTTCCAGTTGTTGGCGTGCAGGGCTTTGAGGATGATCAGCCGCTCGGGCTCGCGGAGCGCTTCATCGAGAGGGATCGGTTCCCAAGGTGAGTCAGCGTCGAGCAAGGGCAGGTTGGAAGGGGGACTGTTGACACTGCTGACACCAGCCATGCGGGCGAGCAGACCCGCCTCCGCCTCGCCGGTGACTTGGGGCGGGAGGTCTTCGAGCGGGATGGTCTGGCTCCGAGTCAGCACAGCCGCTCTCTGGATGACATTTTCCAGCTCGCGGATGTTGCCCGGAAACGGATATCGGCAAAGAGCATCGAGCGCATCAGGAGTAAAGCCCACGATCTGCTTGCCCTGCTCGTCGGCATATTTCTCCAAAAAATGCTCCGCAAGAAGGGGGATATCGCTCACGCGCTCACGCAACGGCGGCAGCTCGATCGTCACGAGATTGATGCGGTAGAAAAGATCTTGCCGAAACTGACCGGCTGCGACAAGCTCTTCAAGCGGCTGGTTGCTGGCGAGGATGACACGGACATCAACCTCGATCGTGGTGGCGCTGCCCACGGGCTCGAACTTGCGCTCCTGCAAGACGCGAAGCAGTTTCAGTTGCATGCCCGGCGAGGCAGAGTTAATCTCATCGAGAAAGATGGTGCCGTTGTTTGCCGCGAGGAATCGACCGGGCTTGTCTACATGGGCACCGGTGAATGCACCCTTGACATGTCCAAAGAGCTCGGATTCGAGGAGGGTTTCGGGGATCGAGCCGCAGGAGAGCTCGACGAATGCCTTCTCACGACGGGGTGAGCGGTGGTGGATGGCGTGGGCGATGAGGCTCTTGCCTGTGCCGCTTGCACCGGACATGAGCACTGTTGTCCGGCTCGGCGCAACCGCCTCGACAAGGTCGTAGATTTTTTGCATGCGCGGGTCGGCACCGATGATGTTGTCGAGAGAATACCGCGAATCGAGCTGGTGCTTGAGGCGGCAGTTCTCTGCCTTGAGGGCCTGCTGACGGAGGGCGCGTTCGAGCGAGAGACGGAGTTCTTCATCAACCACCGGCTTGGTGAGGTAGTCCACCGCGCCCAGGCGGATCGATTCGACAGCACCCTCGACCTGGCCATAGCCGGTGAGCATGATGAAGGCGGTCTCTGGGTGGTGGGTGGCGGCGTGTCGCAGCAAGTCCATGCCACTCTCGCCGGGCATGGCGATGTCGCTGATGACCACGGCATAGGGCCGGGGCGCGTGGTCGGGGTCGCCGGTCGCTGCGGCTTCGAGCGCGTGCTTGGCTTCGCTGGTATTAAAGGTTGTTGCCGCGTCATACCCCTCAGCGGTCAGAAACTCGGCGAGAGAATCAGCGACGATCGGGTCGTCATCGACAACAAGGACTCGGTTGGGGTGTGCATCGCTCATGGTGGTGGCGGTCGGCTCAGGCTGCGCCAGCATCGCTTGCAGCAGAAGGACGGAATGTGACCTCAAAGACAACACCTGGCCTTGTTGCGCTTGCGCGGTCTGCACGGGAGTAGAGCCGGATCGTGCCCTCGGGGAGCTCTTCGACGATCGCGCGAGCCACAGCAAGCCCGACACCCATGCCATGGTCCTTGGTCGAAAAGCCGAATCGGAATATGGTCTCGGTTGTGGCGTTTGGAAGCCCGACACCATCGTCTCGGATGGTAATCTTCACGCTGCCGTCTTCGGTCCAGCCTGCCGAGATCTCGACGGTACCAGCAGGCCCGGTATCAGACTCGCGCACCCCGTTGGCAACAGCGTCGATGGCGTTCGATAAACCGTTGACAATGACCGGGTAGAGCGTGCCGGCGGGCACACCAGAGAGGCCGTTGGAGACGACCGTGTTGATTGTCACCCCGTGCTCACCGGCTGCGGGGGTAAGAACATCGACCGCGTGGAAGATTGCCTCACCCAACTCGACCGGTGCAGCAGGAAGATTGATGCCTGAAGTTGCGTTCCCGGCTGCACGCATCGCAGCATCGACGATCTCGGCCATGCGGTGGAGGGATTGGCGGACGATATCGAGCCTGCGGCGAGCCTCGTCGGGGGTTTCGCCCGCGATCTGATTGGCATCGGGGAGCGCCCGCTCTGCAAGCCCGAGGCTGCGGAGCGAGCCATCGAGGATGTTCCCGAGCTCGTGGGCGAGCACAGTCAGGCGGTCCGCATTCTCACCAGACGCGGTCGGCTCGGAGGCCTCGGTCCTCGCAGAACGGCTTGCCGATCGCGGCGGGTTGGGGGTCGGGTCCTGATTGGGTGTGTGGTCAGGCGTGTCCATGATGCCTGCAATCGACATGATGGACCGGGGGCTGAAGCCAGAGTGTTGCGAAAAGACCACATGGGGGAGGGTGGCAAGGGCGGGGCTTTTCAGTAGGGCGAGGATTCTCTACAGGGGCGGGGGCTTTCCAACAGGGGCGGGGGCTTTCCAGCCCCCGGGTGGTGCAGCCGGGCATCGCCATCGGCAACTGCCGCGGGTTGGAAAGCCCGCCCTCCTGAGTGTTCGGAGGTTCCGCCTACACGAACTCGGCATCAGTCGTCACATTCTGGACGATCCATTGATCGGTATCGACACGGAAGTAGAGGCGGAGCAGGTCGCCGGTGCCGGGGTCGGTGCCGAGGACATTGAGCTCGCCGCCATAGGTGAGGTTGGTCTGGCTCTGCAACTGCTCAGCCGGTTTGGGATCACCCGGCGCAATCGCAGCAGTGAGGTTGGCGACCTGCCACTGGTCGTTTGTCTCGGTCCACCAGTACGCCTGGATATCTCCATTGGCATCAAGCCCCGCGATATTGAGCGCACCCCAAGGCGCGACAAAGCTTGTGAGGCTCGAACCTGTGAGCGCAGGACCACCAGAGATTGCGGTGAGGTCGCTGACGCGCCAGTTGCCCACAAAGGCAGGAACCCACCATGTTGCGAGCACCTGGCCGTGGTCGTCGAGGCCGATGATGTTGATGCCCTGCCAGTCGGTGAGGTAGGCGGTGAGGCCTGAAGCCATCGCAGGCGCGCCGGTGATGGTGGAGAGGTTGCTCGCGTTCCAGACAGCTCCGCCGTTGCCCGACCAGACCGCCTGGATGTTGCCATCAGCATCGAGTCCGGCGATGTTGAGCCCGTTCCACGCGGTGACATAACTAATAAGCGGCCCGACGAAAACGGGCGTGGTCTGATTCTTGGGTGCGAGCTGCTCAACCGAGATATTGGTATAGGACCACACCCCTTCGCCCGAGTTGGCGCCCGGGTCAAAGACATAGGTGACCATGTCACCGACCTGGGTGGTGCCCGCGACATAGGAGACGCCGTTGTTGTCGGTAAAGACGGTGATGTTGCTTATGATATTGTCCGCTCCGGGGAGCGAGTCGGTGAGGTTGCGGAGCCTCCAGAACCCGGCATCGTCGCGCTGCATGGCAAAGAGCCCGTCGTCGGTCGTGATGGCCGCGATGAGCCTGCCATCGGAAGCCTCGAACGCCTCGATATCGGCGGGGTTGGCCCCGAGACCACTGGCGGGGGCAAAGGCGAGATCGTCCCGGGCGTAGCGCTCGACATCGACAACGCTCCACGAGTCGCTCGCCTCGCGGAGATCAAAGACAACGGGCTTGCCATCCTTATTAAAGATACCTGCTGTGAGCACTGTGCCCAGGTTGTCTGGATCAGGGGTGACCTTGGTGACAATCGCCATGGGTCGTTCCGTGATGGCGGGGCTTTGCTGCGTGAACTGGGTAATGAGCCCTGAGGTGCCGTTGTCGCTGAGTGTGATCTGGATTCTGATCCCGGTGTCGGTGTCGGTGAGTGTGACGATGCCGCTGCCCTGGGTCCAGGTGCCTGAACCTGCGAGTTGCGAGAAATCCCCCCGGTCGGCAGCATCAAGATCGTACATCTTGAAGGTGCCGTCGGTCGCAAGGTCGATCTGCCACGCAGCAACGGGGACACCGTCGTCAAGGTCGCTCATGTTTGCGCCCTCGACTGCGTCCTGCCCTTCATAGAGCACGCCCGCACGATAGGAACCCGCGACCTCGGCATCGGTCAGCGCAAAGCCCTGCCGAATGCCGATGCCCATCCAGCCGTCACCATCGCGTCCGTCAAGGTCTGCAAGCAGGATGACCGACTTGTCGACGCTGAGGTACATGACCACCGAATCGCCGGAACCCATCCTAATATCAAAGCGGCCGTTGTCGGGAGGCCCCTCAAACTCAAAGCCCTCGCCCACCCAGACCGGATCGCCCGTTGCACCAGTTGCGAGGCTGAAGAACCCACCGGCGGCATTGATAGATGCCTGGCCAAGCCGGGTAAACACACCCGCGCTGGTGATGTGCGTGATCTGCATCGACCAACTGCCAACGAGGTCAGCGATCTGTGCATCGGCTGATCGTTCGACAACAGCGGCAACATCGGCAGTCGCGGTCTCATGTGCCCCAGAGGAGCCCCCGATCCAGCCGAGGGGGTACGCCTCATCGGCGATGAACCTGGCAGCGGATGTTGTGTCGGGGAACTGTGGCGTTTCATAGAAGGGGATGAGTGAGCCGGAGGGGCCGTTGATGAGGTCGGTGGTGTTGGTCGGGATCGGGGTCCCGGGGCCGGCATCCCCAAAGGGTGTTCTGTTGCCCGTGATGGAGCGGTCTTGTGCCCATGTCAGCTCTTCGATATAGGGGACAAAGCCCGCGGTCGCGTCAAAGGTCATGCCGACGATCGCCAGATCGTGGGGTGCTGAGAGGACGATGCGGGATTCAAGGCCTTCGAACTGGGTGAAATCCGAAGAACCACCGCGTCGTGGCGTGTGTGTGGACATCTGTCTGACTCCTGTCGTGTTTGGGAAATGGACGGCGTGCGCCAAAGCCTCGCCGTCGATCCCGGGAGCTCTTGTGCCCCATGCCCCTCTCCCTGAGAAGAGTGTACACCGAAAGGGGCTTGAGACCAAATCCGGGTGGTGGGGTGGTGTGCCACCCATCTATGATGATGAACTATGAAACTGGGTGAACTTCTCCTGTTACGAGCCGATCTGCAAAAACGCCTCATGGGCCTGAAAGAGCGAACCACCGCCTGTGTGATTGTGCAGGAAGGTGACAAGCCCGCCGAGGATCCGCAATCCCTGTTGAAGGAGGCGGACCAGATCGAGAAAGATCTGGAGGAATCGATAGCCAAGATCAACATGGCAAACACCGCCGCTCGACTCTCCGACGGGCGAACACTCACCGAGGCTATCGCGGCTCGGGATGTGCTCAAGCTTCGGCACGCAAGGCTGAACGCCGCTGTCGAGGGCACACGCAAGCCGCCGCAGCGGTATGGTACCGCCGAGATCAGGTGGGTACCGACGGTGGATTCGGCTGGCTTGCAACGCGAAGTCGATGCAACAGCTCGCAAACTCCGCGAGTTGAATACACACATCCAGGCTGCGAACTGGGAGATCGAAGTCTGACTGGGAAGCCTTGAGAGGGTGCAGCGCCCCACTTCAACGCGGGGGCGTTACAAATACGCGTTGATTGGCAGGGCCGTGGTCAGCCCAAGGTGGTTCGAATCCGCCGCAGCACTTCGCATGACCAGCACGCGGCACACCACACCTCGCACGCCGCACACCTTACTACCCTGCACCGCAAGGCTTCCCAGTCACGCTTCGGCGAGTTCCTCGTGGCATAGCCATGACACCGGATATGCTCAAAAAGAAAGCAGACCGGGACAACCGCCCCACTGGGCGATCCCCCTCCTCTTTGAGGAGGGGGTGGTCGCGCCAGCGACCGGGGGAGGTGCGGAGCCGCACAAAGACCTGAACCCAAAGCACTCGCAGACAAAACACAAAGAGCAGGAGAACACAGTGTGCAGCAGGCATACGGGTACACGAACAGTACCGCACCTCCCCCGGCCAATCGCTTCGCTCGGCCACCCCCTCCGCAGGGCGGAGGGGGATCGGGCGGGCGAGATGCCCGCCCCACTGCAAGATGCCCACCCACTGGGTGCCCGGTTACTTGTCTTCCTCCGTCACGCCCATGCCGCTGCGGTCGGGGTCGGCCGGGCGGGCAGGCGGGTGGTAGCCGTTGGTCTCGATCTCCTCGAGCATCAGTTCGATGGCCGCGTCGAGCTGCGGGTCGATGCCGTTGGCGAGTTTGGTGGGGTCGTCGATGACCTTGATATCCGGCTCGACGCCGTGGCCCTCGATGCCCCAGGTGCCGTCGGTCTCATAGAAGCCGAAGGTGGGGACCGCGGTGTAGCCGCCGTCGATGAGCCCGGGCACGCCCGAGATGCCGACGAGGCCGCCCCAGGTACGGGTGCCGATGAGCTTGCCGAGGTTGTTGAACTTGAAGAGCCAGGGGAACATGTCGCCGCCCGAACCGGCAAGCCCGTTGATGAGCATGCACTTGGGGCCTTGGTGTGAATCCGGGGGCCAGGGCCAGTCTTTGCCATCGCGGCGGGCCCAGTAGTTGGTGCGCGGCCGGTTGAGCAACTCGATGAAGCGGGTCGGGATCTGCCCGCCGCCATTCCAGCGTTCGTCGATGATGAGGGCTTTCTTGCCGATCTGGCCGTAGAACTGGCGGAAGAGATCGTTCTGGCCGTTGCGGCCGGTGTCAGGGACATAGATGTAGCCGACGGTGCCGTCGGTCGCTTTCTCGACATAGCTGCGGTTGTGTTCGATCCAGGCGCGGTAGCGGAGGGTGCGTTCCGAGCCGATGGGCTTGATGGTGATGTCCCGCTCGTTGCGGGCCTCGTCGTCGCCGACGAGTGCATCAGCAAACGAGAGCGTGGTCTCGCGTCCCCTGAGCCCGATGAAGGTCGCCCAGGGGTCCTTGTCAGTCGAGAGTTTTTTGCCGTTGACCGCGAGGAGATATGTGCCCTCGGTAATATCCATACCCTGCGCCTTGAGCGGGTTGCGGGCGTCGGAGTCCCACGGGGCCCCCTCATACATCTTGGCGATGCGGTAGGCGGTGTGCGTCTCGCCCTCTTCGTCGGTCTCGGTGCCGATCTCGAAGTCGACGCCGAGCATGCCGACGGATTTGGTTTCGGTCTCCTCGCCATCGCCGCCCCAGTAGTAGGCGTGGCCGATGTTGAGTTCGCCGATCATCTCGCCGATGATGTAGCTGACATCCTCGCGGCTGGCGGCATCGGCGAGCATCGCGTGATACTG
>JAJRZG010000272.1 GCA_024275365.1 Planctomycetota bacterium | reverse complement strand
TTGGGCGATCGTGCCGACAAACTGTGCACACACCCTTTCGACCTCTTCGCGCGAGGGGGCTCGTAGCAGGCTGATCTCGGTCAGTTCGCCTTCCGCATCGTCGGTCGTCGAGCGGTGCGCCAGATCGACCTCGGCCGTGTACCGCTTTTCGCCAGCCATGACCTGATCGCACAGCCGCGTTGCCGCCCGGCCGACCAGCACGACGACGACGCCTGTCGCCAGCGGGTCGAGCGTCCCGCCGTGGCCGACCTTGGTGTTCTTGGGCGCACCACCCCGGCGGAGCTTGGCCTTAACGATTCGGCAGAGATGCATCGAGGTCGGGCCTCGGGGCTTGTCGATGACGAGCAGGCCGACGGGGGTTGTGGGTTGGCGGGGGTCGGTCATTGGGGCATTCGCTTGACGACCGTCAGTTTCTCAAGACGGCCCTTGGCATAGTGATAGCCGAAGATCGAGTCTGTCGCGTCGAGTTCGAGCGGGTGTTGCCGAAAGCTCTCTTCGGCGTAAACAGAAACGACCGCGACACCCTCGGGATGTTCCTCGAACCACGATAACAATGCGTCGGGCTCTGTGAAACTCGGCTTGCCCCGCGAGAACCAGACGACGCTATCTTCGCGGAAGCCGACCCATGTTACCGCAGCACCATCCGCATAGTGCCGAGCCGCGCGATCGGCCTGCTGAGAGAGACCGAAGAAGACCGGAGCGACCCCGAGCAGAAAGGCCAAGAGCATCGCAACAGCCATGCCGATCGCCCAGCCTTGTGCCTCAAACAGGAGACGGCGCACCAGCGATACGATCACCATGCCGAGCAGCACCACCGCGAGCAGCATCGCAGCCAATCCTTGCGATTGATGCCGCATGCCCGTGAGTGTGAAGACACCCAGGCCAACCGCAATAAAAATCGCCACGCCGATGGCAAGCCAGAGCCACGCCCCCAGCCTCGCACGGCGTTGGTGTTCGGGGCCGAGGCCGGGCAAAGCCAAGAGCCCCAGGGCGGTGAGGAGGGCTACGGCCGGATACATCGGCATCGTGTAGTGCGGCAGCTTGGTGCTGACCAGTTCGAAGACGATCCAGCTCGGCAGCAGCCAGGCGAGGAGAAACACCTCGGGGCGACGGGTGGTGCGGAGGGAGCAGAGTATGGACGCCTTCGATGTCACGAATCGTCGGAGGAAAAGAAAGGCCGACGAGCGAGAAGAAGAAGCAAGAACCCCCTCCCCAGCCCTCCCCCGCGGGGCGCGGGGGAGGGAGCAAGGCAGGGGAACTGTCTTGGGTGAGCCCAATCCCTTCCGCCACGCACGGGCAATGGAGAGACCAGTCAGGAGCGACCCAGGCCAGAAGAGCACCACCAACAGCACGAGGTGATAGCCGGGTGGCCCCCAGTGGCCCTCCTTGGCGCTACCTGCGCGGCCGAACACCTCGTCATAGATGATCGACCAGTAGTGAGCAAAACCGACCTGCTGAGCAACGGCATAGACCCAGGGGGCGAGGCCGAGGGTGATGAGGAGGAGGCCCAGGAGTGGGCGAGTGGTGCGGAGCCACCGGAAGTTTCGGACAAAGACCGAGAGAAAGAGAGCGGTCAGCAGCACCACCATCGGCGTGATGGGGCCTTTGGTGAGGATGCCGAGGGTCGTGAAGAGCCAGAGGAGGAGGGGGACGAAGCGTTGGGTGCGGTTGCTCCGGGGAGAAAAAAGCCCCCCCTCCCCAGCCCTCCCCCGCGGGGCGCGGGGGAGGGAGCAGGAATGCCAGATCCGCCACAACTGGCCCATCGCCAGCGTCGTGAAGGCGACCATCACCATGTCGGCCCGCGCCTGGTGGGCCTCCCAGACAAAGACGGGGGAGACCGCGAGCAGCACCCCCGCCATCCAGGCTGCCCGGGGGTCGAACATGCTGCACCCCAGCCTCCAGGTTGCCAACACGATGACGATCCCCGCCAGGAGGGAGGGCACCCGATACATCCAGATCGCGTCCTTGAGCGGGTCGCCGCTGGTGAAGAGGGCTGCACTTCCCGCTTGGAGCCAGTAGATCAGGGGTGGCTTGTTGAGCCGATCCTTGCCTCCGACCCGGGGCACCGCGAGGCCGCCGGAGTGGAGTTCGGGGTCCCGCTCAGCCTCGGGAAGGGCGACGCTCTCCAACATCTGGCGACTGGCCTGGGCAAATCTGGACTCATCCCGGTCCACAGGTGGGATGCTGAAGAACCCGGGCAGATAGACTGTGCAGCATAGGAGCACCAGCGCAAGCCCCCCCAGCGGGCCACGGGCGAGCCGAAGCAGGAGCCGATCGCGGGTCTGTATGTCAGTAAAGAGTGGACGCATCTCGTGGGAGCATAATCGCGCCCTGCCTCTCCCGATCAGAATCGGGCATGTTGTCTGGTCGATCTGGTCGCCGATCCACCGCTGGGCGACGGCCGAGACCCGCCGCCATTGGGCCCCGGCTGCGCTCTATGGCCTGCTCGCCACGCTGCTGCTCTGGCCGATCGACCCGTGGGTGATGGCCCGCATCACCGCCGAGGGCACCCGCGGCTCGCTCCCGATCGGAGGCGATATCCGCCGCGAGCTCGAGGTGCTCCAGCAGTTCGGCCAAGGGGGGATGACGATCGTCGTGGTGCTGGTGGTCTGGCTGCTCGACCCTGCCAACCGCCGGCGGCTGCTCGACTGGCTGGTGGCGATCGGGGTGGCAGCGGTGCTGGCGTTTGGGGGCAAGATGCTGATCGGGCGGCCCCGCCCGGTACTGGATGAACCCGGCATGATCCTCGGCCCCTTTGGCATGTACCCCCTGCAGGTCGGGGGGGAGGGCGATGGGCATGTCGTCACCCACGCCTGGGCCTTCTGGCAGGAGGGCATCTCGAAACTCTGGTCGATGCCTTCGAGCCACACGGTCTTTGCGGTGGTGGCTGCGGGGATGCTCGCCGGGTGGTACCCGAGGCTGCGGTGGTTGATGGTGGC
>JAJRZG010000271.1 GCA_024275365.1 Planctomycetota bacterium | reverse complement strand
TGTCGGGACGGAACACCTGCTGCTCGGCTTGCTCCGTGAGCATGACGGCGTGGCGGCACAGGTGCTGATGAACCTCGGGCTCAAGCTCGAGGAGGTCCGCGAGGAGGTGCTCAACCTGCTCGGGGCGGGGGCAGACAGCGAAGAAGCCGAGGCGATCGGTGGCGGCCCCAGCGGCGGCTCTGAGGGTCGCGGTGGCAAGAAGCGCAGCCAGACGCCGGCGCTCGACAGCTTTGGGCGTGATTTGACGGTGCTTGCCAAGAGCGAAGAACTCGATCCGGTGATCGGGCGCACGACGGAAATCGAGCGGGTGATTCAGGTGCTCTGCCGACGGACGAAGAACAACCCCGTCCTGCTCGGCGAAGCAGGTGTGGGCAAGACGGCGATCGTCGAGGGGCTCGCGCAGAAGATCGTCGCGGGCGAGGTGCCGGAGATCTTGCACGAACGGCGGGTGGTCGTGCTTGATCTGGCGATGATGGTCGCGGGGACGAAGTATCGCGGCCAGTTCGAGGAGCGGATCAAGGCTGTGATGAACGAGGTCCGCCGGGCGAAGAATGTTATCTTGTTTATCGACGAGTTGCACACGCTCGTCGGGGCGGGGGGGGCCGAGGGGGCGATCGATGCCTCGAATGTGCTCAAGCCGGCGCTTGCGCGTGGAGAGATTCAGTGCATCGGCGCGACGACCTTTGATGAGTACCGCAAGTACATCGAGAAGGACGCAGCCCTTGCACGGCGGTTCCAGTCGATCCCGGTCGATCCGCCCAACCATGAACAGACGATCGAGATTCTCAAGGGGCTGCGGGATCGGTATGAGTCGCACCACCGCGTGCAGATCACTGATGATGCGGTGCGTGCAGCGGTCGAGCTTTCGGGTCGGTATATCAGCGGCCGGGTGCAGCCGGACAAGTCGATTGATGTGATTGATGAGGCGGGTGCGCGGGTGCGGATCAAGGCGATGAGCAAGCCGCCGAACCTTGCCGACCTTGAGGCCGATATCGAACGGCTGAGTATCGAGAAGGACGAAGCGGTGAAGGCGGCCGACTATGAGAAAGCGGCCGAGCTGCGCGACCAGGCTGAGAAACTCCGTGCGAAGAAGGAAGACATCCAGAAGGAATGGCGTGCCAAGTCGATGGAAGTCGATGGCGTCGTGGATGAGGATGTGGTCGCTGAAGTTGTCAGCAAGATGACGGGCGTGCCCTTGACGCGGCTTGAGAAGGAAGAGGCCGGGCGACTGCTCGATCTCGAGAACGAGCTGCACAAGAAGGTCATCAGCCAGGACGAGGCGATCAAGGCGATCAGCAAGGCGATCCGCCGGGCGCGGGCGGGGCTCAAAGACCCCAAGCGCCCGATGGGGTCGTTCATCTTCGTCGGGCCTTCCGGCGTGGGCAAAACGCTGCTCTCCAAGGCGCTTGCGGAGTTTATGTTCGGTGACGAGGAGGCGCTCATTCACCTCGACATGAGCGAGTATATGGAGAAGCACAATGTCAGCCGACTGGTTGGTGCGCCTCCCGGATATGTCGGATATGAGGAGGGTGGGCAGCTCACCGAGCGTATCCGCCGCCGGCCGTACTCGGTGCTCTTGCTTGATGAGGTCGAGAAGGCGCACCCGGATGTCTTCAACATGCTCTTGCAGATCATGGAAGAGGGCCGCCTGACCGACTCGTTCGGGCGCAATGTCGATTTCCGCAACACCGTGCTCATCATGACGAGCAACATCGGGGCCGACCTTATCAAGGGCGGCGGCGGATTCGGCTTCCAGAAGCGGTCCAGCGGCGTCGATTACGAGAATATCAAGGGCATCCTGATGAAGGAGATCGAGCGGTTCTTCCGCCCCGAGTTCATCAACCGTCTCGACGATATCATCGTCTTCCACCCGCTGACGCGCGACGATCTTGTGGTCATCGTCGATTACGAGATCGCCAAGGTCTTCCAGCGGCTCAAGGACCAGGCAATCGAGATGGTGCTCGACGATGCGGCCAAGGAGTTCCTCATCGAGAAGGGGTATAACCCCGACTACGGCGCCCGTCCGCTGCGGCGAGCGATCGGGAACTTCATCGAGGATCCGCTGAGCGAGATGCTGCTCTCGGGCGAACTTCACGGGCTCAACACCGTGTTTGTCACCCGCGTCAAGGATGAAGACAAGCTGAGCTTCCGAGGCGAGAAGGTTGAAAAGGTCGAGACCAAGGACGAAGATTCCAAGGCCGAACCCGAGACCCAGACGCAGAGTACCTGAGAAAGCACAAAGCGTACAGAAGATTGTACAAATATACCCCCCGCGTTGGGTATGCACAGACTCTGGATACGCAACAGTGGGGTGGGCATCTCTCCCCCCCCGTCGGCCCCGAGTGTGAGTGCTAGCTCTTTGTTTATTCCGGGCTGGCGAGACACCCACCCCACCCTGTATTAAGAGATTCCTGTTTTTCTTGTGACTCATGAAGAGCAGGAAAGAATGGGGACGCAAAACCGAATACCATGACAGCACGCCGCTGAGTTTCGAGTGTTGAGGGGTTTACTGGCCATCTGGTGAGTAGGCCTGTACTCAGACACAACTCGGCAGGTTCGTTCGGCACTCGGGAAGGAGCGTCAACCATGCGCGCAGCAGTCGTAGCGGTTTTGGGGGTTGTGCTTATAGTGGGGCTGGTCGTTCTCTACAGAGCGAAAACCGGGTTCGGGGCGGGCAACTCACAAACAACCGGCGCCGCCTCTGTGGAAAACGGCTCGTCAGCAGATGCGGGCACAGACGCACCGCCACTGACCGCAGAGGAACTTGCACTGACCGAGCTGCGCGACGAACTCAGCCGGGCTGAGCCTGTCGCGGCCCGCTCTGACGAACAGCGGTTGGCCGACGCGCGGGCATGGATCAAGGCCAACCGCGACCCTGATTGGCCCTACGGCGAGATCGAGGCGAAGATCCTCGCGCTGATGGACATCTTCACCGATGGCGACAAACGGTCGGCCGAGTGGGTGCTCAATATGTCGCAGATCGAGGTCGAGATGGTCCGCTCTATCGATGCCGACGGCGACGGCCAGGTGAGCGATGACGAGGTGCAGCGGTACATCGATGAAAATATCGCCGGGCTCTTCAACCCGTTGGAGCACCCCTACCTCCAGGCGAAGTTTGATACCAACGGCGACGGCGAAGTCAGCCCCGACGAGATGGCCGGGATAACAAGCATGATGACAGAAGGGGCGCTCGCGGGTGCATTTGAGCGGGGCAAACTGGAAGCATGGGACGCAGACGACAACGGGTTTGTGAGCGACGAGGAGCGCGTCGCGGGTGAAGAGGCTGCGCGTGAACAGGTCGAAGAGATGTTCGGTGAGTTGATTGGTGTGAATGAATCCAACCTCAACCTGACCGACGAACAACGCGCCGAGATGACACCCGAACAGATCGCACAGGTCGATGCTGCCAAGGCGCAGATCGATGCGGCGAAAGATATGATGATCGCGCAGACCGCCTCGCAGTCGCTCATGGAAGCGATGCGGCTTGACAATCTCGAGTCGCCCGATCAAGCCGAGATCATCAAGAGCATGCCCAAGCCGCCCGATGGTGCATCATTTGACATCGATGGTGACGGCACGATGAGCGAAGAGGAAATCGCTGAACAACTGTTGGTCATGCAGGAATATCAGGAGGAGGTCGAGCGGTGGGGTGCCGAGTTGACTGCGTTCCGCCTCATGGACCAGTTCGACAACGCCACCGCCGAGCACGACACCGATGCCGACGGGCGCATGTCGGGCGAGGAGTGGGAGACGCGGATCGATGACCTGCTCTATGAGCGCGACGAGCGACTCTTCCTCAGGAGCTATGACCTCGACTCCAGCGGGCGCGTCGAGGCGGGTGAACTGACCACCTACATCGACTGGTACCGCCAGGGCAGCCTGCGGGCGGATATCAACTACGACGGCTCGGTCGATGCCCGCGACCTCGAACAGATGGCGCGGTCGTTTCAGGAGCAGAGAAACTAGGACAAACAGCCACTGGTGTAGAGGCTCAGGAACCCGAGCACATCGAGTGTGTTGACCTCACCGTCGTGGTTCATGTCGGCGCTGGAATCGCCTGCAACCCATGCGTTGAGGAAGGCGAGGAAATCGACGGTGTTGACTGTGCCGTCGTCGTTAAAATCGGCGGGCGGGCCGCTATAGACCAGGAACCAAGAGTAGTCCTGTGTGAGGTACTGATCCCGGAGTGCCTCGTTGCGGACCATGTCGGTTGGGTCGATAACGCGCACTGTAACAACATGCATTCCGTCCTCGATGGGCTGCTCGCACAAAGCGAACTCGGTTTCGGTTGCTCCAACGATCGGGACATCATTGATAAGCCACTGGATTTCGAGATCGTGCCCGATGGGCTGGAGGACCTCGACAAAGAGCCGTTCGCCGCCGTGGAGCGTGGCATCGGGGCTTGCGTTCTCTATCGGTCGAACGATCTTATAGATTTCGACGACGGTGCCTTCTGCTGAGGGCAGGTTGAAGGGTCTGCCGAGGGCGTTCATCTTCGAGTTGGGGCTTGGGCGATAAACACCATACTGCTTGTAGACCGCGCCCTCGTAGGTGTCGATTGGGCCATCGAACCCGGCGCGTGAGACATCCATCCACCGGAACCACTTGCGTTCCTGGGCTTCCATCTCGGGGCGGGTGAGCGTGGAGGCATTGACAGCTCGCGGTTCATTGCCGGAGTAGGTTGTGCCGTCGCCGTAGTGGTATTCGTCGGCGAGGTTTCCCAGGCTGTGGCCGAGTTCGTGGATGAGCACCTCGGGTGCCCAAGAGTTGCGGGAGGATGAAGTGGCAAGCTCACTGCCTGAGTATCCCGCGCCGCCATACTTGCTCGAGTTGGCGATCGCGAGCACCTGATCGACATCGGGTGCGTTGTTGGCGTGGGCGTAGGCTTTACCCACATCCACACAGAGCAGCCGTTCGATGTTGCCGCACCAGAAGCCCATGTCGAGGGCGGTGTCTTTATAGATACCAAAGGTGGGGTCGTGGTCCACGCCGGACTCGGGTGAGACGACCTCGACCGCATGGAGATTGAAGTAGGGTAAGTAGGTCGCGTAGGGCTCATCGGCAAGCAGCCCCACCGAGAGGGTGTCCACATCGATCGCGTACTGCTCGAGCTCGTCGGCGGTGTACCCATCCCCAACAAAGACGAGATCAACCCGGTTGGCCGGGTCCCCTCGGTAGACGAGCGTGCGGAAGGGGGCTGCGATCGTGAGCCCGTCACGGTTGGGCATGGGCAGCCGAATGACACCACCCGAGAGCCGACCCGCCTCGTCGGGGACATCGTAGTAGACCAGCTCGGTGTCTGGGCTGGTTTGGGCCAAAGCAGCGGGCGACAACAAAGCCACCACCAGACCTGCGATACACAGCCGAGCCATTCTTGTAGTCCTGCTCATGCGCTTTCTCCTGCCTTCCTGGTCGGAGTGTACTCAGAACGGATTCCATCTGAAACACTATTCTGTGAACTTCGATGCAACAAGGCCGGTATACACCCCGTCAACGCCCGACCAGACCCACTATCATGGTCTCATCATGCCCGCGATCTTCCGTTGGATTCTCAGACTCGGCCCCCTCAACCCGATCGCGGTGCGCCTGGTCCAAAATGGCTCGCGGCGGTCGCGGCACATGTATATCCGCAGCGCCTACCTCGCGGTGCTGGTCATCGTGCTGCTCTGGTCGCTGCTCATCCGGGGCGGGCAGGCACAGCTTGGGTACCGCGAGCTCGCAGAGGCCGGTGCCCAGAGCTTTATCGCGATTGCCTATCTGCAGGTCTTGCTGATCTGCGTGATCGCGCCGGTCTTTATGGCTGGGGCGATCTCCCAGGAGGCAAGCCCCCGCACCTGGGAGGTCCTGCTCACCACCCCGATGACCGCCGGCGAGATCGTGCTGGGCAACCTCTTCGGGCGGCTGTTCTTTATCCTCGCGTTGCTCTTTGCAAGCCTGCCCCTGTTTGCGCTTGTGCAATACTTTGGAGGCGTGCCGGGGCGTTCTATCTTTGCGAGTTACCTTATCTCCGGGTGCGCAGCCGTGCTTGTCGGCACGATCGCGATCACGCTTGCTGTCAGCAGATTGGCCGGGCGCCGGGCGGTGTTTACTTTTTATATCTCGGTCGTCACCTATCTCGCCATCACCATGGCGATCGACGAGATGATCCGCAGCCGATCGGGCAACCCGGGCGTGACACACATGACCGTCATCAACCCGTTCCTTGCCCTGCGCGCCCTGCTCAACCCCTCCAGCTATCCGCGGGCTGCCGAGACCGGGTCGTGGATACTCAGGCACCCTGTCAGCGCCTGGTGCTATGGCAGCCTGGCGGTCAGCGCGGTGCTCATGGGTATGAGCACCTTCACCGTTCGCCTGGGAGGGTTCATCACGCTGACAGGTGACAAGGGCAACGGCGCGCCCTGGTATCGCAAGATGTTCGGGCTTGGTGCCAAGGGCTCTGCGCACCGAGCACCGAGAAGCGTGTGGAACAACCCCATCGCCTGGCGCGAGGCGGCTGCCCGCAACAGCACCTTTGGGCGCATCCTGGCGCGCTGGTCGTTTATCGCGCTCGGTGCTGCGCTTGGCATCTCACTCCTTGCGGCCTATCACACAGGCACATTTAACGCCAGCGACTTCCAGCTTGCCCTTGTGTATACGGTGCTGGGCGAGCTGATGATCATCGCGCTCGTTGCGCTCAATATATCTGCAACCGCTGTTAGCCGCGAGCGCGAGGACGGCACGCTCGACCTGCTGCTGACCACGCCCATCACCCCAAGCTCCTACCTCACCGGCAAGCTGCGCGGGCTGGTTGCCTACCTCTTGCCCATGCTTGCTGTGCCGCTCGGAACACTCGCGCTGACTGCACTCTATGTCCTCTCCGGTGGTCTCGGCCGAGAGAACGGGGTCATGGTCCAGCTCGGTACACAAGCTGCTGCCAACAACGCCCCACCTCTCATGGCACCGATCATGCTCCCAGAGGCTGCCCTGCTTGCGCCGATGGTCACGATCCCCTTCATAACTTTTTGTGTAGTCATCGGGCTGCAATGGTCGCTCAAGAGCAAGAGCACGATCTCGAGCGTCATCGGCGCGGTCGGGGTTGCGGGTGTTCTCAGCGGCATCGTCGGGCTGTGTGCCTGGAAGTCGGGAGCCGACATCCCCGTGCTTGGTGCTGCACTCTCGGCCCTGAGCCCCGCGACGCTTATCTTTGCATGCATCGAGCCGGGTAGCGCCCTGGCCGACACCATCGATCAGTACGGGCTGCCCCAGGCGCGGGTCGCGCTCGTCATCGGGTCGGCAATCGCCGCAGCGATCTACGCCGCGATCGTCTATGGTGTTCATGCGAGCATGGTCAAAAACTTCGACTTCACCGTCCGCAAACTCGCGGGTGTGAAGTAGTCCCGTAGGACCGGCTTCCAGCCGGTGCGGGGTTCGAGTCGTCAAGATTCTCACAGTTCGTGATTTGAGTTTGAAGCGCACCGCCTGGAAGGCGGTCCCACGGGTGGGGCATACACTCTGGTATGCCCACCATTGCTGAAAACCTCAACTACTGGAAACGCTACGACTGGAAGGACCGAGGCCGCGAGTGGGGCGGCGGGTATGGCACCATCGAGAACGGCTGGGAGCACGCCATCCTGCCACGGATCGGTGCGTTCCTCCCCGCTGACCACATCCTTGAGCTCGCCCCGGGGTATGGCGCGTGGACCGACTTCCTCCGCACCCGCTGCAAGCGCATGACCCTCGTTGACCTCGCGCCCAACTGCATCGAACATTGCCGACAACGCTTTGGGAAGCGCGGCATGAAGTACCATGTCAACGACGGCCGCTCACTGGCGATGCTTAACGACGACTCGATCGACTTCGTCTTCAGCGTCCACTCGCTCGTCCACGCCGACCACGATGTGATGCACGGCTACATCGAGCAGCTTGCGACAAAGATGAAACCCGGCGCGTTCGGCTTCATCCACCACTCTAACCTCGGCGAGTTTGCCGACGAGTTTGAGACTTGGCCCGAGAAGGACCTCCACTGGCGAGGCCGCGACATGACCGGCGAGAAGTTTCGCACCGATTGCCGCGAGTCGGGGCTGGTGTGTGTCTATCAGGAGATCATCCCCTGGGGCAGCGACAGGTTCATCGACGCGTACTCGCTCTTTGCCAAGCCCAGACAGGGCGAGAAGCTGGAAGAGCGCATCGACCGCAACGCCGAATATTGGCCGCATGTGTGGAGGCGGATTGAAGTTTCGGAGCGGTACACGCGACCCGGCTCTCTCTAAAACTGCTTCCGCAGCCTCGCATTGGGAATCCCCAACTGTCCCCGATACTTCGCAACCGTCCGCCGGGCGATCTCAATACCGCGATCGACTAAGGCCTTGGCAAGCGCGTCATCGCTCAGCGGCTTGCCCTTGTCCTCCTGGTCGATCACCTCTTGCAGCGCTGCCCTGATCGCCTCCCATGAAATCTCTTCACCGCTGGCGGTTTCGGTGCCGCCGGTAAAGAACCGTCGCAGGGGCACAACGCCCCGGGGGGTGACCAGGTGCTTGTCAGCAACCGCCCGGCTCACCGTTGCGACATGAATCCAGAGCTGCTCGGCAACCTGCGTCATCGGCAACGGCTTGATCGCTTGGGGGCCATAATCAAAGAAGTCTCGCTGGGCATCAACAACAATATTGAGCACCCGCTGCACCGTCCGCCTGCGTTGCTCGACCGCCTCGATGAGCCACTGGGCGTTGCCGATGTTGGTCTTGAGAAAGTCGCGGTCCTTCTTGGGCACATCGCGGTCGCGTATCATCTCGGCGTACTCTTTGTTGATTCTAAGATTCGGCAACCGGGTGTCGTTGAGATACGCAATATACCGATCGTGCTCCTCGTCATACTCAACAATCGCATCAGGGATAATGATCTCGGCGCTCTCATTGACGAGCCGCCGCGCCGGTGCAAGGCTCAGCCGACGCAGCAGCCCGAGCCCCGCCTTGATCTGGTCAAGACTCATCTCCTCCTGCTCGGCGATCTTGGGCAGGCGGTTCTGCATGAGGTCATCAAGGTGATCTGCGACAAGCACCCGCGCAACCCTGAGTGTCTGGACGCGGTCTTCATCAGAATCCCACTCCATCCGATCTTCGAGCACATCGAGCTGCAAGAGCAGGCACTCGCGGGCATCGCGGGCGGCAACACCCGCAGGCTCAAGAAAGAGTTGCACCGCACTGAGCGCACGCTTGAGGAGATCAAGCGACATCGGCTGGCCGTCCGCTCCGGGTGGCGACTTCTCGATCACCGTTTCGAGCGGCGTGCGGAGGTACCCATCCTCATCGAGAAACCCGATGATGATCTCACCGGGACGACGCAGCGGCTCATCGACCTCGACAAGCCCCCACTGTCCCCGGAGTTGTTCACCCAGAGAAGCCTCACGCGCAGGGGCCGCTGCCATCGCGTCCATCTTGCCGTCGCGTTCGCCTTCGAGTCGTCGGCTCGGTGCGCTGGGCTGATAGTCATCAAACCGATCGCGCCCATCGAGCAGGCCGCCCGATTCGTTGGTGTTTTCTGCTGCGTCCGGGTTGATCGACTCAAACTCCGCAAGTCGTGAGAAGTCGTCCGTATTCTCGCCGCTGCCCGGCTCGCTGTGCGTGGGCAACTCCTCGGGATCCGCAGTCACTTCCTTGATCTCGATCGTCGGGTTGCTTGAGAGTTCCTGCTCGATGCGTTCTTCGAGTTCGGTGAGCGACATCTGCAGGATTTCCATTGATTGGATGACCCTGGGTGCCAGCTTCATGTGCTGGCCGAGCCGCATATTTTGGGAGGTTTCGAAGCGCATTGAGGTGCTCATTTCTCCTCGACAAGTTGGGTTCCATCAATCTCAGAGAGACTCTCTGTAATAGTATCCGTGAATGTCCAGGGAACTCATTATCTATTGCGATGAATCCGTATCTCGGGGCAGGTTCTACTCCAACTTCTATGGCGGACTTCTGCTGCCAGCAGAGTATCTTCAGGGCGTTTCATCTCGCATGACCGGCTTGAAAGAGCGGCTGGGGCTCCGCGCAGAAGTCAAGTGGACCTCGATCACACACTCTGTTGAAGAACGATACCGCGAGATGATGACCGGCCTCTTTGACGAACTCGACAATGGCAGAGGGAAGATTCGGATCATGCTCACACAAAACCGTGATATTCCCGATCTCTCGATCGAACAGCGATCGACCGCGTACCATCGGCTCTACTACCAGTTCATCAAGCACGCCTTCGGGCTGGAACACGCGGGCACGACTGTCGCACCGACGAGAGTGAGACTCTTGCTGGATCGCATGCCCACCACAGCGGAACAGACCGCGCAGTTCAAGTCCTATGTCACCGCTCTTTCTCATCAGGCAGCCTTCCGACGGGCCAAAATCGTCGTCCCGCTTGACCACATTGGTGAGATCAACTCGCACGACCATATCATGGCCCAATGCCTTGATGTGGTCCTCGGAGCCATGGCATTCCGCCTGAATGATCGACACCTTGACAAACCGCCCGGCTCCCCAAAACGCGGCAAACGAACACGCGCAAAGGAAAGCGTATACAAGCACATCAACTCACTGATCCGCCAGTTATATTCCGGCTTCAATATCGGAGTCTCCACCGGACAACCCAACGGCCCCGAAGACCGATGGAACCAGCCATACCGACACTGGGTGCTTGTCCCTCGCAACTCTGTACGCGACGACTCGAAGACAAAAAGAAGAAAAGCCCCGTGATCGCTATGGCTTGCGCCGGGGCCCATGTGCGACATTGGATTTCGCGAATCACAGGGCTCTCCGGTTCTCATCGTACCTTTTTGCCCAGACCAATCAAGCAATTTTGTGTCTTCGTGCACCAAACATCGCACAAAACTGTCCATCAGACCATCTCTCTCCGGCCCTCGATCGCATCGGCGAGCACGGCCTTGCTGACATATTCCAGTTGTGACCCCGTCGGCAACCCCCGCGCCAGGCGCGTCACACCAACCCCGCGCGAGTGGATCTGCTGCGCAAGATAGAGCCCCGTGCCGTCGCCTTCGAGTGTCGGATTGAGACCCAGGATCACCTCTTTGATCCGCACGCCTCCGGGATTTTTCGCAGGCTCGTCAAGACGAGCCATGAGTTCACCGACCGTCAGTTCGCCCGGCCCGATCCCGTCGAGCGGGCTGAGCCGACCCATCAGGACATGGTACAAACCGCTGTACATCCCCGTCTGTTCCAGGGCGATCAGATCTTTGGGCTGCTCGACCACCAGCACCCGCGATCGGTCGCGCGACGGGTCTTCGCAGATCGGGCACGGGTCGGCATCGGTGAGGTTTGAGCAGACCGAACAGTGCTGCACCGCCCGCTTGATATCGGTAATCGCCCGCGCGAGCGCCATCGCGCTCGATTCGCTCGCCTTGAGCAGGTGGAACGCCAGCCGCTCGGCACCCCGCCGACCGATCCCCGGGAGCGAAGACAACTCACCGATCAGCCGCTCCACGGGCTCTGGATAGACACTTGGCCTCTGGGGTCTGGGCACAGCATCACCCGATCCACTGTGTTTGGGTGATCCGCCGTGATTGCCCTGCGTATCGACTTCTGTTGGCATCACCCTATTGTAGTGCCCAAGTACCCGGCGCACGCACGAAAACCCACCCATACCATGTCCTGATGCCTGACTCCATAGCAACCGACAACTCCGCCCCCCCCCCCGTCCATTCCGGTGATCGCCGAGGCCTTGGGCTCGTGTCGATCATCAGCATCGTGGCTGCTATTGTGCTGCTGGCGTTCGGCTATACGAACCTCGTCCACCCAAATATCTTCCCAAAGCGTTTCGGCGTGGTGGTGCCGGGGCAGGTCTATCGCTCGGGCAAACTGACGACAGCCGCTCTTACCAAAGTTATCCGCCAGCGCGACATCAATACTGTGATCGATCTTGGCGCGTGGGTGGTTGATACCCCCGAAAATCGGCGTGCCAGCCAACGAGAGCAGGAAACCGTCGAGGCACTGGGAGCCCAGCGGTTCGTCTTTGGGCTCATCGGCGATGCGACAGGTGATCCCAACGAATACACCGAGGCACTGCGTCTGCTGACAGACCCCGCCAACCAGCCCGTGCTCGTGCATTGCGGGGCAGGGACAGAGCGAACCGGGTTCGTCGTTGCGATCTATCGGATGCACGCCGAGGGGCTGAGCCTCGATGAGGCCTACGCAGAAGCCGAGCGGGCAGGGCACAGCAGCACGCGAAACCCGCACCTTCGGGAGATGCTCGAACGGTGGAGTGGTCCGGTGCTCGATGCCCTCATCACCGGCGAACGAATCCCGTGGGATGGTGAATCTCACAACACAACTTCACCACAATCCCCGGATGAAAGCGCCCCAACGGAGAAACCCGATCGGTGAGGCGAGTGGTCGGTTGACAATGTGCTGCGTGGACTCACACGCAATGCGTAGAGCGTCTTGCCCAATCCTGCTCTGTAGCTACGACCATCTTGGCCGTGCGAGCATCATGAGTGCCCGCGTACCGACACACACCGCTCACAGAGCCGTGGCACACGCTCCGAGAGTGCCGCACCCATTCTCGTGTGTGCTCGGTTTCAGAGCCCCTTGATCCGCTCGATGATGATTGTGCGCTGGGTTTCGTTGAGGTAGGCAAGGACTTCGCCAAAGAGCCGTTCTGTATCTTTTTCGGAGGCATCGCCCATCGTCCGGGTGGTGTAGTCGATGATCAGGGTTTTGATTCGGGCTTGCTGGGCCTCGGTGAGGTCGA
>JAJRZG010000270.1 GCA_024275365.1 Planctomycetota bacterium | reverse complement strand
TCAGCGACGACTCCGAGCCCATCACCGTCCGTATCGGCGTTACGCTCAACCAGACCGGCAGCGAGACCGGAGGCACCGAACTCGGCATCGCGGCGTAAGAGTTTGAACGCGAAGGACGCGAAGAGCGCAAAGAAGAAGAGGAAGATAACAAACAGAGTTACCACGGCCCGGATCGGAGAATCCGGGCCGTGGTCTTGTGTGGGGTGTGGTGTGTGGGGTGTGGGTGTGGGGGATGTGTGTGGGGGGGATATGTGTGGGTGGGGCGAATGCGAACACGGTCCGTTGTTATGTCTGTGGCAAAGCGCCATCGGCGCACCGCCTGGAAGGCGGTCCCACGGCCCGACACGGGCACGAGGCCTTCGCCCGAGCCTACCCATACAGCGCACGCAGTGCCGTCTGGGCTTCTTCCGAAGCCACAACTGCCGCCGAGATCGCGGCACCCTTGCGCACAACTTCGGCATCATCCGATCCGTCGAGTGTGTTGAGCAGCCGCTTGGTCTCAGAGAGAGCCAGCCGACCTCCCCTGGCGATTCGTTGAGCGAGTGCGTCCACCGCTTCATCCAGGGCTTCCCGTGTGGGCAGTGAGCGGTCCATGAGGCCGAGGGTTGCCCCTTCTGCTCCATTGATAAGCCCCCCCCGCAGCAAGAGTTGGCGTGCCCGACCACTCCCGATCTTTCGGACGACCCACGGGGCGACAACCGCCGGGCAGACGGAGAGATCGACCTCGGGAAAGCCGACTTTCGCGTCGTCGTGGGTGAGCGACATGTCGCAGACGCAGGTCAGCCCGCACCCACCCCCGATCGCGGCCCCGTTGACCTTGGCGATGACCACCATCGGCAGCGCACGGATTTCCAGGGTCAGCTCGGCCAGCGCGCCGAGGAGCTGAGCGGGGGCATCAGGATCACCAAGCACAGCCTTGAGGTCCATCCCCGCGCAGAAGGCCTTTCCCTCGCCGGTCAGGACCACGACCTTCGGGCGCTCGGGGGCATTCCCAAGCCTGGCGAGTTCGCCCACACGCTTACGGAGCGCGGCTATCAGGCCGACCGAGAGTGCGTTTCGGCGGTCCGGGCGATTGAGTGAGAGCACGGCGATGTCGCCGGTGATGTCGAGTGTTGCGAGGGTCATGCTGAATGATATGGGCGCAAAGGGAATACAAGTCCACCAAGCATGTTTTGACGAGCCCCGAGCGCAAGCTCGGGAGTACGCATGATCGAGTATCGCAGACCAACCCTGAACCCGAGCTTGCGCTCGGGGCTCGTAAATGCATACGGGGCTCGTAAATACATACACACAAAAAAATCTCCCCCGGCAGTGGGGGAGGTCAAGAGGTCAGTCACACAGCAGAGCGAATCAGATCGTTCCGGTCACACCCAGCGGCACACCGAGCGTGCCAAAGGCACCGGGGAAGAACGAGTCATAGCGTCCGAGATAGGCAACGACCGGCGAGGCGGCCTTGACCGTGAAGCCGTAGAAGGTGTCCTGCTGGCGGCGGTCGCCGGTGACGAAATCATGGATATCAAACTCTGACACCCGGCGGGCCGAGAGGACTCGGCGGAAGGTCTCCTGACCCAGCGGCGTGCTGGTGCCCTTGAAGTTGCCATCAAACTGGATCGTGATCTCGATGACGACCTCGGTGTCTGAGGGGTTGAACACCCGGAGGTATTCGGTGACATTCTGGTCAAAGCCGTACTGAGGGCGGAACCCAGCGCCAAAGGCCCAGTAGGTGTAGGCCTGGTCTGAGAAGGTCGTCCCGGCACCATCGTTAAAGATGAGTGTCGGGAGCGACATCGCCACGGGGAGTGTCGAGGTGTAGGCGATCGAGTAGGGCTGCCCGGTCGGGAAGTTGGGAAGGGTGGCGACATCGAGCTTGGCGAAAGCTCTCGCGGGGACATCGAGGAGCGTGCGGTAGGCGCTGCCGTTCTCAAAGAGGAAGGAGAATGTGACTTTGGTGGCTGCGCCGTTGGCGTTTGTCACGCCAACAAGTTCTTCGGTGGCGTTGAGCCCGAGTTCGCCCTCGGGGGTGACGCCACTGGTCGCGCCGAGGCTTGGTTGGCCGATGGTGCCGGCTGCGGAGATGCGCCCGGTGGTCGTGCCGTCGTCGTAGGCCGAGTGGGAGACAACGATCTGCCCCTCGGCTTCGACGATCATGCCGTAGTCCCCATCAGGGAGTTGGGGCACCGCCGAGAGGTTCCATCCGCCGCGACGGTATGGGCCGAGTTCCTGGGTGAGCACGATCTCTTCGCCGCCACCGGTGGGCAAGAGGGTCGTCGAGACCTTGATCGTCTTGTCGGTGATATTCTGATAGACCGGGAAGTCGAACCGCCCATCGGCCTTGCCGACAGAGCTGAATGTCCAGGTGTCGCTGGTGGTTGCGGTGAACGACTCACCGACCGCAGCCTTTTCGCCACCAAGCAGGAAGGTATCAAAGTAGCTGAATGTCGCCGCGATCGGGCGTTCGGCCCTGATCTCGATGGCATAAGGCTCCAGCGGCCTGACCAGCGACCCGCCCGGGTTGCCAAAGCCTGTATTGAAGAGTGCCGGCGAGTTGGTCGTGATGCCGCCACGGGCCCGAGGCTCGATGGTAAAGTCGGCGATCACATCGTCGCGTTCGCCGGTTTCGTACCGGGCGATGACCACGACGCGTGTCGCCTGGTCGTGGGGGTTGATCATGGGAATGAAGCTGAAGATGAAGGGGCTGCTGAACCCGGCGGGGTAGTAATAGCGGTTGGACAGCGTCGGGGCTGTCTCGCCATTGGAGAGCACCTCGGTCGCGGGGTTTGCCGAATCGGCGGTCAGATGCCCCTTGCCGGTGCCCGCGTTGACCTCGTCATACATCGCCTGGGCGGCTGCGGGGTTTGTGCCCAGGAAGATAAAGTAGCGGAATGTTGTCGAAGCACCCGCGTCGATCGTGCCGATGTCGTAGGCAAGGGCCATGAGCAGATCACCGCTCGTACCGTTGGGGTCATTGATCCCGAGATCGACCACCTGGCTTGGGTCACGGATGAGTGTGACATCGGTATCAACGAATGTTGCGGTGGCGCGGGTGTCGGCTGCCGGGGCACCGAGGGCGATGGTGATGCCATCGGGGAAGGCGTTGGTGACGACACTTGCGCTGGCATACTTCCCAGCAGCATCGACATCGTTGACGGTGCTGCCCCCGCGATTGTCGAGGTTAAAGCCCTGACCTGGGTCGAATGCTTCGAGCCACGCAACATCACTGATGTTGGTGAGCCCGGTGTTGGTGAGCATCACATCGAAGGCGATGAAGCCGTCGTTCTTGCCGTAGGTTATGGTCCGGCTGACCTTGATATCGCGGAAAAGCCCGGTTGCATTGATGCTGTTGTTGAAAGGATCGCTCTGATTGGTGAGCGAGACGGGCAGGGCGGTGGCGGTCTGGCCGCCGGTATTGAGGAAGTCGTACCCGCCCGCTGTGAGGGCATAGAGAGAAGCAAGCCCGCCGCCGCTGCTTTCATCGAGCAGGAAGTCGGTGTTGTTGAAGGTCAGCCCGATGGGCGCGCCGTTCTCATCGGTTGCGCCAAAGGTGCCGTCGCTGTTGACCCCGAGCGTGAGTGCCTGCCCGGTCAGCAGGCCCGCAGCATCAGAGATGCCCGGCGAAACGGTGATATCGAGGCGGTACCCGCCAGTGGTCTGGGAGGCTGCGCCGGAAGTGACATCGAACGGGTCGTACCCGGTGTTGGCACCCTCGCTGACACCGATGTAATAGATCCCACCAGCGGGGAAGACGAAGCTCGCGATCGTGGCATTGAGTGTCCCGCCGGGGCTCGCAGCTTTGAGCTCTGTGCCTGAGGCATCGAACAGCCTGATCGTGGTGTTGAGCGTCGGGTCTTCGTTGGTGCCAGGTGAGGTCGCCGTTACGGTGGTGTTGAGTGTTGCGCCAGCATCGGCGGTGAACCGGAAGAGGTCGCGGTCGAGTGTCCCGAACCCACCGTCACCGATCGTGGCCTCGCGTGAGGCAGTACCGACACCAGAGATTTCGGTCAGCTCGCGTGCTGTGGCGATCGTGTCGTTGGACTCGAACGCGCCGAAGATGTCATTTTCGAGCGTGAACTCGAGAGCCCAACTGTTGAGCTGCCCGCTGTTGAGCGCCGACTTGTCACGGATCAGGAGTGTCCATTGTCCAAGGGCCGTTTTCCCGTCGAAGGTGTTGAGCCCGTTGGTCGGCTGGAGGCTGCCGGTGTAGGGCGCGGTCGCGGTTGCGATCGACACACTCGCTTCGTCGTCGAGCAGGACATTGTCAAAGTCGTCGCCGTCGGCTCCGTGGCGATCGAAGACGATCTGCTCGGAGCCATCCGGGGCGATGAGTATGATTTCGAGATCACTGACATAGGTGTGGTCGATATCGAGGCGGAGGTTGAGGTCCTTGATCGCACGGGCATCGTTGACTGTAAGTGTCGAGCTCTGGGTGCCCAGAGTCCCAACCGCCGGCACCGGCAGAGGTGTTGAGAATCCACTGGCGACAACCAGACGGTCATCGGCGATCTGCTGATACCCGAGTTCGATGTCGTAGATACCGGTCGTCTGGCTCCTCCCGCTTGAGGCGGTGTTGGGGTCGTAGTCAAAGTTGGGGAAGCCCGAGACACCGATGTAGTAGGTGCCGCCGGTGGTGACAAAGAAGTCGAGCGCCGAGTCGCGCCCGTTAAACTGATCGTTGTTGGCAATCTCGACACCATTGGCATCGAAGAGGCGAAGGTACGAGTCGAGCGTCGAGGGGAAGTTCAGGTTGGCCGCAGTGATGCTGGCTGTGATGAGCCCGCCCTTGGGAAGTGTGATTTTATACAGGTCAACATCCAGTGCAGCCGCGAGACCGTCGCCGAGCGTGACGCTGCTGAATGCAGCACTGCCCGTGCCATCAAAGGCGACCGGGGTCGCCAGTGAGAGCGTGTCGTTGGGTTCGAGGCTGCCCCCGACTCCGACGACCTCGAAGTCGTAGATCTCGTTGGTTCCACTTGAGCTGTCGCCGTTGAGCAGGTTCCCATCGAGGTCCTGGAACTTTGGAACCGCGGCGGTGCCCGAGTAGAGGGTCACGCGGTACTTGCCCAGAGGCAATCGCTGCTGAGGCACGCCGGTGAGATTCAGCGAGACCTCGACAACCCGGGTCTCACCGCTCTGCAACGCAACATCACTCACAGGGATCATCGTGCTGCTGTCGTCCGCGGTGTCATACTCGCCGTCCGACCCAGCGAAGGTAAAGAGTGCCGCCGTGCTGTCGAGTGTCGAGCCGTCGATATCCTTGTTGAATGTCACTGTGACCGTATCAATCGGCAGCCTGGTATCAGCGTCGATACGCGCAGTGATCGGCCCGGGGTCAAACCCGATGGCGATCGGGCCGTCGTTGCCGATGATCTGCAGGGCGCGGTAGACATTGAGCCGCCCTCCCGAGACCACGCGGCCCTGGAGCGCAGGAACCTGGTCCACGCTGTCGATCAACGCCTGACGGATCTCGACTGCCGAGGCGTTGGGGCGGTAGGCCTGGAGCAGCCCGACCGCGCCAGCAACCGCAGGCCCGGCCGCCGAGGTGCCGCCAAAATCTCTGTACGCGCCACCCATCGCCGTGGTGAGGGTCGCCACACCCGGTGCACCGAGGTCCACCTCTTTGGCACCCCAGTTGCTAAAGAGGGCGAGGGTGTCGTCTGGGTTCGTGGCCGCGACCGAGATGATGCCCGGGATGTCGTAGGAGGCGGGGAACGCGGTGAAGATCGAGTCGTTGTCGTTCGCGTCGTTGCCAGCCGAGGCGACGAAGGTTGCGCCCGCAGCGATGAAGTTCTCGATCGCCTGCCGTTCACCGATGATGCCCTCGGGGAAGTCGTCCTCGTAGAAGCTTGGGAGGAATGCGCCGTAGCTGTTGTTGCTGGCGACGATGTTGTATCCTTGGTCCACGATCATCATCGTCAGGTAGTCGTGCGCGGCGACGATCGCAGCCGAGCTGAGCCCGCCGAACTCGTTGGAGATCTTGATCGGAATAATCGAGATATCCCAGTTCACACCCGCAACGCCGATGCCGTTGTTCCCGTCAGCACCGATCATGCCCGCGACCGATGTGCCGTGTCCCTGGTTGTCGTCGGGATTGTTGTCGAACTCACCGAAGTCCCACCCGTTCACATCGTCGATGAATCCGTTCCCGTCGTCGTCAATCCCGTTGCCCGCGATCTCGCCGGGGTTCTGCCAGATGTTGCTCACCAGATCGGGGTGGTCCATGTCCACGCCCGTGTCGATGACCGCGATGATGACATCCTTGGAACCGATGGTGATATCCCAGGCTTCGGTCGCGCTGATATCTGCCCCGATCGTGCCGCTGCCGGGGAACCAGAAGTCCCCGATGAACTGTCCCGTGTTGTCCAGCCACCACTCGTCAGAAAACAGTGGATCGTCCGGTGTTGCCAATGACTGGTAGGTGATGTCCGGCTCAAACGCATTGAGCCACTCAAACTGGCCCGCTGCTTGCTTGATGGCCGCGTCACTTGGGGTTGTGCCAAGCGAGAGTGTCGCCCACTGCCCGCGCCCGATGACCTCGACTCCGTCTATGGGCACACCGGTCGCCTCGCCCACCTCAAGAGCCATCGACTCGGCCTGGGCCGCTTCGTATGCCTTGTCGAAAGTGAGCAACCACGAGTCCTTGACGACCTCGATCGAAGCCCCTCGCCACGCGATTTTTTCGACACTCTGCCCAGGCCGATACTCAGGGCCAAACGCAAACTCCGGCATCATCACGCCAGACCAGTCCATACCCGAGAGCAGCACGCGAGATTCCAGCAGCTCGACCATCGTGCTCTCGAAGCGGGGCAGCGAGTGTCGAGTTGTCTCAGAACGACCCGCGGCTCGAACCTTCAACCTTGCAGTGTTGGTATCGGCATCAGCGGACCGGCGACGGAAAGAGCGGCTCAGCGACATGTCATCATCTCCCGGTACAGTTGTGGACTCCGCACCAATCTTTGGCCAGCAGTTCGCAGTGGCCTGTGTGGCAGAGTACCGCCCGTCGTGGCTCCCTGCTGGGGACGCCGGGCGAAATGGACCCTGGCAGGTGGCCGGTTCGGCCCCGCCGGACCCGTACTTTGGGCACAGAATATCCGATCCAAGAGCCCTTGTGGTTCCCAATCTCTGCTTTCCAGAGACTTTCTAAGCACAAATTCCAAAAACTGGCATTTGTACGGGCAAGAGTCGCACGCCTTCATCACTCGTCTGTACCCGTACCAGACCCAATCAACTGCACAGCACGCTGGGCAGCCACAGCGAGTTTCGACCGATCAACACCGTGCCGATACCCACAACGCTCGACCTCATCGAGCAGCACGCTGGTTGCGATATTCCCCGGTGCTCGAGCCTCGGCTGTCCCCGCATAGGGGCACCCCCCCAGCCCCGCGACCGCTCCATCAAAGCTCCGAACGCCCAGCTCCAACGCCACCCGAACCCCCTCAGCCGCCCGGCCATGCGTGTCGTGGAGGTGGAGCATCACCCGGGAGGGCTCACTGCCGATGGATCGGCTCCCAGTGGCACGGCTCCCGGTGGCACGGCTCTCCGAGCCGTGTGTCTTCTTTGCATCCGGGCCATCTTGCTTTTCTTTATCCGCACGGTTCGGAGAACCATGCCCCCGAGAACCGCCATCCGCACAGCTCGGAGAGCCGTGCCACCGAGAGCCGCGATGCCCCTCCAGGGCCTCCAGCACCGTCGCCAGCATCCTGCCGATCGTCTCACCCGTCCCCGCACCGATCGTGTCCCCGAGGTCGATCTCCTCGACACCCAAGGCGACCAGTTGCCCTGCGACCGCCGCCACCGCCAAAGGCTCGATCACCCCCTCGAAAGGACAGGCAATCACGCACGAGACATACCCACGCACCGCGATCCCCTGCTCGTGAGCCAACCGCACCACAGGCCGAAACCGCTCGATCGTCTCGGCGATCGTCGCATTGGTATTTTTCTGGCTGAAACTCTCGCTGGCAGCGGTGAAGATCCCGACCTTGTCGATCAGCCGAAACCCCGCCCGCTCGTTGGCTGCCAGCACGCCAGCCATGCCCCGCTCGTTGGGGACGAGTGCTGAGTAGACGACCCCTTCGGGCTTGTCCTGTGCGAGCATATCGCACAGCTCGGCGGCATCGCCCAGTTGGGGCACCCACTTGGGGCTGACGAAACTCGTCACCTCGACCTCATCGAGGCCGCAGCCGGCCAGCGCGCGCACAAGTGCAGCCTTCTGTTCGGTCGGGACAAGCCCCGCCTCGTTCTGCAAGCCGTCCCGTGGGGCGACATCGGTGATGCGGACTCGTTCGGGCATAGAGCGGATGATACTCGCCCTTACTCCAATCGGCCCCCGACACCAGGCTGGCGGCCATCGGTATCGGGCAGCCGGAATGGCGATGGGGAGAGCCCAGCCACACAACTCACATCCACGCCGGCCACCGTACCCCGCTCAAGCACCTCAGCCATGATCGAATCAATGCACTGTCCGCCCTGCCCATGCGAGCCCGGCCCGACCACATGCAGCCCCTGCGGCAGGTGGCTCGCAGCCTCCTCACCCCAGCGGGGGGGCGTCACCGGGTCGTATCGGCCGCTCAGCAGCAGCACCGGCACATCCAGCGTCACGGGGTCGGCTGCATCCCCCGGCAGGTCCGACCTCGGCCAGAATGCACAGACCGCCTGCTGCCGACGCACACGCCCATCGCCGAGGAAGGTGCCCCCCGTCTCTGCGAGGATCATCTCCTCGGTGATCCGGTCGAGGTCTTCCGAACAGGTCACACACAGCAGCATCCCAAACGCCAGCATCTCCCGGATGCCACGGTTGGCAGCGATCCCCTGCTCGGCAAAGTGCGAAAAATCCCCCTTCGCCGCCTGATCGATCAGGAACGGCACCTGCGAGCGGTCGTAATACATGATGACCCGCAACGCCTCGCCAAACGATTCCTTGCTCAGCTCGACCTCGACCATCCGCCTGGTGCTGGGGTTCAACACACTGGTCGTCACCGGCCCCTCGTCAAGCACCCGCATGACTTCCGCAAAGCTCTCGCGGATGTACTGAGGCCCCCTGCCCGGGCGGATGACGCGATACGCCCCGTTGCAATCCGGATCGGCAGCACACTCCTCAAGGATCAGTTCCAGCGCGTGCTGCGCCCCCCAGGCGTGATAGAGCGGGTTGAGAAAGGCAACCGGCGCGACGCTGTTGAGGATCGCGGTCCGCACCGTCTCCGGGTGGCGGCGGATGTATTCAAGCTCTGCCCGCGAGCCATACGACCCGCCATAGAGATTGATCTGGTCATACCCGAGTGCCTCGCGGGTTTCGTTAATGTCGTCCACCGCGTTGGCGGTGCCATACTGGGTGAGGTCGTACTGCTCGGCCAGTTGCTCAAGACACGGCCCGAATGTCTCCTCCAAAAAGATCGGCTCAAGATACCCCTGCAAGTCAGCGTCAGACCCAGGCAGGTCGCACCAGAGCCGGTTGTCGCCCCCGGTGCCTCGCTGGCTGATGAGCACGATGTCCCGCTGCGCGCGCATCCAATGGTGCGCCCACTGGTTGGCCATCGTGGTGGCATCTTGTCCGGGGCCGCCAGCGAAGATGAAGACGGGGTCCGGCGAGGGGTCGCTCCCGGTTGCTGGCAGCACAATGACTTCGAGTGAGAGAAGTCGTCCCTCCCGGGTCTCCCGGTTTTCCCACACCCGCATTGTCCCCGCTCGGATCGGTGTATCGCTGGCACCATATTCGATCTCTTGCAGCGTGAGCTAGGGGGTTGGCGGGTCGGACTGGCCGAGGAGTGTGGAAGCGAGAAGACCGACAGCAATGAGGCGGAGCAGTGTGGTTCTCATGCCTTCCTTATACACCGAAGCAGAACTAACGGTTCTAATACGGAACCCGGAAAAAACTCGTTCGTCGCAGCGGGAAGTCCGGATCTACCCGGATCAACAGAGCCCTGAGCGCACGCGACGGGTTGTCGTGTGCCAGCACATGCCGATCCCACGAAACCGGTCGCTTGTACTCGCGGCTCTGTTTGACGAGACCTGCCTTGGTTTCCTCTCCCAGGTTGCGTGAGAGTAACCAAGCGGGTCGAGTTGCAGATGGCCAGTCTTGCTGCTCGGTCCGAGCGGTGAACGGCCCGCAGCCGTGAGCGGTCCGCGGGGAGTTATATCGACATGGGGTAGGGCTGCGCCGATTGGGTGGGTCGTGGAACTCGCCAAGCGGGGGGAGGGGAAAAGTCCTCGGGTTGAATTGCCGATATTTTGGTCGACTTTCCGTGCCCTCATTGCGGAGGATGACCGCACAGATCGTGTAAGCATGGATGAACTGAGCGATACGCCAACAGGCGTGAACCATGAGGTGGAAGATGTTCAGGGCGTATCGTGACTGTCCCGGGATATCGATTGTGTGGAAACTCACGATCGTCGCGGCAACTTCCACGATCCTCGCTGTGGCTGCGGCGAGCTGGTGCTCATTTCAAGACTCACGAGCACTCCTGATCAACGCGACGGTTCACTCGATGGAAGAGTCGATGAGCCGACAAGTCGAGAGGATGTCTGGTGCGCTTGACCAGATACGCGACGATGCGCTCTTGGTCAGCCAGTCCGAAGCGGTGTCGGGGGTCATGCGGGCCAGGGCCAACGGTGGCTACGACGATGCAGCAAACATGACTGAAGCGGATTGGCACCGCCAACTCGAACGGGTCTTCGGCGTGATGGTCAAGTCGAGGGGATACTTGCAGATGCGGCTGATCGGACTCGGAGACAACAGGATTGAACTGGTTCGAGTTGATGCCCCCGAACACGCCGATGGCTCCGTCCGGTTCGTCAGGGGGGACGATCTGCAGGAGAAGGGTGGCAGGGACTATTATGTTGTCGCCGGTGAACTGCTCGGACCCGGGCAAACCTTCGTATCACCGATCGAGCTCAACCGCGATCGAGGGGTCATAGAGCAACCATGGCAACCCACCCTGCGAGCTGTCGCACCGGTATACCAAACGGATACGGGGCAGCCAACCGGCCCAGTCGGCATCATTGTGATCAGTGCAGATGGTGGGGAGATCACAGACCTCATAGAACGCGACAGTGTCTTTGAGGTCTCGCTCGCCAACGAGGCAGGGGGAATCCTTCGGCACCCTGACCCGGCGCGTCAGTGGGGCTTCGAGTTTGATGCGGATTCTCCTGGGATACCCGATGAGCATCCACAGGCCTGGAAGAGTCTGACTGGTGGCCGAGATGGGGTCGTCTGGAACACAGAGGACGAAAAAGTGCATGTTGTCGGTCGCGTGCCGCTGGGCGGGAGTGATCGGTTCCTTGCGCTCATCATGACGGCGCATGAGGAGGATGTCTTGGCAGAGATCGCGGGTCTCCGTGCAAAGACCACCGCAGTCTCTCTTGTGGCGGTGCTTGCCACTTGTGGCATATGCGTACTCGTGGTTCGTCGATTGATCCGCCCCATTCGGGCTTTGACGGCGCAAGCGGACGAGTTGGCTTCGGGAGTGAAGGATGTCCGGCTCACCATTTCAGGGAAGGATGAAGTCGGACGGCTCGGGCGTGCGTTCTCGAATCTGGTCGAACAACTCCGCGAGCGCACGGAAGAGGCGGAGTTTCACGCGGCGGATGTGCGATCTCTGAATGCCTCTCTTGAGCAGAAGGTTGAGCTGCGTACCGCGGCGTTGGCAGAGAGCGAGACCTACATCCGGGCTGTCCTTATGTCCATGCCCGACCCCATCGTCACAATCGATGCCAAGGGTATCGTGCGGGAGTTCAATCCGGCTGCGGAGCGCACCTTTGGCTTCACAGCCACCGAGGTTATCGGCCAGAGTGTGACCATGCTCATGCCCCCCTCCCTCAGGAGTGCGCACTTGAAGGGGCTCGCTCGGTACAACAAAGATCACATCCCGAGCATCCTCGGCCAGACTATCGAGGTGCAGGGCTTGCGAAAGGACGGGTCGGAGTTCCCTCTGGAGTTGGCAGTTGAAGAGATCGTTGGCACTGAGCGGCATTTGTTCACCGCGATTGGTCGCGACATTACGGACCGCAAAAAGGCCGAGGAGGAGTTCCGCGAGAACAGTGAGATGATGATCGACGCGCTCTATCGAGAGAAGCAGGCGGCGGCCGCGACACAGGAAGTCATGGAGCAGCTCGCCGAACTCGCCACAACAGATAAGCTTACCGGATTGCCAAACCGAAGGGTTTTCCTGGACCACCTGGATCAGACGATGAAACGCTCCAGACGAGATGGGGGGAAGTTTGCGGTGCTCTTCTTTGACTTCGATCGGTTCAAGGTTGTCAACGACAGCCTGGGACACGATGCGGGTGATGCCCTGCTGTGTGATATCGGGGACATCTTCCGCAAGGAGCTTCGAGAAACCGACATGGTCGCGCGTTTCGGTGGGGATGAGTTTGTCGTGCTGCTCACCAATCTCTCACACTTTATGGATGCCCGCAAACGAGCCGAGAGGCTCCTGAGTGTCTTCGCTGAGCCACACCAGATCGGTGAGCACCTGGTCGTTTCAACCGCGAGCATCGGCATGGTCACCAGTGACCGTCGCTACGAGAAAGCCGGCGAGATGATCCGCGATGCCGATGCCGCGATGTATCAGGCCAAGGACTCAGGCAGGGGCAAGGTGGTCGAGTATGACGCGAAGATGCACGCCGCCGCCATGAGTCGTCTGACGCTCGAGCAGGGTCTCCGCACCGCAGTCGCCAACGAAGAACTCCGCCTGCTCTACCAGCCGATCGTCGAGTTGGACACAGGGGAGTTGACAGGATTCGAGGCGCTCATCCGCTGGGAGCACCCCGAGCGCGGCGTGGTGAGCCCGGTCGAGTTCATCCCGATTGCCGAGGACACGGGACTGATTGTCGAGATCGGGCTGTGGGTGCTCCGCACCGCGGCCCAGCAGATCGCCGAGTGGAACCGAACGCTCGGAAAGAAGCGTATCCTGACAATGAATGTCAATGTCTCAAAGCGACAACTGCTGGAGGCTTCGTTTTTCGATAATGCCCTTGAGTGCCAACGCCAGCATGGTCTTCAGCCGGGCGAACTCAAACTGGAAATCACCGAGAGCACGATCGCGTATGACACCGGTCATATTATACCGTTGCTTGAGAATCTGCGCGATCACGGCTTCTCCATCGCGATGGACGACTTCGGGACCGGGGTCTCCTCGCTGAGCACGCTGCACAAGTACCCGATCGATATGCTCAAGATTGACCGGTCCTTTATTGTCGCGCTCGATGGCAACCGCTCCCTGCTTGCTGTGGTTGCCTCGATCACAGCACTCGCTGAAAACCTCGGGATCAACACGGTTGCAGAAGGCATCGAGAGCGAGGACATCGTCGGGGCGTTGCAGTCTATTGAGTGCAAGTGGGGGCAGGGATACCACTTCGCCAAGCCACTGACAGCGGCTGCTGCAGAGGCCTTTATCCAGAGCGGGAACCATGGGAAACGACATCTCGCAGCATAGTGCAAGAGATGGGCTGAGGCCCGAAGACCTTTTCATGCGCATCCCGGAAAATACTCGTGCATTGCAGCGGGAAAAGGCCGGATGAAGAGAGCCCTGAGCGGAAGCGACGGGTTGGTGTGTGCCAGCACATGCCGATCCACTGAAACCGGTCGCTTGCGCTCGGGGCTCCGTTCGTGGCTGGGTGTCCAGAGCACCTCTAGTCCTGGGAGCAGACAAAAAACAACCCGGCATGATGCCGGGTTGCGTTGTGTTGTACGGGTATGAAGGTGTGCAGGTATGCGGGCGATCAGGCCGCGTCACGCCCACTGCACGCCGCTGGGGTGTTGACCCCGTTAGAGAACGGCGTGGGGTAGCCGTTGTTGGTCGCGGGGGTGTTGGAGTTGGTCATGGGGCTGTTGGTGTTGTAGGGGGTCTGGTTGAAGTTGGGCATGGACTGGTTCAAGGGGCTGTTGGCATTCCAGTTGGTCGAGTTCCAGGAAGGGGAGCTCCAGGAGGGAGTGTTGGAGTTCCAGAAGGGGTTGTTGTTCCAGAAGGGAGTGTTATTGAACCAAGGCGTGTTCCCGTTGTTGAAGATCGAGGGAGAGTTGTACCCGTTGCTCCAGGGTTGGTTGAAGCCGAAGCTCTGGGTGTTGAACCCAAAGAAGGGGGTGTTTGTGTGGTTCCAGTTGTTGTTGAAGGCGTTCCAGGGAGAGAAGGAGTTGTGGTTCCAGTTCTGGTTAAAGCCAGAGTGGTTGGGGTTGAAGTGGTTGCTGAACTGGTCATTGCCAGACCAGGAGTTGCTGGGGTGTGAGCCATACCCGAAGAAGGGGTGGCTGGCACCAAAGGTGTTATACCCAAACGGGTTGTTCCCGAACTGATTGAACCCGAACTGGTTGAACCCGAACGAGGGGTATTGGCTGTTCCAGGAGTTCTGATCGATCCAGTTGTTGGTGGGGTAGGTGTTGCCTCCAAAGAACGGCTGGTGTGAGCCGAAGGGGGGCTGCCACTGGTTGAAGTTGTTGAAGTGGCTGTTGGAGTTCCAGTTCCAGGGCGTGTTCGCGGGGAAGGAGCCGGTGGGGAAAGAACCAAAGGGGGTGGTGGGATTGGGGAATGCGGTGTTCATGTCTTGACCTTTCTGTGTGTGTCTCTCAAAGTTGGACAGTGTGTGGTGACTTGAAGCCCCCAGTGGGGCATCGCTGGCTGCATCGGCCGACTCGTTGCCGAGGCGGGAGTTTCGGGGTCTTGCATCACAATCGCGGCAGGTTGCGTCATTTCTGCGCGTGTCTGTGCACGAACATTGGCCTGGGCTCTTGGGGGTCTTTCCCGGGGTCAGAGTTATCGACACCACACGGGGTGATCCTGAGTGGGCTCTCCAGATTGAGTACTTTTTTGTACAGCAGTTGGCAAATGGTGGTGCATCCTGCCTGGGGGTCATCCCGTACAAGGAACCGGAAGAAGGGCACACACCCGGCACCACCTCGGGAAAGAATCCCAAACGAAACACGATCAACGCGAATCAATGAACAAGATGATGAAACTTCTGTATCCTTCAAGCGTCGAGTACAGTGCATACATGGTTGGTTCGAGGCTGTCGGAGTAGACAGCCGATGAGGTCCACCGAGCCCGTCGGGTCTCATGACGCATCACCCCATACAAGGAGGCCTCCGATGCAGGTCCGATCGAATGTTCAGACAGTTGCTGGCGTGCTCGTGGCTTTGGTAGTGGGTGTGCTCTCCAGCACCGCAGCCCCGGCCCTCGCGCAGGATTCCATTTCCTCGAGTTCGGCTGTGGCCCCAAGCACAACGCAGCTCAAGCGTGCGAACCTCAGCAAGATGATGCGGCAGATCCCGGAGGTCAACTTCCAGGACCATCGACTTGAGGATGTGCTCTCGTTCATCACCGAGATCACCGGCGCAGACATGGAGCCGATCTGGATCGACGACAAGTCCGTCGATGGGCTCGACAAGGACTCGCTCGTCTCTCTCAAAGCCAAGCGGGTGTCGGCCCTCAAGCTCCTCGAGATGGTCCTCGAAAAAGTCGGGGCCGAGTCGGCGGTCTATTCCGGTGGCAACACCTGGCAGATGACCGAGTGGGGCTCGATCGAGTGCGGCCCAAAGGAGCTGCTCGCCAGGCGCGCCAGGCTCGAAGTTTACCCGATCAATGACCTGCTCTGGGAGATCCCCGATTACGAGGAATCGCCGACGATTGACCTCCAGAGCGTGCTGCAGAGCTCGCGGGGTGGCAGCGGTGGGCAGAGCCCGTTCACCAACACCCAACAGCAGAACCAGGACAGGGACCGCCGCACCAAGGATGACCGCGCACAAGACATCATCGATATCATCGAGGCTCTTGTAGAGCCCGAGACCTGGCTCACCGGTGGCGGGACAGCCTCGATCCGGTATTTCCAGAGCAACCTGCTTGTGCGCGCGCCAGACTTTGTCCATCGTAAGCTTGGGGGCTATCCATGGTGGCCGGCGGCGCAGACCTCAGCAAAGGTCGTCAACGGACGGCGCTATGTCAGCCTCGGGGTCGATACCGGCATCTCGATGGTGGATGACCTTGTCAACCAGCCCGTCACCGGCGTGGTCGGGGGTGGGCCGGGTGGTGGGGGTGGTGGCCCGTTCTGGCAGGGCGAGTGAGCGGGGCGGATCGGCTCAAGCCACGAGACATCCGGGCTGCGTATCGGATCGTGGGCGAGTGTCGAGACCTCGGCGCAGACCTCATCGCGTGGCAGGAGTCCCTGCTTACGGGTCTCTGTGATGTGCTCGGCGCGCAGGTCGGGATCAGCGGCAACATGCGGCACTTCGGGTCGGGCAACGAGCACTCACTCGGGACGGTGCGCATCGGGTGGCCCAGCGCCGAAGCCGAACAACTCTGGCTCGAATATGCACTCAATGTGCCCATCGAGCACACGCCTGAGTACCCCGCGCTGATCGGCAAGGATGAGCGGTTTGTCACCCGCACCCGCGACCAACTCTGGGGTCGCAAGGCGTGGTACCGCTCGAAAACCTACAACCAGAGGCACAAGCGCGTCGGGATTGACGACTACATCATTTCCATCCAGAGGCTGCCCTTTGGAGACCTGTGGCACACGCTCTGGATCCATCGGGCCGAGGGGGAGCCGGGCTTTGGGAGGCGGGAATGGTGGATCGTACGGGTCGTGCATGAGGAGATCGGCGGCATGATTGGCAATGCCCTGGCATCGGCCTCTGAGCCTCTGCTTTCAGACCTGACCCCTCGGCGGCGGGTGGTCCTCGAGGGTCTCCTCGAAGGCCTTAACGAGCAGGATGTCGCCGATCGGCTGGGGCTGGGCCGGGCGACGGTGCATGAGCATGTGCTGGCGGTCTATCGGCACTATGCGGTTTCGTCACGCGGAGAGCTGATGGCCCTGTTTGTGGGCAGAGAGCTTCCAAAGCCCGGTAAGTATGGCTGAGTGCATCAGTGAAGGCCCAAAGAACGAGGATTCCGAGGGCATCCCACCATTTGGTGGGGCACCAGTTGACAAAATGGGACGGATGATGCTGCAGTTCGATGACACTCCAGTAGGCTGGAGCGACAGCAACACCTCTATGGAGACCCACGATGCCTCGCCGATACACCGCAACACGCCTCATTTCATTCGTTCTTGCTGGCATATTCACGGCAACTGCCCAGGCTGGTGACCTGTATGTCGCTGGCGAGCACGGCCTCATCTGGCACCTCGACACCGACACGGGCGTGCTCGACAACCCGATCGCGGGCGGCGGCCCGGTCGAGGGGATGGCGATCCAGGGCCGGGATGTCTTCGTCGCAACCTCCGGCAGTCGAATCTTCCGTGTTGATCTCGATACCGGCATCACCAAGGACGGCTTCCTGACCCAGGGCGAGCCCCGTTCGCTGACGCGGTGGGGCAACACGCTCTATCTGACAACCGCTCTGGGTGACATGCAGTGGCTCGATGCGGCTGACGGGTCGTTGATTGATACTTACTACATCAACGATCCGCTCCAGGCGACGCTGCTCTTTGGAAACACGATCTTCACCGGGAGTTGGAGCACAGCGGTTTACGCGTCGCCGGTGGGGGAGATGAGTTTCGAGTTCTTCACAGCCTGCGGCGGGAGCGTCAACTCGATGATCACCGATGGCATCGACCTCATCATCGGGACGCTCGAAGGCTTTGTCTACTTCTATGATGCCACAACCGGCAACTACAAAGGCACCTTCGGTGTTGCCTCGGACAGTGTTGGGATTGCGTATGTCGATGGCAGTGTTTTCATCGCCGGCAGCGACGGCAAGGTCCACCGCATGAACCCCGCGACCGGCGTGATCGAGCATGTGTATGACACGGGGCTTGCGATCACCGCGATGATTGCCGATGAGTCCTGCCAGGCCGACTTTGACGGCGATGGCGTTGTCACTACGCTCGACTTCCTCGCCTTCCTCAACGCCTGGAACGCAATGGACAGCTCGGCCGACATGGACGGCAACGG
>JAJRZG010000269.1 GCA_024275365.1 Planctomycetota bacterium | reverse complement strand
CGGCGTGGTGGACGCCAACGACCCGTGGTACTACTTCTGCTACGACGACAACTGGCGCATCGTGGCGACCTTCCGCGACGATGACGCAAACCCCAAGGAGGTCTTCGTCCACCACAACGCCGGGCTTGGCGGCTACGGCTCCTCCTCGTATATTGACAGCGTGATCCTGCGCGACCGAGACGCGAATACCGCCTGGCACGAACAGGCCGACGGAACCCGCGAGGAACGGCGGTACTCCTGCCAGAACTGGCGGGCGGACATGTCGGCGATTCTCACCGACTCCGGTAAGATGGTCGAGTGGGTCAAGTACTCGGCCTACGGCGTGCCGTTCGCCCTGCCCGCGGGCGACACGGACTCCGACGGCGACTGGGACGCAGGCGATGCCGCGGCGATCATTCAGGGCGGGGCTTACGATGTGCGCATGGACGCCGAGCTTGATGGCGATGTGGATTCGAGCGATGCGGTGCACGCCAACTCGATCACGGGCGGCTACCAGACGCTGGGCCGTGGCGTGCTGTCGAGCAGTGCCGTGAACAACCGCCGCGGCTACGCTGGCTACGAGTACGACCCGACCTTCGAAGGCGCGGGAAGGCACATCTACCACATCCGCCACCGCGCCTACGACGCCGATGTCGGGCGCTGGACGCGGCGAGACCCGCTCGGGTATGTCGACGGGATGAGTTTGTACCAGTATGTCCGCAGCTTCTCTTTGGTTGCCACGGACCCGTATGGACATGCATGCGTGATGGCATCTTCCAGCAGTTGCGGCAGTGGTGGCTGCGACCTTGGCTCACTTATCAAAAACATTATTGATGCCATTGATTCTCTGAGACGCCTCATTCCCAGCACCCCCTCAATATTCATTCCCGGCGGGTACCACCCTGAGAATCCATTCCAACACTGCGTCTGGAACTGCCGGATGACCAAATACCTCAGCCGCGACGAAGCGGAAGAGCATAGTCGAGAAAAAGAAAGATTAGATGCTCGTCTGTGCCGATTGGCACGAGATGTTATTGAGTGTGGCTATTGGGATAACCTCCCATCAAGTATTCGAGACTTCCTTCGAGACTCGTGCCGAAGCGCAGGCCAACCATCCGACTGGTGGGATAACGAGCAAGGTCGGCAGTGTGGAGAAACCGTCGCGGATGCAAGTAGTTGTGAATCCTGCTGCAAAGACAGAGGCATTGCTCCCGAGACCCCGGAGGGACCGGGAACAGACAGGCCATATGGGCCGTGCACGCTCCCCGTCCCGTGGGATCCGGCCGGTCCGCAAGATTGGTGGACGGAGTGCCCCGACCCTGATGAGCCGGACGAGCCCCAACCGCCTGGAAAGGAGGCATGCGATGGTGCCAATCAGCTATCTGCTTGTTCGACATGCGCTCGCTAAGACGGGCGATAGTCCAATTCGCAAGATGCGCAGTAACATCTTGCCGCTAATCGCACTGTCATATGCTGCTGTGCAGATGATGTGTGCCAATGCATGCATCACCTTTGTGTCTGCTTTTGGAGCATCGGGACAGATCGAGAACCAATCACAAGCGACTGAGCCTGATACCTCGTTGACCGTGCAGACGGGGGACATGCCGTCGATGGAGTTTGTACTGATTCCTGCCGGAACTTTTAACATGGGTGATCCTGAATATCGGTTGGGTGGCGACCTGGGGCACTACGCTCGGATAATCGTTGGGCATGGAAGCGTGGGCACCGATGATGCCGGGCCGCTGCGCAATACAACCATTTCCACGCGATTCTATCTTGGACGCACCAAGGTCACTGTCGCACAGTACTGTGCGTTTCTGAACGACATTGATAATCCTAGCGCCTATGTCGTTCTTAATCGCTGGGCACGGGTGAGCAAGGATGAGGGGAGATACAAGCCTGCGGAAGGTATGCGTGACGCTGCAATTAACACAGTTCCGTACACGGGTGCCGTGGCATTCTGTCAATGGCTGAACCGCCGCACGGGCCTGATGTACCGACTGCCGACGGAAGCTGAATGGGAGTGGGCAGCCCGGGGGAAAGAGGGAAGGAAATACCCATGGGGCAATGTGTTTCGGGCAGATGTGGATTATGGCACAGGCTGGCAGGATCCTCCAGCATCAGTTGATGCATTCACGGCCAACTCCACCCCGGAAGGTATAATCGGCATGGGTGGTGGTTCAATTGCCGAGTGGTGTCAAGACTGGTATCAGGATCACTACGACTCAGAAGACAAGATTGATCCACAAGGCCCCGCGCAAGGGGAGGACGATGACCCGACAGCACTACGAGGGAAGGTGATGCGTGGCCGAGAGGCCTTTGCAATGGCTCGTGAGTGGCAGTTGCCAACGAAGGGTGGAGTCAAGGGCGGTTTTTACAGCTTTCGTGTCGTTCTCGTTATCGCACCATCAGATGACCTGCCTTGATTTCATGTACCAGTCTGAGTGAGAGCTACCAAGTCTACCTTGCCACCATCCCGGCTTGGGAATCGACTTCACTCCGATCAATCTCGACGGCAGAAAGAAAAAGATGAAATCGTCGAAATCCAATTCACAGGGCAAGAAGAAGAGCAAGAAGAAGAGCAAGAAAAACAGGCTCCCTCCTCCGCCCACTCCCTGCCCGAAGGATGACGGCATTCGGTATACCCGATTGCCCGACCATCTGAGGCCAATCCCAATCCCAGTTATTCTACCGCCACTTCCGGGCGACCGCTATCCGTTCGACCCGGTGATCGCTGGAGGTGCCCGGTGAGCCTTCGCTTAGAAGCTAACCGAGTGCCTGCGCCACAGCCGCGAGAGGCGAAACCACATGCGGCCGCGACAGGCGTATGTT
>JAJRZG010000028.1 GCA_024275365.1 Planctomycetota bacterium | reverse complement strand
GTCTTTGTCCTTGCTGATGATGCGGACGCGGACATCGGGGTGCTGCGTGCTGAAGGTGGTGGCGAGCGTGGCGATCACATCGTCGGCCTCGAACCCCTCCGCCCCGATCACCGGCACGCCGATTGCCCGCAGCAAGGCGAGTGCCCGCTCGACCTGTGGTTTGAGATCATCCGGCGGCTCGTCGCGGTTGGCTTTGTATTCGGGGTAGATCTGTGAGCGGAAGGTACCCCGATCGCCAGAGACATCCAGCGCGACCGCGACATAGTCCGGCGGCCCCCCGACCTGCCCCTCGCCTCGGAGAAGTTTTAAGAGCATCCCGACAAAGCCGAAGGACATGTTGGTCGGCTCGCCGGTGACGGGGCTGGTCATGGGCGTGCGGATGGCGTCGTAGGCTCGGAAGAACTGGGCGTAGCCGTCGATGAGGTAGAGGGTTTGCATCACCGACATCGTAGTGTCTGTGGCCCTGTGGCACCGGCTTCCAGCCGGTGCGTTGGTTTTCCATTTTCGCGTGTGTGTGGGGGTCTCCAGCCCGCGGCTTGAACCAATACTACAGGAGGGCGGGCTTTCCAGCCCGTGTTCTGCCAAACCCTAGTGTGTGTGTCAAGGCAGGGGGCTGGAAAGCCCCTACCCCTGTACTTTGGTGGGTTCTATATTCTGTATCCAAGCCGGGCTGTTCCGAAGCCAGGAAGTGTGGTTGGCTTCGCACCGGTTGGAAGCCGGTCCCACGATCAGTCGGTTGTCTCCGACTCCTGATGCAGTCTTGCCAACCTCGCCAGATACGCATCACTCGGCTCAACATCGCGCCTCGCCATCACCGCCCGCATCACCTCCAGAAACTTCTCGAGCCGGTAGTGGCGGTGCCCGGCGTCAGTGACCCAGGCGAAGGGTTCGAGGCAGCCGGTGATCGCCTTTTGGGCAGCCCACATCGAGCCGGTGCCGACGACCGAGCCGGTCATGATGCGTGTGCAGATGGCCGTTTTGACATGGTCCCCGATCATCGCCCCGAGGAACGACTCGCCGGTGCGTTCGCGTTTGCCGGTGGGTGTGGCCTGGCTCACGATCTCGGAGTAGGTGTTGAGCAGGTTCGAGTTGGTCGTGCCAGCTCCGAGGTTGGTCCACTCGCCGATCCAGGAATCGCCGATATACCCCTCGTGGACCTTGTTGGTGTAGCCCTGGAAAACAACGCCTGCAACTTCACCCCCGACCTTGCAGTGGGGTCCAAAGGCCGAGTTGCCCCGGATGACGGCGTGCTCGCGGATCATGCTGAATGGCCCGATGGCGGTCGGGCTGCCGACAACCGCCCCCGGCCGCAGCACCGCCCCGCCCGCGATCGCGATGGGCCCGTCCTCGACATCGAGCGTCGCGCCGGGATAAATGGTGGCCGTCGGGTCGAGGAGCACATCCGCCGGGTCGCCGATGACGAGCACGCCCTCGGGTACTGGCTGGAAGGTCCGGGTTTTTCTGATGAGTTCAAGATCAAAGCGGATGGCTTGGTCGCGGACGGTGCGGAAGTGCCACGGGCGGTTCATGAGGACGGGGCCATCGAGGGTGATCGTGGGGATATCAGGCATCTCACCGACGAGGACCCGGATCGCATCAACGAAGTTCAGCCGCCCGCCGATGGGTCGGCTGTTGGCGGGGTCGAGGTAGACGACACCCGTCTCTGGGTTTCGGAGTTCATCCGGCGGCAGGGGGCATCGGCCATTAATGAGGAAGACCTCACCCTCTTTGATCGGCATGCGGTTGATGGGCACATCGTGTGCCTCAGCTGTGACGCCTTCGAGCTGTTCAGGGACATAGAGCGCGACGATCTCAAGACCGAGTGAGAGCCGGAGCCGTTCGAGTGTGGTCAGAGCCCCCGTCCGCACATCGAAGGCTGCTCGGAGGTCAGTCAGTGGGGCGAGCTGCCCGAAGCCATCATCAAAGACAATTGCAGGGATCATGGAACTGGACTATATCCGGCCTCGGCGTGCGACACGCCCACACAGAGGAATACACCGAAGCAAGATGCCCTACCGCCGATGTGTGATCCGGTAGGGGATGTACTGGAACGCAAACATCGGCATCAGCACGATCAGCACCAGCGAGACAGGCAGGGCGAGAATGCCGGTATAGACACTCGACCCCAAGCGGGCACCGAGCTCGGCATTGGGTGCCCATGCAGTCGGATCGCCCGCGATGTGGCGAATGGAGAAGATCGCGGTCACCACCACCTGCCACAACGCAAACCCGACGCACGAGAGGAACGCGATGGTCAGGGGGTTTCGACGGAACATGAGCCCGCGGATTGCGAGCACGAGTTGGCACATCAGGAGCGCACCTAGAGCATTGGGGCCGAGCAGGGTAAAGAGTGTGGTCGAGTCGATCCGGGCGATCGGCGAGCTGAGATCCATGAGCGCCCCGAGGATGAGGCACCCCCATTGGGCAGCCCGGGGCGGCGACGAGCTTGCGATAAAGACCGCATACACCGCCAAAAAGCTCGGCGCGATAGATGTGGTACCCAGGCTGAGTGACCCCTTGAACCCCTGCTCAAAGCCGAGCATGGTCCACGCGCCGAGTGTGAAGACAACCCAGTTCACGAGCCGTCCTCCTCATCCGGATTGTCCGGCATGGGGTTGATGCGGACGATGACCTCAGTCACGCGCTCAAGGGCAATCAGAGGCCGGACAACGATTACCGGGCGGAGCGGCGAGTCCGGCGCGGGTTCGACCGATTCAACCAACCCCAGCACGAGCATCTGTGCGCTCGCGGGCCACTGCCCGTCATCGAGGCGGACGGTCTGCCCGACCGCAACGAGTGAGACCGCCTCGGTGTCCGATTCGTCGTAGGCGACATCCCCCCGGAGGGTGCCATCGCCGACAGACTTGAGCGAGCAGGCGATTCCTCGCCCGTCCTCGATCATGACCTTGCCCTTGATATGCTCCTGGGCTTTGGCCGTGATGGGCATGATCCAACTCGTCCGGGCTCCAGCATCTCGTACTGAGCCAAAGAGTTGGACACCCTCGACCGCAACAACATCGTTCTTGTTGATACCCAGCTTGGTGCCCGCACGGATGAGGAGTTGGGCATTGGACGGGTCGCTTGTGGAGCCGATGACGGGGGCGTTGAGCAGGCGGGTGCTGACCGAGGGGTTGAGCTCGACCATGAGCTTGAGCTGTTCCATCTGGGCGAGCAGGTCGGAGTTGCGCTCCCGGGCCCGCTCATAGAGGGTGCGGTATTCCTTGACCTGCCTCTGCAGGAGGGCAAGCTCTTCGGGGAGTGCTTCGCCGGCACTGGGCGGTGCGAGCCAGCCGCCGACGGTCCGCAACGGTTGGGAGACGGGGGCTGCGACCATCCCGAGGAGTTCGCCCATCCACGAGACCGGGATAAGGATGCGCCCGGGAAGGAACGACCCTATGAGCAGCAGCACCACTGCGGCTGGCAGCAGCCTGTCGTAGGCGTTGTGCTGGTGCGCATGTCGCGCCATCGTGGTTCACTCGTGAGTCGGTTTGCGGGGCTCACCTGGAGGAGGAGCCATCGATGAGAATGGGTGGGGGTGGGGGGGTTACATTTCCATGTTGGTCTCGAGTGTGTCCTTCCACTCGTCGATATTTTCGAGGAAGAGGGCGGTGCCTCGGGCCACGCAGGTGAGCGGGTCTTCGGCGAGCACGCACTCGAGGCCTGTCGCTTTTTCGACAACGATGGGGAGGCCTCGGAGCAGGGCGCCGCCGCCAGCCATGGTGATGCCGTTCTCAACGAGGTCAGCAGCAAGCTCTGGAGCAGCCTTTTCGAGAGTGCGTGTGATCGCCTCGATGATCGCGTTGACCGGCTCCTGGAGCGCCTCGCGGATTTCTTCGCTTGAGACCGTCGTTTTGCGGGGCAGGCCGGAGATCATGTCCCGCCCGCGCACCTCGACTGTGGTTTCATCCCCCGTGGGGGCAGCCGACCCGACCTCGATCTTGATGCGCTCAGATGTCTGTTCACCAACCATCAGGTTGTATGTGCGTTTCATGTAGCTGATGATCGCCTCGTCCATGTCGTCGCCAGCCATGCGGATGCTCTCACAGACCGCGATATCGGCAAGCGACATGATCGCGACCTCGGTCGTCCCGCCTCCGATATCGACGATCATGCTGGCGGTTGCCTCGGCAAAGGGCAGCCCCGCACCGATGGCGGCTGCGACGGGCTCCTCGATGAGGTAGGTCTTGCTCGCCCCCGCTCGCTCTGACGAGTTGAAGACAGCCTGCTTCTCGACAGCCGTGATCCCCGAGGGGATCGAGATGACCACGCGAGGGCGAAAGATGCGTCCCCGGCCGTTGACCTTGCGGATGAAGTACCCGAGCATCGCCTCGGTGATCTCAAAGTCACTGATGACACCATCCTTGAGCGGGCGGATGGCGGTGATGGACCCGGGTGTTTTGCCGAGCATCTCTTTGGCGACCCACCCGACAGCCTCGCCGTTTTTGAGCACCTGGTTGGTGCCCTTGCGGACGGCGACCACACTGGGCTCGTTGAGGACGATCCCCTGGCCACGGACCGCGACGAGGGTGTTGCAGGTGCCCAGGTCGATACCCATGTCCACACTGAAGAGGCGAAGGAAGCGGCTCAGGTCCACGGGGGCAATCTCGCTCAGGTGGAGCGGGTCATCAACCCGCGCCCCGGGGGTGTGCGCGCGCCCACGAGCAAACAGAATCCATCCACAGCGACCCAGACCGCCGCGCAGCAGCCAGAGACACCCATGATAGGGTATCGGCATAACCCAGTTTCCGCCACCTGCCTAAGACTCCAGAGGGGAAGTGTGGAAAAAAGAAAGACGCCCCGACCCTTTTGGGGGTCGGGGCGTCGTCCGCGGTCGGGTTCAAGGGCCGCGGAGGGAAGGGTCAGTTGTTCGAGGCGATCGGGCTGGAAGGGGCTGTCGGGGTTTCGGGTGTGATCTCGATAACCTCGGGCACAAACTCGATCGTCGGCACTTTCCCGGCCTGATCGAGGATCTCAGCCCCGATTCGGGTCTGATAGGACAGGTCCCGCCGGGCGATCTCGTTCTTGGCCTGCTGCTCATACGAGTTCTGGTTGGCTGTCAGGGAGAGGTCGTTGAGGCGGGCCTCCTGCTCGGCAAGAATCTTGGCAATCCGGCCCTGGACCTGATCTGGGCTGGTCACATCGCCATACCGCGAATACTTGTCGAACGCGACCTGGCGTTTCTCGAGCATCTCGATCATGCGGTCGTTGCGGGCGATGGCATCGACCTGCCGATCCAGTTGATAGAGTTGGGTCTGGAAGTCGGCCCGCTCGCCTTCGAGCTGCGCGAGGATCTGGCCGAGCCTGGCCTCCTGCTGCTGGAGCACCGCCAGGTTGCTGTCGATGTCGGCTGCCTTGCTGGCGTAGGCACTGCGGAGCTGGCTGATCTGGTTGGCTTTGGCGTAGGCCTGCTCGACATTGAGCGATTCCTCACCGAAGCGGACCTTGACAAGGGCAAACCCGTTCTCGGTCTGGGCAGCATTTGCCTTGGTGAGCAGTGTTTTCATTTCGAAGAGGTCTGCTTCTGCCAGTTCGACAACCCGCTGGCTGACAGTGCGCTCGCGTTGGAGCTGCCCGATCTGGCTGGTCAGCTCGGCGAGATCGCCCCGGACCTCGGCGATACGGCCGGGGTACTGGGACTCAAGATCGCGGAGCTGCTGACGCAGGGCGATCGGGTCGTCGATATTGGCATCGATCGAGACATTGATCGAGTGCTTTGCCTGACTGAGGAGGGCCTGCGCACGATGCGGGCCCATGAGGGCGACTGCGGTACCGGCCGCGAGGGTTCCGGCCACGCACACCCAGATTACTGGTTTGATGAAACACATGTCCAACCTCCTGGCCCAAATCGGTCCTGGCTTGCCGTCTCTTCGTTCCCAACGCGGGTCCGTCGAGTCGGCGTGGTTTCTTGTCCGACAGCAGCGTGATTGGGAGGGTGGTTCGCCGACTTTCACACCCGCATGAAGACCGGGGCAAGAATCTCGAGATTCAGGCACACTCAAGGGCTTTGGATACTGGTGAGAGTGCCATCCCGGCTTCCATATCAGTGTTTGGATACCCTTCACACAGAATCTCACGAGTTTGGCCCGGTGTTCCCGGACCTTGGGTTCGGGCGGGAGTTGTGGTATCCTTTGAGGTTGGTGAGTCCCCCGGTATGCGAAAGCCGCCGGGCTGCTCGCCGAATGTATGTATGGGAAGGGTCGGCCTGGCACAGACTACCTGGCGATGCTCCCCGTACCGAGAGACGGAATCAGGGAGGAACCCCGCGTGCTCAGCCCGATGACAACATCGTTCGTCGCCCGACTCCGCGCCAACGACCAGGCAGCGTGGTTTGAGCTCTGGCAGACCTTTGGGCCAGTGGTCCGCGCCCAACTCATGAAATGGGGCAACGGGCGGATTGGGGCCGAGACGGTCCGCGACCTCTCTCAGGAGACCATGGCAGCCCTTTCCAACTCCATAGACCGGTATGACCCCTCCCGGGGCGCTCGCTTTAGCACCTGGCTCCTGGCGATCGCCAAGCATGTGCTGGGTGATGAGATCGACCGTCGCATGGCAACCAAACGCGGCAAAGGGCGGCGGTCAGCCTCGCTCGATGAGGCATGGATGACCAGCGCCAAGGGGCTGGGGGCCGATGAGGCCTACGAGGCAGCCGTCTTCCGGGCCAAGGTCGAAGCCGCGATCCGCAAGGTCGAATCCGAGTGCGAGTTTATGGACTTTGAGATTTTCAGGATGCGCGTCTTTGAGGCCCAGAGCGGGAAGGAAGTTGCCGCCGCGGTCGGGGTAAGCGAGCCGACGGTGAGTCGCAGGCTTGCCAAGGTCAGGCAGATGCTCCGGTCGAGGGTCGCTGAGAGCGTGGCAACATTCAGCTTCACGCCCGAGGAGCTCGAGGAGGGCGAACGAAACGGATTGG
>JAJRZG010000268.1 GCA_024275365.1 Planctomycetota bacterium | reverse complement strand
TCGTCGCAGAGGTGGATGGTGCGGCTGGTGTGCTCGGCAAGTTGGGCGACGAACTGTCGGACGATCTTTGCCCGGGGGCCTTCGGTGCCATCCATATTGAGGGGGAGGCCGACGACGAGTTGGTCGTGGGGGCCGAGGTGTTCGTCGATGGTGCGCACGATCGCGTTGAGGAGAGCTTTGCCCCCGTGCTGCTCGCGGGGGATTTCGAGAACACAGACAGGGGTAGCGAGCATGGTGATATCGTCGCCGACAGCAAGCCCCGTTCGCTTGTCACCAAGATCAATACAGAGGTAACGCATTCTACTTCAGGTCTTCCCGCACCCGCTCGTGCGCCTTCTTCACATCCTGCGCTCTGTCTGCGGGCATGATGAGTGTCGCATCATCGGTCTGCACGACGATCAGTCCTTCACATCCGACAAGCGCGATGGTGTGCCCGTGTTTGTCAGAAGCGGTGCCCCCGGTGATGACGAGGTTGTTGGTCGAATCGACGAGCACCGTATCGCCCGAGCCTCGGACGCGGTTGCCCGATTCGTCGGGGGCGATCGTCTCGGCATACGCCGGCCAGGAGCCGACATCGAGCCAGTTGAGGTCCATGTCCACGCCACAGATCGTGACCGAGTCATCACGGCTGGCCGGTTCCATGATGCCGTAATCGACGCTGGTTTTGGGGAGGGTGGGGTAGATGTCGTTGAGCGTTTTTATGCGAGCGTCGGTGTCCCAGGCGTCCGCGATCTTTGTGAGCCCAGCGTGGCTCACCGGGGCGTATGTGGCGAGCAGGTCCATGATGGTGCGGGCGTGGAAGATGAACATCCCCGAGTTCCAGCCGTAGTCGCCGGATTGGATGTAGCGGGTTGCGATGTCGAGGTCTGGTTTTTCCTTGAACTCACGGACCGCAAACGCCCGGCTGTCGAAGCCCTCGATGGGGTCGCCCCGCTGCACATAGCCGTAGCCGGTAGCGGGGTGGGTCGGTTTGATGGCAAAGGTGACGAGCCGGCGGGGGTCGGCCTCGACGAGTTGGAATCCCAGGTCCATCGCCTCACGAAAGACCGAGTCGGGCTCGATGATGTGGTCGGCGGTGAGCACCGCAAATACGGCGTCGGGATCGTGCTTGCCGAAGACGGCTGCCCCGAAGCCGACCGCGTTGATGGTGTCGCGGCCTTCGGGCTCGCCCAGGATACGGTCGCCGGCAAAGTCGGGGAGGGCCTGCTCGATGACAGCCCGGTAGCGTTCGCCGGTACAGATGGTTCGGCGCTGGGGGGGGACGAGCCCTTCGAGGCGAGCGGCTGCGAGTTCAAGGAGGGAGCAGGGAGTCTTCGAGCCCTCGGGGAAGACGAAGGGGATGAGCTGTTTGGGGAGTGCCTTTCGGCTCATCGGCCAGAGGCGGGTGCCGGTGCCCCCGGCCATGATCATGGCGTGTCGCATGGTGCAGTTCCGTTGTGGTCATTGGCCGAAGACTCTGGCGACGATCTCCTCGCCGCTCATGGAAGTTGTATCGACACCCCGCAAGGCTCGCTCGATGGCTTTCTCAGCCTCGGCCTGGGTTTGGCCGAGGGTTTGAAGGACAGCGATCGCGTCTTCGACAGGGCCAGCAGCCTCGGGGGGGAGGGAGAAGCGGGCGGCGGTGGTGGCGGCTTTGGACTCGATGATGATGCCCGGGTCGAGGAAGGCATCGAGCTTGCCGGT
>JAJRZG010000267.1 GCA_024275365.1 Planctomycetota bacterium | reverse complement strand
ACTTGGGCTCAACGCTCGGCGCCAGATGGGGCAGCCGCTTCCTTCCCTCGAACCCCCCACATGGGCAGCCACACGGCACGCTCGGATAGAAGTCTGGGAACCCGAATCCGACTTGACAAACCACAGGTCTTCATAGAAGTGACACAAGGGGGAGACTGTCAGTGTAACCCGCCGTAGGTGAGAGGATCACTCATACAAAAACTCACTCTGCAGCCTCACCGCCTTCCCACCCGCGCACACCGCCGCCTGGCCGCCCTTGAGGATGCTCGCCGACCCGTAGGCCCCGTCCTTGCGCACAGCGTAATAGGTCACACTGAACCGAGGCCGATTGTTGTCGTCAAAGAACCGGGGTTCGCGGGTGCGGTCCACGATCCGTTTGCAGGCGGCAAGGCACGCCTCGGTCGGGGTCATGCCGCCTTCCATGGCTGAGATGATCCACGCTGAGCCGACGGTCTGGATGACGGATTCGCCGCGGCCTGTTGCGCCTGCCGAGCCGACAGCGTTGTCGCAGTAGAGCCCGGCCCCGATGATGGGTGAATCACCAACGCGGCCGGGGAGTTTCCAGGCGAGGCCACTGGTTGTGGTGCAGCAGCCGACATCCTGGTTGGCGTTGGTTGCTGAGCAGTGGATGGTGCCTGTGGTGTGGAGGACGCCGTGGGAGTCGCGGGTGATGTGGGGGGGGAGGGAAGAAGAAGGCACCCCCTCCCCGGCCCTCCCCCACGGGGCGCGTGGGAGGGAGGAAGATGATGGCACCCGCTCCCCGGCCCTCCCCCGTGGGCCCTTCTCAGGGGTAGCGAGGGGGAGGGAGTAAAAACGCGGGCTGGAAAGCCCGCCCCCCTGTGCGTCGGAGGACTGCCACGCGGGCTCGTTGAAGTTGATGATCTGGTCGGTGTCGAGCCATTTGTCGTTGGGGTTGAGGTTGGCTCGCCACCTGGCCCAGGCGGCTCGCGACTTTTCTGTGTGCAGGTCCTGCTCTTTGAAACCCATGCGACGGGCAAACTTGAGCGCGCCCTCGCCCACAAGCATCACATGGTCGGTCCGGCGGAGGACTTCGAGCGCGACCGCAGCCGGGTTTTTGATGTTCTGGAGCGCACCGACGGAGCCTGCCTTGTGGAGGGGGCCGTCCATGCAGGCCGAGTCGAGCTCGATGATGCCCTCTTCGTTGGGCAGCCCACCGAGGCCGACGGACATGTCGTTGGGGTTGTCTTCGACGAGTGCGACGCCCCGGACGCACGCCTCGACGGGGCGGGTGCCCTTGGTCAGCAGGTCGAAGGCGAGTTCGACGGTTTCCATGCCGTTGCCCGAGGCAATGACGCATGGGCCTCGGTGGGAGTCGCCGGTGGGGGCGGGTTGGATGGAGGGGGAGGAGGCCGCCCCGCGTGCGCCTCGGGCTTGGGCGGTGGCGGCGGCGGCAGCGGCGAGGGCGAGGAAGTGGCGGCGGTCGATGGTGGGTGGGTGGTTGTTCATCTGTGCATTGTGACAGAAACCGGGGTGCGTGTCACGCGCGGGGGAGAAAGGGGGTAAGAAATGCACCTCCCCCGACCATCGCTGCGCTTGGCCACCCCCTCCGCAGGGCGGAGGGGGATCAAAGGCAGGGCGGAGGGGGATTAAGGCTGGGTGGCGGGGTTGATGAGGATGGGGAGTTTGTAGGTGAACGACTCGCCGCCGAGGAGGCCGAGGACGCCGGAGCGGGCGTAGCGGGTGTTGACGAGGAGGATGCCCTGGGTGCTTGCAGGGGTATCGGCGGGCAGTGTGACCCCCTCGATGCGCGGGAGGGAGATATCGAGGAGGATGCTGGTGCCGGCATCGATGAGGCGGTCGCCCTCCCAGATGCCGGCAGCGAGGTCTGCACCATTGGCAGAAAGGGTGATATCGAGGCGGCGGAGCCAGAGGGGGGCGTTGGTGGGGTTGCGCGAGAGGATTTCCACGACGGCTGTGTCTGGGGTGATGGTGGCTGCCCGGGCGATGAGGTCGGGGCGTGGGAGGTGGAAGCCGCCGCTACCGGTGGTGTTGCAGCCGAGGAGGAGGGTGAGGGTGAGGAGGATTGCGGTGCGGAGGATTGTGGTCATTGGTCGGCTCTCTGGGGGTTGCAGCATTGTAGAGAACGGATGTGGCCGCAGCACACACCTCCCCCGGCCATCGCAAGCTCGGCCACCCCCTCCGCAGGGCGGAGGGGGATCAAGGCAGGGTGGAAGGGGATCGAGTCTGCTCGCGTGTAAAAAAATCTGCTGCGGCTGGTTGCTGAACGAGCCCGTCGTCGGCTTCGTAGAATATGGCGTGGCAAGCAAGAAGAGAGTGCGGCGGGTACAGCAGAAAGCGCTCGGGGCGTGGCGGTTTGGTGTGGATCGGCTGCCGGGGATGGTGGTTGACTCTGTGCGGAGCAGAGTGCCACGCGCGGGCGAGACGCCCACGCCACTGGGGGCTGCGCGCGCGGGTGAGATGCCCACGCCACTGGGGGCTGCGCGCGCGGGCGAGATACCCACGCCACTGGGGGCTGTGCCGCCGGGTGTGGACCTGCGCGAGGCGGCCCAGGTCGGGTATGCAGCTGCGTGGCTCGGGCACGCGGGGGTGCTGCTTCGGCAGGGCAATACCACGATCCTGATTGACCCGGTGTTGAGTGATCGGATCGGGCCTCGGGTTGGGAGGAGGACGATCGGGCCAGCAAGGTTGATGCCCAGCCCGGCAGGGGTAGAGCGGCTGCCAGAGGTTGATCTTGTGCTGATCACACACGCGCACTTCGACCACCTTGATCGGCCGACGCTTGAACAGCTTGCGCGGGCGGGGGCGACGGTGATTACCTCGAAGCGCACGCGACGGCTCATCCCGAGAGGGTTTGGGAGCGTCATCGAGTTGCACTGGGACGGCGTGATTGAGGTCGGGGGGGTGCGTGTGAGTGCGCTTCGGCCGGAGCACTGGGGCGGGCGGACGGCTGTTGACCTAGTGCGGGGGTGCAACAGCTATATGATCGAGAGCGGGGATCGGCAAACGCTTGCGCCCGGAGATACAGCCGAGACGGACGAGTTTGCCTCGGTTGGTGCGGTGGACCTTGCGTGCTTTGGGATCGGGGCGTATGAGCCGAGTGCGCATCATCACGCGACGCCGGAGCAGGTGTGGCGGATGTTTCGCGGGATGCCCGGGCGGGAACTCTTGCCGATACACCACTCGACATTTGCGATCTCGGGTGAGCATGTGGACGAGCCGATGGCACGGCTGCTGGTGGCAGCAGGGGAAGAGGTGCAGCGGGTGGTGCGGGTAGAGCCGGGGGATATCTGGGTGCCGGGGGAATAAGGCAGAACGCAGAGATCGCAGAGGGGCCGCAGAGATCGCGAAGTTATGTTTTGAACGCGAAGGGCGTGAAGAGCAGAAGCAGGAGAGACGGAGCCCTCTCCCCAGCCCTCTCCCGCGGGGCGCGGGAGAGGGAGCCGGAGTGGGAAATCCGTGCCAACTTCGCTCGCTGCTGCTTTTTTCGCGCCTTCGCGCCTTCGCGCTCTTCGCGTTCACAATGTCTTTCCTCCGCGTCCTCCGCGTTCAAGCCTCTGCGTGCTCGGCGTTCTGCCTCTCGGGCGTGTCGCTGAGCCGATTTCGGAGGATGGTGCTGAGGGTTTCGGGTACCAAATAAGTTTCTGGAGGGCGGTAGTAGACCTCGTGCATCGTGTCGTGGGTTTTGGGCGCGAGGGTTGTGACCTGCCCCTTGGCTTCAGCGAGTTTGGCTGTGATCGGTTTCGGGTCGTCACATCGGAAGACGACATCGCGCTCGCGGACGGTGATGGTGTTTACGCCAAGATGAGCCGCGGCAATGCGAAGCTGGGCGAGGTCGAGGAGGCGCTCGGCCTGCTTGGGGATGGGGCCATAGGCCTCGATGAGGTCGGTACAGACCGCGTCGAGCTGCGCGGTATTGGCAGCAGTCGCGAGCCGACGGTACGCCTCAAGGCGGCGCTGGTCGCTGGGAATGTAGGCCTTGGGTAGGATGCCGGTGAGCCCGATATCGACCTTGGTTGCGCTGGGTTGTTCGGGGGGGCGGTCGTGCTTGAGTTCGTGGACTGCCCGCTCAAGCAACTGGCAGTACATGTCGTATCCGACAGCCGCAATGTGCCCGGACTGCTCGGGGCCAAGGATGTTGCCCGCGCCGCGGATCTCGAGGTCGCGCATGGCGATCTTGAACCCTGCGCCGAGCATCGAGTATTGCTCGATCGCCTTGAGGCGTTTCTGAGCGGCGTCGCGGACAGGGCGGTCGATCGGCAGCAGCATATAACAATATGCGCGGTGCTTTGATCGACCGACACGACCCCGAAGCTGATGAAGGTCGGCTAAGCCAAACCTGTCGGCGTCATTGATAACCATCGTGTTGGCGGTGGCGATATCGATGCCGGACTCGATGATCGTGGTGGAAACGAGGATGTCCGCCTCTCTGCGCATGAACTTGAGCATAACTTGTTCAAGCTCGTGCCCGGGCATCTGGCCGTGCCCGATGACGATGCGGGCATCGGGGGCCATCTTGCGGACCTCGTCGGCAATCGACCGAATGTTATAGACACGGTTGTGAACAAAGTAGATCTGCCCGCCACGGGAGAGTTCTCGTGCGATTGCCTGGGCGACCCGCTGGGCGTTGTAGGGAATCACCTCGGTCACGATCGCCCGGCGTTCGAGCGGCGGGGTGGTGAGGCTTGAGATATCACGGAGACCCAGCATCGACATATGGAGCGTGCGTGGGATGGGAGTTGCGCTGAGGGTCATCACATCAACCGTGAGCCGCAGGCGCAGGAGTCGTTCCTTATGTTAGACACCAAATCGCTGTTCTTCGTCGATGACCACCAGACCCAGATCGGCAAACCTGACATCTTTGGAGAGGATGCGGTGCGTGCCGATGACGACATCGACATCACCCCGACGCAACCCGGCGAGTGTGGCGTTGGTTTCTTTGGTCGTCTTGAACCGCGAAAGGCTTGCGACCTTGAATGGGTAATCGGCAAAGCGTGAGCGGAAGGTGCGCTCGTGCTGCTCGGCGAGCACGGTCGTCGGCACGAGCACCGCGACCTGCTTGCCAAACTCGCACGCCTTAAATGCAGCCCGGATGGCAAGCTCGGTCTTGCCAAAGCCAACATCGCCGCAGATGAGCCTGTCCATCGGGCGGTCAGAACTCATGTCTTTCTTAATTTCGGCGAGTGCGGCGAGCTGGTCTTCGGTTTCTTCGAATGGGAACTCGGCCTCAAACTCTTTTTGCCAGGCGGTGTCGGCGGGGTAGCGCACGCCGGGGCTCGATTCACGGGCAGCACGGACGCGGAGCATCTCGGCCGCAAGGTCCCGAACACCCTCAATCACCCGGTCTTTCTGGACTTTCCACTTCTTGCTGCCAAGGGTGGAGAGGGGCGGCTTGCCGTGAAAGCCCCCGACATATTTCTGGACCTGATCGATGGTCGATGCCGGGACATAGAAGCGGCTCTTGCCGGCAAACTCGAGGATGAGGAACTCTTCGGGCTCGGGCTTGCGGGGAGAGAGCTTTCCGGGCAGAGGCTTGGGCTTCATAAGTTTGAGCCCGGTGAAGATGGCGATGCCATGGTCGGCGTGGACGACATAATCGCCGACAGCAAGGTCGAGGAAGGTGTCCATCGCCCGGCCCGCGCGGAGCCTGCGCGAGGAGGAACCCCGGCGGGCCTCGATGCGGTGGAGGAACTCGTGGTAGGGGATGAGGGTGAGGGTGGTAGGACCGGCTTCCAGCCGGTGCGAATCAGTGGCACCGGCTTCTGTGCTCCCCCGCCAGATAAGGCCGCGATGGATGTAGGCGGAGATTGTGGAGACACACCGGCTGGAAGCCGGTGCCACGGCATCCGGTGCGTATTCAGCGAGCAGTTCACCAAGTCGCTTCGCCTCGGCGTCTTTCTGACAAGCGACAATGACATTGCCCTCGCGGGCCATGTCGGCCAGCTCCCCCACTGCTGTGGGCAGTTCGCGCGAGAACTCGGGGAGCGGGGAGACCGGCAGCTCGATGCGTACATCGGCGCTTGCTGCCCCGGCTGAAAACTGGTTGACCTCGGCAAAGCCTCGGAAGCGGGTTTCAAGGACCTTGAGCACCGCGGGCGGGCCATACACACCGCGGGCATCGGTGATGCGTTCGTAATAGCCCCGCCCCTGCTCGATGACTTCCAGCGTCTCGGCAAGAATGGCACAGGCACTCTCGGGCACAAGGTCGAGAAAGTTGATCGTCGCGTTGTCGCTGCGCACCGCGTCGAGTCGGGAGGCAATGAGCTCAACCGTGTCGATCTTGCGGTCTGAGCCCATGGTCTCGATATCGACCTCGTTGATGCGGTCGATCTCGTCGCCGAAGAAATCAAGACGGATAGGGGCACCGGATGATTCGGCATGGATTTCAGGGCTTTTGGGAGACACGGCTCGGAGTGCCGTGCCACCGGGCGGGAAGATATCGAGGATTCCTCCCCGGACAGCAAAGTCGCCGGGCTCTTCGATGGCGTCGACGCGGGAGTACCCCGCCTCAGCGAGCCATTGGGTGAGTTCGGTGAAGTTGCAGGCTTGCCCTGTGCTGAGTGTGCGGGCAAGCCGAGGGAGGCGGTCTGGCGCAGGGACCCCCTGCATGAGGGCCTGGATGGGGGTGATGATGACCTGACCAGCGGGCTGGAAAGCCCTCCCCCCTTGGGAAGCCAGCCCCCCTGAGAGGGAAGCCTGCGCTCCCGACACTGTGAGGGCCATCACCTGCTGTTGGACAGCGATGCGTTCTGCGAAGAGATCGAGGGCGATGTCGGTTTCACCCGGGAGCACTTCGAGCGCAGGGAGACGGAGGACGGGCATACCCAGGCTTGTCAGCTCATCGAGCGCATCGTCGGCCTCGTCGATGTGGGCAACCACGAGGACGACTGGGCGGGCAAGCTGCTGTGCGAGGATGCCCGCGAGGATGGGGGTCGAGGAACCAGCGACCCCGGTGACCACAGCTCGCCTGCCCTCAGCGAGCGCGCGCGCGAGCCCGGCGACGGCTTCGTCCGACGCCATGGCTTCGAGCCAGGCTGGTGCGGGGGCGGAGTCGTTCATGGGGTTTTGGTTGGGGGATGGTAGAGGGGGTGAACGAGCAAATGGCAAAGCAGCAAAGAGCAAATCAGGAATGCGGGGAGACCGCCCCGGGGTATGGGCTACTCTGCGGTGGCGTAGGGGACCATTTTGGCGATGGTTTTGGGGCCGATGCCGGAGACATCATCGAGATCATCGAGAGATGCGTAGGGGCCATTGACCTTGCGGTAGTCGATGATTCTGCCCGCCAGTGCGGGGCCGATCCCGGGAAGCAGATCAAGCTCGGCAGCGGTTGCGGTGTTGATATTGATCAGCCGGGTTGGGCTTGAGGTGGTTGGTTCGGGCTTGGGCATTGCCGGGGCATTGATCGCATCTGGTGTGTTTGCGAGTTGGGGAGTGGAGTTGCTGGCAGGATCGGAGTGCTGTGATGCGGCGTTGATACTCGAAAGATTTGGAGCAAGCACGCCCTGGGCAACGCCGACAAGACCAATCGCACCGAGGAGAATCACCGCAGCCCATCGTGCGTCTGGGGGGAGTGGGGTTGGTGTGGGGGTTGGTTCCTGCATGGCTGACACAGACAGAGTGTACCGGGGGGTTCGGCACTGGACTGTGTCCAGTGGGACCCGGCACCGGCTGGAAGCCGGTGCCACGGGGAGATGCTACTCCGGCGTGATCCAGCTCTGACCTTCGACCATGGCGCTGCGGATGCTCGCAAGGCGGTCGAGTGAGGGCTTGGGCACACCCGACGCACTGACAAGCCCGACACCCGCAGGCGTGCCGGGAGCATCGGCAAGCTCTGACCAGCAGAGCCCCTGCACGAACGGCTTGGCAAGCACGACCGAGGCAACATTGGCAAGCCACGCGGTCTGCATGTGGTCAGACCAGGGCTCGCGCCAGAAGCCGGGGTCGGTGTCCTGCTTGTCCTCAGCGATCGGCAACGGGGCGCTTGGGCAGGCGCAGGCAGTGACCATGATCGGGCGCTCGAGCGCAGCATAGCGGTCGAGGACCGCAGAGAGCTCCATCAGGTCACGGGTCGCGCAGCCGGGCGAGGGCATGCCCATCATCAGGCGCACACCAAAGGCATCGGCAGGAATGCCCGCCTGCGAAACCGTGTCGGCGTACAGCGTCGGCGGGATGGACTGACGGCTGATCGCGTAGTGCTCGCCCCAGGGTTCGTCAATCTCGACCATGACCTTTGCACTTGGCTGAAGTTTTTTGACCAGCAGCACACACAGCCGCGTGAGGTCCATGATCTGCTCGTAGCTCATGCGGAAGTTGCTGTTGACATGCAGCCCCGAGACGATGGTCCACCTGCTGACCGTCCGGCGGTATCGCGTCACGATCGCTTTGACATGCTCATACACAAGTTCACGGAGGGTCTCGTAGTCGTTCTCCCAGATATAGATCCACTCGGGGATATCGGCAGAGCGGAAGTCGATCACCGGGCCGGCAAAGACGGGGAGCTTGGCTTTGCGGATCGCCCATTCGATCCATCGGTCTGTCCCGACGAATGTGTACGCGCCTTCTTCTGGTTCAAGATCGACCCAGCGCATCGGCAGATTGATGAAGTCACACGAAGCCGCCACGCAGCGTTGGAGGGCGTCGCTGCACCGGGCCGGGGAGACGGTGCAACCGATAACGGGTCGACCCGGGAGCGTGACACCGAGAGAGTTTTGTACGATGATGGGGACATTGGGGGGTGGTTTGTCGCCACTGGCATTGATATAGGCCTCGACAGCCTCGGCGTAGGTCTCGCCTCGGAGCCTTGGGGTCATGTCGCGGGCGGCATTTCGGAGTGCGAGCTGTTCGCCAGCGTCGATGGCAAGGACGAGTGCTTCCCAGGCGAGCCGGTCGGCCTCGGGTGTGTGGCCGCTGGGGGATTTGGAATCTGCGTCTCTGCCGATTCCCTCAGCAACCAGGGCACGAGTGAAAGTCTGCCGGGCTTGCTCAAACTGCGTGAGGATGGGGTCTTCAGTGGGGAGATCAAACAAGGCCCAGTCTTCGAGCTTGTTGAGAAAGAACATGATGCGGTGGCGGGCAAGTTCGAGGCTGAGGAGGTAGGGGCGGTCCCGCTCGGGGAGCAGGCAGGTGCGAAGGACCAGGCACCCCAGCTCGCGGACACGGTTGCTGTCGAGTTGGGGGAGGGCGTTGAGTGGAATCTGGAGAGAGAGCCCGGCACTTGTGCGATCGGTGAGCTTGCAGATGATGAGGCCTTCGTCAGAGAGAGAGACCTCGGTGCCGATACCGATGGACTCGGGACCGAGCAGAAAGGCGTGCCTGAGCGGGAAGGCTCTTCCGGGGCTTTCACCATGAAAGACGACAAAGCTGAGCATCTGTGCGTGGTTCCTCCGGGGAAGTGCCCTTGGCATGAGAATAGGCGATCTGGTGTCGGTGTGCCGGGATTGCATGGGTGCCTGAGGCGGGTTGAATATGTGAACCGGAGGGCAGCAGGCAGGGTGCTTGGGCAATATCGTTGGGCATGAAGAACGAGATTACTTCGTCGGAAACCGGACCGAGTGTTTTCCGGGCTGTGCTGCACCTACCCGGTTCGAGGCATGGGAAGGTGCGCGACACCTTCACGCTGCCTCGCGAGCCGGGGGCGGGGGCTGATAACCCTGCGGGGCTCGATCGGATGCTGATGGTAGCCAGTGACCGGGTGAGCGCGTTTGATGTTGTGCTCCCGAGTGCGATCCCCGGGAAGGGCGCACTGCTGACGAGCATTGCAACTTTCTGGCTGCGGTGGATTGCATCACGGGGGATCTGCGCGACGCACCTGCTCTCGACCGATGCAGCGGCTATCCCCGCGTCGGCGTTTGGTGATGGCTGCACGACGCGCGAGGAACTCGCAGGGCGGATCACGATCGGGAGGATGTGCCGGGTCGTACCGATCGAGTGTGTGGTACGGGGGTATCTTGAGGGATCCGGGTGGAAGGACTACCAGGCAACGGGGCAGGTCTGTGGCGTGCCGCTGCCAAGGGGATTGCGACAGTGCGACAAGCTGCCCGAGCCGATATTTACACCCGCAACAAAAGAGGATGAGGGACACGATGTTAACATCAGCTTTGCGCAGGCAAGCGAGGCGGTGGGCGAGGAACTGATGGCGTGGCTCCGAGAGAAATCGCTGCGGATTTACAACGAGGCAGCCGCGTACGCCCTTGAGCGGGGGATCATCATCGCGGACACGAAGTTTGAGTTCGGGCTGCCCCTGGGGCTTGATGGCGAGCCGATGGGCGGTGACCCAATCGTGATTGATGAGGTGCTGACACCGGACAGCTCGCGGTTCTGGCCTGCGGACAAGTACGAGCCCGGGCACAGCCAGCCGAGCTACGACAAGCAGTTTGTGCGGGAGTATCTCGCCTCGGTTGTCGAGGCGGGCAAGTGGGACAAAACGCCGCCCGGGCCAGAGCTGCCAGCAGAGGTAATCGAGGGCACGATCAGCCGGTATCGGGAGGCCGTAGAACAGTTGTCGAAGTAGAGATTACGAAGATTCTCCGAGTGTTCGTGCTCTTGGCGGCTTGATGCGCTGTGCTACGCATCCTGCTTAAAACTCTTGCGTCATCGGGAGGGGAGAGGAGAGCCGCGCCACCAGTCATCTCCGCGTTCGGCCATGCATCGAACAGAGCCGCGAGCGCACGCGACCGGATTCGGTGGATCGGCATGTGCGAGCACCCGCCAACCCGTCGCTTGCGCTAGGGGCTCTGTTGATCCGGCCTTCCCGCTGCGACGCACGAGTATCACCCGGGATGCGTATGAGATGCACAATCGCAATCTGATCCATGGAGTTGCAAAGACTCCTGTGTGCCACGGTCATCTTGGCCGTGCTCGCGTTACGGAGATCAGCGTACATTGCACGCACGGCTCACAGAGCCGTGGCAGACAGCAGCACACACGATCGTTCAGTGCTCTTGGCCCTGTGCCCACGCGCGGGACGCTTTATTGCCTGTCAAGATCGACTCGTTTGGCCCGGCGAGCAGCGGCGACACTTGCGAGCCAGGCATGGTGGGCATCCATCCCGGGGGGCTCTGGGAAGAGTGTCTCAAAGGGCTCGCCAACACCCGCAGCAACCTGCTCATCGATGTTGGGCTTCCAGGCTGCAACGAGGAAGTCGTAGGCAAACTGCTGAAGCGGTGCGGGCGCGCGCTGATACATCCCGGATGCCTCGTCCACACGCATGAGCTGGATGGTGCGCGCAAACATATCGCCCGCAACAATACGGAAGTCCGGGTCGAGCACGCCGGTGCGGGTGTCCTCACCCCCCGCGACAATATCACGGACCTGTGTCTCAAAGTAATAGGCGTGGGCCTGCTTTGCCCACTCGAAGTTTTTGGTAAAGAGCTCGTTGTCGTTGCCGAGCAGGCCCCCGACATACGCGCCCTGGAGCGCCCCGATGACCTCCGAGACCATGACATAGGGCGATCGGATGCGGTCTTCCTGGAGTTCACGCAAGACGAACTGATCCAGAGGCACCTGCACATCGATCTGGAAAAACTTGTTGTTGATGTTCTGGCCCGGATAACTCCCCAGCTCGTTGTAGTATTTCTGGGCCATATCGAGCTGACCCCGGCGATAGAAAAAGCGGATTGCGTCTCGGAGGAAGTTTTCATACCCTGCGGAATAGACGCGGTAGGGTCGTTTCTCGACATCCGCCCAGGAGCGCGAGATAAGTTCTTCGAGGATGTTGCCATAAGTCTCGACAAAGGCGGCATTTGGGGCAATTTGGAGGGCTCGTGAGCCTTCGCCCGCGATGGAATCGAAGAAGTTGAAGTAGACATCGCCCGAGCGGTAGAGCTCCTGGAGGGCCTGGATGGTCACGCGGTCGGTGTTGATAAAGTCGTAGTCGCCCTTGGTCTCCAGGTTCCAGCGGGTGAGCGATTCTTCGACACCCCTGGCTGACCAATAGAGAGCGTGCCCGGCAGCGTGTCGCCAGTCGATGGGGCCGTACTTTTTGGTGTAGCGGATCATCCGTGACGGCTCCATGTTGTAGGTGTCTATGAGCACACGCTTTCGCATATGAGTGAGAAGGATGGGCCACGCGTCGGCATACCGGGGTTCGTCGATGAGCTTGGCAAAGGCGATATTTCGAGGCCCCATACCGACAGTGGCTTGAGCGCGGAAGATCGAGGTGCGCATCGCTCTGTGCGTCTCATAGCGGCGGAGAATGTCAAAGTTTGATTGCCCGTCGGCGACTGACAAAAGTGCCTCGTGCAGCTCGACCGCCTCGGGGCTCACCTCGGCGAGCTGTTCGAGCGTGTCGGGCGCATCGGCAATCTCCTGGAGCCAGTTGGCGTAGCGGTCGATCGAGCCCTGCCGGGTGCGGTCTTCGACCGAGCGGGGCGGCGGGGGGCCGAGAACAATCGTCCATTCTTCCGCGATCTTGCGCTTGTAGAACTGGTTCGCATCGTCGGTCGTGCCCGCGACTTTGTGGAGGAAGATCCAGGCGAGCTCTTTGTGGAGGAGGAGATCGTTGGGGTTGGCTTTGATGCCCTCGTCCCGCAGGAGGCGGATGCCGGCCTGGACCCACTGCCAGCGCTCTTCGGGCGTGTTGGTCGCAACAGAGATGTTGTAGGCCATATTCCAGGCGTGAAAGACCCAGACCTGTGGGAAGCGCGGCTGGAGCGTGGTGATGGCACGGGCGAGCTCTATTGCCTCGTAGTACTGGCCTTTTTCTTTGAGCTCGTTGGCGCGGTACCAGAGGATATTGACAAACACACCACGGAATGCGCCCATCGCGATGCCCAGGGCGACCTCGGGCGGGTCGCCCTCTTCTGCGGTATCTGCAAAGGTGAGCTGGTTTCGCCCAGCCGAGTTAATGATGGAAGCGGAGAGCCCGGCAGAGACCCCAAGGCAGAGGACAATGAGTAAGAGTGCAGCGAGTTGGATGATCGTATCGCGTTTCATAGCGGGGTATGAGCCCTCTCCCCTTCTACTTGCCTGAATAGGTCGCCAGTTCGCGCCGGCTGAAAGTGATGACGGCTGCGAGAAAGAGCCCCCCGCTTGCGATTGCAATAAACATGCCACCGAGCAAGACGCTCGAGACGGGGATGAGCTTGCCCTGGACGAGGCTCTGAGTCGGCTTGAGATCGCTGTAGAGGCTAAATGACCTCGCCACGACGCGAGTCACCAATGCCGCGATCAGGCTGAACACCTTGATATTGCCCTCTTGATCGGTCGTCGCAAACGATTCGATGCTCGTCTGCAAGTACCCAGAGCCCTCGGCAGCCATAAAGACACCAAACGCGACAACGCACGCCACGGGGAAGCTCAGGAAGGTCGCCGCCCAGATCGCCACTATCGCCAGGAAGGCGAGCTTGGCCCAGAGGATGACCATCGCGCGAAGAAAGTTGAGCCGATAGCTCCCGACCGCGTACGAAATCTCGAGCCCCTCGGGTGGAAAGGTGATCGAGTCCGGGTTGACCTCGCCGGTGGTGATGTCGGCGTTGATGACCTGCACAATGAGTGAGCCATCGAGGTCTTTGAGTTCGGCAAGGCGTTGGGGATCCCCGTTGGCATCGTCGATGTCTTCGTCTGTGACGGTGTGTATGGCTGTCGGATAGACGGTGGCGGTGTGGTAGTAGCCGCCGCTCATGCGCTGGATGAGCCGAGAGCCATCGGTAAACTGGAAGGTGACGGTGTAGAACACATCGGGTCTGTTGGTGCCTGCGTCAACGCGGTGGCGGAAGCGGAGGAGCTTGCCGTGGTCTCGTGCCCAGTCGAGCCCGCGGAAGATGTATCGCTCGGAGTTGCCCGGCTCGATGGTACGGTACTGGATGATGGAGCTTTTGTAGAGGTCGTCGATGACCTTGGCCCGCTCGCCTCGGGTGATCGCAAAGCGGTCGTCCATCTCCTGCCTGGACTTGATAAACTGCTCGGCACCCTCCTGAAACTGTGGTGTATCTTTCGTGAAGGGTGGGTCGTTATAGACCGTGACGCGCGAGGTAAGCACCTGGGTTTCCAGGAGCCAGCGGTCTTCGGTGAGGTCGTTCTTCCCGCCGGCTGTCGAGACAAACGCGGACCGCTCGCCAAGGGCCGGCTGACCACGGAGGTACTCGACAAAGAGGAAGATGCCCGACGCGCAGACCGCCAGGAGGATGGCGTTGAGAGCGCAGATGCCGACCCACTTGCCCAGGATATATTTCCAGGCGCTGACGGGCTTGGTCATGGTCTGCCAGATCACCTTGTCGCGCTGCTCAAAGGTCACGGTTGCTGCACTAAAGAGCAGCGTGAGGACCGCGATCGTCCAGAACGACAACCCCATGGCAAACGACATAAACGACTGGACACGGTACCGCAGAGGCTGGCTCTCATCGAGCACATTGGGCAGGATCGAGAGCCCGATGATGAGCATGACGATAAAGACCAGCGAGACCTTCATGCGGATCGCTTCATCGAGCACGATCCGGGCGATCGAGCTGACCGGGCCAGGAGCGCTCAGGAGCACGCGCAGCAACTGGAGGAGCGCAACAAAAGATGCAGTGAGCGCCACCATGCCAAGGAACGCCTGGCCTGTGGCGACCGTCGGCCCAAAGCGGAGCAGCGGCAGCCCGACGAGTGCTGCAATCGCCATGAGGGCCAGGTAGGTCAGCCCGAGCCCGAGCCAGACGACCGTCAGCGCAAGGACGCTGATCGCAACGACACCAAAGCCCACGCTCTGCCAGTCCGACTGGTTGCGGAGCACCTGTTTATACGCGTTCCTCCCAGCCTGAAAGGCAGAACGGGCGTTCTGCTCCACCTCGTCCATCTCTTCAGATTCTGGAGGCGGCGCTTCGAGTTGCGTGATCGATTCGCCTGTGTTCTGGTCCGTCGGGATGGTCTGGTTGATGACATAGGTCGAGAACGAGGCGATGGCGACCAGCGCGATAATGATGGTCGCCACGATCTTGAAGAGCCTGGATCGCTGGAGTCTGTTTGCCCTAGCAAGTCGTTCTCGGAAGGTCACGGCGAGTGATCCTCCTGGCGGGTGTCCGTGCTCGCGTCGTCATCATCGGTGCCGAGCAGGGAGTCGATAACCGAATCATCGACATCACCAGGCGGGATCGCGGGCTTGGCGCGTGGCGTTTTGGGTGATGCGGGTTCGGTCTGGGCATGTCCCGTCGTGTGTCCTGATGCTGTGGGTGCTGCGCCAAGGAGGCCCTCGATCACATCGCTTGCCTTGGAATCGGCGGGCACATCGGCCGGGACATCCTCGGTTGGGTGAGGCTCGGGCTGATCAGAAGTCAGACGGGAGATCAGCTCATCACCCGTGGTGTCTTCGACAGCCAGGAATGCTGCGGTCCCACCGCCATGGACTGACCCGGCGGTCTCGAGGTGCTCGGCCATGGCTTTTTCGACGATATCGAGGAACTTCTGTTCGAGCGTCTGCCTGGGGTGGGACACATTGAGCACGCTCTGCTCGCCCCCCGATCGGCGGCGTATGAGGGTGTCAATCTCAGCGAGAGTGTCATCATCCAGCGCATCGGTCTCGATCGTGGTGCGTTCGTGGCTGACGAGCATGGAGTCGCAGGTGCCCTCGTCGCGTTTTTTGCCGCCATAGAGGATCACCATGCGATCCACACAGTCCTCGACATCAGCAAGCAGGTGGCTCGACAAGAGGACAGTCTTGCCTCGCTGACCGAGTTGGACGATGAGGTCCTTGACCTGTCGCGTGCCGATGGGGTCGAGCCCGGTGGTCGGCTCATCGAGGATCAGCAGGTCCGGGTCGTTGATGAGCGCTTGGGCAAGGCCTATGCGCCGCTGCATGCCCTTGGAGTATTCGCGGATGGGGCGGTGCTGGACATGGGTGAGTCCGACCATATCGAGCAGCTCGTCGATGCGCTTTTTGCGGACCTTGTGCCCGATCTCGAAGAGTTTGCCGTAATAGTCGAGGGTCTCACGGGCGTTGAGAAAGGGGTAGAGGTAGGACTCTTCCGGCAGATACCCGATGCGCTTCTTCGTGTTGACATCGGTCGGCGGCTTGCCAAAGACTGCGACCCGGCCACGCGTGGGGCGCAGCAGCCCGAGGATGACCTTGATCGTGGTGCTCTTGCCCGAACCGTTGGGGCCGAGGAGCCCGAAAATCTCGTGTGGATAGAGGTCAAAGGTGAGCGAATCGACCGCCCGTGCTCGGTTTCGCATCCAGAAGTCGCGGAAGACCTTGGTGAGGTTCTGACATGCGACAACGGGTGTGCCGCGGGCCTGACTGGGCGTATTCATGGTCGGGATTCTCCCGTTGCGTGCCCCTTGGGAGGCCGAACGAAGGTCTTAGTTGGGGACGAGCCGGAGGCCTTCCTCGGTCTCGTATCGGCTCCGCTTCATCAGCTCCTCGCGTTCATCAAGGGCCGCGTCGTTCTGTTTCTTGAGCATCGCCCGCTCGCGTCTTGCAGCGATCTCGGGGTCGCTGTTGATGACCAGCTCGAGCGTGTCGGTGCCCAGGGGGTTGAAGAAGACCTCGATCCGTTCGTCTGCAAAGAACTGCGACATCGCATCGGTCCAGTCTGTCGTGACCATGACCGACGGGTTGGTCTGGTACTGCTTGAGCTTTGCCCGGAAGACCGCAAGGTCAGAGCGAGCGCGATCGACAACCCCCGAACGGTACTGCCGGGACTCGCTGAGCATCGCAGAAACCTGGCCACCGATCGAGGGGTTCAGCTCGATGCCCTCGATCGTGATCGGGAGGCCGTCAAAGACCCGGTCGATCTGGGCAAGCGTCGCGGCTGCCTGCTGTGGCTGATCGGTATCGATCTGCTGTTCGTACTGGTCGATAAGCAAGATCAGGATGGGTGCCGAACCACCGGCGGTCTCAGAGAGCAGCGTGTTGGCCTCTTTCTGAGCGTCTTCACGCGACCTGCTCGCGTTGCTGTCGGCATCACTGACGCTGTAAAACTTTTCACGGAGGTAGGCGGGCGGGATTTTCTGCGAGAGCGTGAGCTGCTCGATCTCGATCCCTGTCTCGGTCACCCCGGCCCCCCGGAGCAAATCCTGAGCGATTGACTTTGTGCGGATCGTGACCGACCCGGCATCGTTGGAACCCTGCTTGAGCAGGTCGTCGATATTGACGCCCGCAACCGCCTGGACCGCGCCGCGTTGGACCGCAGCACGCACGATACCCGTCTCGTGGGGCGGATAGATGTCTTTTGAGAATGCACCCGCATCGGTCCGGGCGTACTGCACCATGAGTTGGATATGGGCGATCGCGCCATCGCCGGTCAGGATGGACCCGTCCTCGTCGGGGCTGAGGCTGCCTTTGGGGCTGAGCTGATCGACAGCCTGGTCCTCATCACCGGGAGCGACAAACGGCCAAAAAGCCCGGTCGATCTTGAGGTCCTGGTTCCCGACATCGACCTTGACCATCTCGCCGAAGGGGTAGGGCCACGCGAAGTGGAACCCGGGCTTGAGGTCCTGTGCAACGATCTTGCCAAACCGCAGCCGGATGCCCCGCTCATTGGCCTTGATCGACTGGAACCCGCTCCCGATATAGAGCACCAGGAGCACGACCATCGCCGACTGTAAAAGCCGGAAGGTGATGCGGAGCGCATCGGCGAGAGACTCATTGGCGGGGTCCATCAGGGCCGCACCGCTCGAGTCCTCTCTTCCCTCGCGGAGTTGGACTGATGCTGGGCGCGTGACTACCTCATCGGGTTGACCCTGCTGCGGCATATCGTTGTCTTTGGGCTGCTCGGTCACTGAGAGTCCCCCCCGGTGCCGGTGTCTGGAGAGTCCTCAGCCCGTGCCCTGCGCCAAGACTCCGGAAACCCGCTTGATGGGATCTGCCCGGGGCTCAGCAGTCCGATCGCCTCGGGGTCGAGCAGTCGGAGTCCCGGAGAGTCGGTCGAGAGGATAACTGTGGCCCGGTCGCTAAAGGCAGCCCGGATCAGGTCGAGGTTTTTCAGGAAGACCGCAAGGTCAGGGTACTGCCCCATCTCCGCCTGGAACTGGGCAGCCGCGATGTTTCCCTCGGCCTCGATCTCTTTGGCGCGGCGTTGGGCAAACGCAAGGATCCGCTCTCTGCTCTCTCGGGATTTGGCGCGTATTGCTTCAGCCTCGGCCTCTCCGCGGCTCTCGATCTCTCGGGCCTTGCGGTCCCGGTTGGCCGCGATACGGTCGTTGACCGCCTGGGTCGTCGCGTCCGCAAGACGGATACGGTGGATGCCGATGCTGACCGCCTCGATACCGAAGTCGTCGATCGATATCCCCTGATCGCCCTGATGGAGCGCAGCAAGGATGCGGCCCTCGAGCTCGGGGAGCTTGGAGTTCCCATCGGGTGTGAAGAGTTCAGAGAGCGCATACTTGCCGGTCTCAGACATCGCCCCCGACAGGAGACTCTTGAGCGTATTCTCAGCCGAATCGAAGTGGTCTTCGGAGCGGCTGCCTGCGTTGCTGAACCGCTGGAAGAACTTGAGCGGGTCACTCACACGCCAGGTCAAAAACGCCTCAACGATGATCTGTCGGTCGTCGCGGGTCTGCTGAGCCTCGGCCCTGGTCTGGAGGAGACGCATGCGTGTGTCATAAGTCGTCACCGACTGGATGGGGTAGGGCAGCTTGAATCGCAGCCCCGGCTCTTTGATGGTCGATTTCTCGCTCGCCTTCCCAAAGGTCGTGACCACAGCCGCTTCGGTGAACCGGACCGAATACGACACGGTAAACGAGAGCATGGCCAGCAGAAAGACCGCGGTCAGCACGAGGGGGATCATTTTCTTCACATTCACGATCGAGGCTCCTCAGTCGCCCGGGGGGGCAAACCCCGGTCCGGACGCTGGCAGATCATTCGAGGGGGTCTTTCTGGAACAGGCCGATGCCGGTCTTCTCAGTCTGGAGTTCACTCCGGATGTGGAGGTTGGAGACACCCGTGCCAACGAGAAAGATACGAGAATCAGCAAGCGATTCACTCAACGCCTCAAAGTAGAGGCTCGCACGATAGACAAGGGGCGCAGCCGTATATGACGAGACCATGCCCGAATACCGGATCGACTCGGCCCATGCGCCCATGTGGCGGGACCAGCGGTCAGACTGGGCTTTGGCAAGGACAATGGCAGCCTCGCCTTGGGCGGTTGCCATCAGCCCAACAACTTCTGCTTCCTGTGCTGCAAGCTCGCTCGCACTGGCACCCGCGTTGCGGATCGCATCATACTTGTCGAGTGCAGCAACAATCGCCTTGGCAGCCTCGACCGAGCCCGCAACACTCGCAAGAGATTCAACCTCTTCACCAAGCGCGACCTCGATCTTGGCATCGTAGTGCTGCTGGGCGATGATGACCTGCTCAAACTTTGGCGCAACATCACGCGGCGGGTGCATGTGGGCAATGGTTAGGCTGAGGATTTCAACCCCCGCGCCACGCGCTTTCCCGTCTGCACCCGGGTTGAGCAGGTCAAACGCCTCCTGCACCCGTCCTTGGATCTGCCCGGCAAGCTCAGAACGATCGGCCCCGAGGACCTGGTCAATCGAGATCGCCGAGAGGAACCTGGTGACAGCTCGCTGCCCGGTCACGCGGAGGATGTCCTCGCGCACACCAGGAGCACCAAGCTCATCAAAGAGCCTGGGGTTCGAGATGATATAGTTCAGAGGGACTTCAATAGAAACAAGCGCAAGGTCCTGGCTTGCATCGTCTGTGGCATCACCCTTTTGAGCACGAAACGGCTGACAGATATAAAAGACCTCTTCGCTGGTGTGCTCGTTGGACCAGAGGATCGGCCCCGTGCCCTCAGCAACCGGTGTCCCGAGTTGGAGCGTTCGGACACCCGTCGTGGTGTGCCCGACGATACGGACATGCCCATCAAGCCCCCGCTCTGCAATCTCCGAGCTCACAACGCGGTCGATCGGCCAGGGGGCCTTGAAGTGGAGCCCCGGGCCGAGGTCTTCGCGGACGACCTCGCCAAAGCGGAGGACCATGCCCCGCTGATCGGGCGGGATGACTGTCCCGATGCTGAGCAGCCACACGACCGCAACGCCAAAGACGATCACGCCCGGCCACCAACGCAGCACAAGGCGATAAAACCATGTCTCCTGCACGCCGAACCCGAACTGGTAGTCAAGAGCCTCCCCGATCGAACGGGCGATGCGGTCGGGGGCAGAGGCAAAGGCAAGGATGCGTGAATCAAAGGCCGGCCTGGGGAATGCCCCCTTTTTGCGGGGCCGATACATATCAAGCAGGAAGTTGAGCAAGACCTCAACACCCAGCCCGATCGTCAGCAACGGCACCGCGACGATGAGCAGCCGACGAACCGCGTCAGACCCGGCGACATCGACAAACTCGGCGATGGCGATCGCGAGCCCGATGAGGGCCGACCCGACCGAAAATGCCGCCCCGCCCCGGAGGTTTGCCCAGATCGCCTGCTTGGCCATCCCCGAGATAAACCGGGCGAAGACAAAGCCGACAAAGGCGATGATGAGCCCAAGGGCAATCGCCCACCCGGGCTCGGCTGCCGGGTCCAGCTCGCCGGGCTTGGCAAGGTGGTTGTTGGCCCGAAAGAGCCAGACCCCAAGCCCGATCAGGGTGCCCCAGATCAGCAGGCTCGAGATCGGGATCACAAACTTGTACCAGGTCTGGCGCCGTCGGGACGCGAGCCGCAGGTCCGCAGCGCTCTCATCAAAGACCGAGGTCGCGGCCTCTTCAGCCAGCGCCTCGGCCTCCATCGCCTCGACGCGCTCGCGGCGGTGCTGATCGAAAAGCAGCATCAGCAGCAGCCAGACAAAGATGCCCACGAGCGAGAAGAAGGAGGCCGAGAAGGCGGCCCTGTCCTTGCCATAGAGCCCAAAGAGCAGCAGGATCAGTGTGATCACGATCTGGATCACGAACCCGAGCGTGCTGACGGAAGCGGCTCGCTTGAAGCTGAGGTGGTCTGCCTTCATGGGCTCCCCAAAATCTACTGGACTTCTTCTGACACCGGGGCACGAACAGCCCCGTGGAACCCTACCCCCGCGCCCTCCGGGGCGTCGGCGATGCGGCGGGTATTGTCGAGACGAAAACCCCGCCTGTCCACCCCGCCTCTGTGATCTCTGAGAACTCCCCTGTCGCCAGCCAAACCACCGGGGCGTGGCTGCCGAGAGAGACCCGACCGATACGCCGACCTACGCCCGGCCAGAGCGCGGGTTCGCCCTAGCACAGAATATTCCGCAGATCGTCTGACAAAACCCCGACCCCCGGCCCCCCGAGTGGTGTAAAGATACCTCCTGCATGATCCTCCAGACCACCACCATCGCCCGCAACACCTTCGTCGAGAGCATCCGGCAGCCGATCTACTACATCGTGCTGCTGCTCGCGGGGGCGCTCCAGGTCTTCAGCACATGGAGCACCGCCTACAGCATGGGCTACACCGATTCCTCGGAGGTCTCCAAGGACAACAAGCTGCTGCTCGACATCGGGCTGGCTTCCATCTTTGTCGCCGGGATGCTCCTGGCGGCCTTTATGGCGACCGCCGTCATGAGCCGCGAGATCGAGTCCAAGACGATCCTCACCGTTGTGAGCAAGCCGATCAGCCGCTCGGCGGTTGTGCTGGGCAAGTATCTCGGTGTCGCGGGCGCGATCTTTGTCGCGGTGGTCATCATGGTCACCTACCTGATGCTCGCGATCCGTCACGGCGTCATGTCTACTGCCGCCGACGAGCTCGACATCCCGGTCATCCTCTTCTCGGGGCTTGCGGTGTTCTTTTCGGTCGGTATCGCGGGGTGGTGCAACTTTTATTACGGCTGGTCTTTCCCTCAGGCGGCCAGCCTGCTGCTTTTGCCGCTCATTGTCGGCGCCTACGGGCTCACGCTGTTGATTGATGCGCACTGGAAAGCCCAGTCATTGGGCACCGACCTCAAGCCGCAGGTCATGATCGCGGCGGTCGCGTTGCTTCTTGCGTTGCTTGTGCTCTCGGCGGTGGCGACGGCCGCCTCGACGCGGCTTGGGCAGGTGATGACGATCGTTGTCTGCGCCGGGGTCTTTCTGGCGGGGCTCTTGAGCAACTACGCGATCGGCCGCCACGCCTATCAGAACACCTCGGTCGCGATCGTGCAGGCCTCGGACCCGTTCCTCGAGTCCCGCGTCGACTTTGACAAGACGGGCGATGTCTACAAGCTGTTCCTTCGCACGCCCCCCAAGGAGGAGATCGTCGCCGGCGTGCCCCTCTATTACGGCTCAAACCCCAACGGCTTTGGCCTGGCGGGCCGGGGCGCGATCACAGACGAGGGCGAGGCCGTCGGCGTGGTCGTCGAGGCGGTGGACGACCGCCTTATTAACATCCGCTTGGTCGGCGATACCTCCTACGCCTCGCGCCCCCCCATGCCGGGCGACCACCTCTTCCTCACGCCTACCAAGGTCAACCGGTTTGCCGCCCTGCTCTATGCGGTCGTGCCCAACTTCCAGCACTACTGGCTCGTCGACGCGGTGAGCCAGAACAGCACAATCCCGCCTGCCCACCTGCTCAAGCTCTCGGGCTACGCGGTCGCGCAGATCGTGATGTTCCTGGCCCTCGGCGTGGTGCTTTTCCAACGGCGGGATGTCGGGTAGGCGGGGTCACTGGCCCGTCTCCCCTGCCGCGGGGGTGTTGCGGCGCGTGCGGGGGTTCTCGGGCACCATCGGGACGCACCCGCCCTCGTTCTCGGTCCTTGCACGCTCGCCGTGGGCACCCCGGAGTGGAGAAACAGCGCACATCGCTTTCTGTGCAGCGCACGCAAGACAAACTTCGGGCGCACAAAGATGAACTTTGGTGCGCGCGAGATGCACTTTGTGTACACAAAGACGAACTTCGGTGCGCGCGAGACGAACTTTGTGTACACAAAGACGAACTTCGGTGCGCGCGAGACGAACTTTGTGTACACAAAGATGAACTCGTGTCGCCCCATAACGACAGAGACCCGCCCAGGAACACCCGTTGTTCGGCCCAGAGCCGGATCGCGGCAGTTTCTGCGCTGGCTGCGGGTTTCCCCTCAACCCCCACGACCTAAGACTCACCCCGGAGGGGCGAACTCCCCAATGCATCCCTGTCTTTCTTTCTTCCCACTGCGTCCCTCAGCGTCCTCAGCGGTCAAACTGCCTTTTTGTTCTTGCCTTTCTGTCTTGAACTCATGTCTTACTGTCTTTCCTCTGTGAAACTCTGTGTCCTCTGTGGTCAAGCTGCCTGTCTGCCTTCGACCGAATCCCCCCTCCCGCCTCACTCCTCCTCGCCGTCCATATCGCCGAGCTGCACAAAGCACGCCTCGTAGGCGAGCAGGAAGCGGGCGACCGTCGTCGCGGCGACCTCGGGCGATTCGTCGTCGAAACACAGGGCGGTTCGGAATGTAAACAGTAAATCATCGGAGCGAAAATGCTCGACGGCGACCCCCGAGCCCTCCCAGCCCTGGTCGGCAAGCTCGTCCTCGAGCAGCTCCTCGATGGGGTCGCCGCTGTTGAGCAGGTCGCTCTCGACCGATTCGCTCAGCCAGCGGTCGGGGGTGACCATCGAGACCCAGACGCGGCAGCGGCTCGGGCCGTCAAAGTCGAGATCGACGCGGTACTGGGCATCGGCGGCGGCGGCGGTGCAGATCAGGCGACCCTCCCCCGACTCGACGGCACCAAAGACCCCCGAGGCGCGGGCCTTCTCGGCGACAAGAGCAACAAGAGTGGAAAAAGGGGTCGTCTCGGGTGTGCTGGGCATGGTGTGGTCTCGCAGTGTGCAGCCCGAGTGGAACCCGGGCGGGGTTTGTGCGGACGGTACGCAGGGCGGACGGGGACGCCCACCCCGCCGGGTCGGGGTTGCGAGTTGCGTGCTGCCGGGGTTCGACAGGCAGAGTGCCCCGGTATACACTCTTCGCCCCGCGAGAGATCGCCGGGGATGGCCCGGGTGGCGAAATTGGCAGACGCGCTACCTTGAGGTGGTAGTCCTGGAAACGGGGTGGAGGTTCGAGTCCTCTCCCGGGCATTGCAACAGGTGGCACGGCTCTCCGAGCCGTCTGTGTCAGAAACAGAGAGCACGCATATCACGGCTCACAGAGCCATGCCACCTGGCGAGATCACACCATGATGAGCCGATCACCACAACTGGCGAGGCTCGGGGGGGGTTTTTGGGGCTCGAAGGCCGTCTCGTGCCTTGGCCTGCTCGCTGTGCTGATGCTCGGGGGCTGGGGCTCCCTCCAGCCCGCCGCCCCCGGCCCGACCCCCACTCACGCCCAATCCGAAGCACCCAAAGCCAACGCCGCGTCCGAGCGGGTCGTGATCCACTGCCGCGACGGGCGACGGGTCGAGGGTCGGCTGATCCGCCAGAGCCCCGCCGAGGTCGTGATCAAGGTCGCGGGCATCGAGACCTCGTTCAAGACCGCCGACATCCTGCGCGTCACGGCCGTCCCCCCCGTCGCCGAGCACTACAAAAAGCTCCGGGCGGTGATCGCCGACGACGACACGGAACAACTGCTCCTCCTGATCGACTGGCTGCGGGACCGCGAGGCGTACTCGATCGCCCTCAAAGAGCTGGCCGCGGTCGACAAGATCGACCCGGGCAACGCGCAAGCCGCCCGGCTCAAACTCCAGATCGAGAGCATGATCGTGCTGCGGTCCCAGGCGCAGCACAACCCGGGCACGCCCACCAAGACGGGCGACTCGCCGCGCAAACCCCGTAAACGACAGGCGTTCCCGGTGCTCACGCCCGACCAGATCAACCTGATAAAGGTCTATGAGGTCGATCTGCTCGACCCGCCCCGGATGTCTGTGGACCGTGAGACGGTCCGAGACCTCATCAACGCCTACGAAGGGCACGAGCTGATCCCCCAGAGCCGCGAGGCCCGGGCCGCCCTCGAACGCAGGCCGGCCGTCCAGATCCTCGAACTCATGTTCCGGCTCAAGGCCCGGGAGTTCTACAACCGCGTACGGGTCGATGGCGAACCGCACGCGATGCAAGCCTTCCGCGAGGATGTCCACCAGGCGTGGCTGATCAACTCGTGCGCCTCGACCGCCTGCCACGGCGGGCAGCAATCGGGCAACCTGTGGCTCAACAACGCCAGCCGAAACGCGGCCAAGACCATCTATACCAACTTTCTGATCCTCGACCGCTACCGACTCGCCGATGGCACGCCCCTGATCGATTACGAAGCCCCCGCCCGCTCGCCGCTGCTCCAGATGACCCTGCCAAGAGTGGACAGCCTCTACCCGCACCCGCTCGTCTCGACGACCCGGTCGGCGGCGTGGAGGCCGATCGTCGGCTCGGTCGATGATCGAGAGTTTGTCGATGCGGTGGCGTGGATCAACGCGATGTACCGCCCGCGCCCCGACTACCCGGTGTCGTATGACCCGCCCAAGCCGGTGCAGGGCATCCCCCAGATGCCGAGCGATCCGATCGGAGAGCGGTGATGAGGGCGT
>JAJRZG010000266.1 GCA_024275365.1 Planctomycetota bacterium | reverse complement strand
GCGCACACCCTCGAACATCGTCCGCTCGCCCAGTACCGTGCGGATCGTGGTCAGGTAGGCGCTGATACCGAGGAGGTCGGGCTCGGGCGTGACAGCCGGGTGCTCAAGGATCGGCACGGGCTCGCTGGCAAAGAGTACAAGGTCTGCCCCCGCCTGCTGCCCCTGCCACCAGTAGAGCGGCTTGATGCCGAGGGGGTCGCGGGCGAGGAGGAGCCTGTGTTCGAGGCGGTCAAAGAGGGCGAGGGCATACATGCCTCGGAGATCACGAAGACCAGCGTGGCCCCGGGATGCAAGCCAGTGCAGCAGGGTCTCGGTGTCGCAGCCGGTGGTGAGTCGGCGGCCCTCTTGGGTGAGTCTCTTTCGGAGTTCGGGCTCGTTGTAGAGCTCGCCGTTGTAGATGAGGACGAACCGGCCGCCGTCGAGGGCAGCGGGGGTGGTCATCGGCTGGTGGCCGGCGGGGGTGGGGGCGAGGACAGCCAGGCGGCGGTGGGCGAGGATGACCTCGGGGTTGTGGGAGGCGTTTTGGGTGCGGGTGAGTGGGCCGCCGCGCCAGAGCCCGGCATCGTCCGGGCCTCGGTGGGTCATGAGATCGCGGAGGTGGCAGGCTGCCCGGTCAGAGATCGAGAGCGGGCTGGGAGATGCCATGCCGAGGATGCCACACATGGAGGGAGTATCGGCTGGTTGGGGGGTGGGACAGCATACGGCTTGCCAGTTTGCGAGTGTCTCTACGAGCCCTGTGCGCAAGCACAGGTTGGGGATGCCTGTGATCGCGTACCGCCCACGACCCGAGCTTGCGTTCGGGGCTCGTAAAGGCACGAGCTTGCACGCGGGGCAAGCATCCAATCCGACATTTCGCAAACTCAGTGTCAGTGTCCGGGCACCTGCTGCTCTTGCAACAGCAGGTCGGCATAACCACAGCTGATCGGCTCACCCAGGACCGGGATGAAGGTGGCGCGGAGGCGATCGACCGAGCCATGACACCGTGCCACCGGAAACCCCGGCGAGACCAACGCTTCAAACTCGAGAAACTTGCCCAACCCTTCGACCGTATCGAGGTGAATCCGCACATTGTCGAGCATGTAGAGATCCCGTGTCTTGCGCACAATCACCAGTTCCGGCAGCGGGTTGACGCCGAACCGTTCGCGGGCCTGGTTGTCAGCATAAATCGTAAAGCTGCTCAGCCGGGGGCGGGCCTCGTCCTTGCGGTCATAAAAAATCCACTCGGTCGGCTCGCCCGGGCACTCCCTTCGCTTGAGCCGACCCGAGGGCACGCGGAAGTAGGTGTCCGTTTGTTCGAGCGTGATGATGTGCGAGGCCCCGACCGCCCGGCAGGTGGCCTTGGCCATCGCCATATCCCGGAGCTCGGCTTTGTATTCGACATTGTGCATGGGTGTTGGGGAGTTCGCTCCTCCGGGCGATGGCTTGGGTTATGGGTAGTTCACCCCTCCGGGGCGAGTATGAATGGTGGCACGGTTCTCCGAACCGTGTGGGCGGGACCATCATTTTCTGACACGCACGGCTCGGAGAGCCGTGCCACCCCACGGAGAGCCGTGC
>JAJRZG010000265.1 GCA_024275365.1 Planctomycetota bacterium | reverse complement strand
CGGGACGAGCGTGCTGGTCGTGGCTCGGTCCGTGCTGGCTTGAGGCCTCTGTGTCTTTGCCACGCTCTGGATTGTCATGCCTTGCGGTTTCCTCCCTCGATAGGAACCCTACGGCGAGAGTCCCGGGCGTGTTCAGGAAGCCCCGTCTGGACACCCTGAGCGTTGCCTATGGGGCTCTCGGGAATACAAAGCCGGTGCTCCTGCCGAGTGTGATGCGAGAAATCTAACGGGTGTTGAAGTTGGTTGGCGGTGCTCCGAAAACATCATTACCGAAGTTGCGGTCCAGGAGGAACCCGAAGCCGTAGGTCGCGCGGAACCCGTTGCGGAAGACCGCGAGCGGGTAGGCCCAGAAGGTGGTGCCCACGGTGATGATGTCGTTGGGCTTGAGAATGACATCGGGCTGGGTGCCTTCGACGATGGCACGGTAGTTGAGCATGATGGTGGCCTGGCGGTTTTCGCCGACCATCCGGGTCAGGTCGCACCGCTCGGGGATCCCCGTTGGGGAGAGGTCGCCCGCACTGACGATGGCACGGCGGAGGGTGAAGGGGCCGGTCGCGGGGAGGTTGTATGAGCCTGGACGGGTGACCTCGCCACCGACATAGACAAAGCCCTGCTCGTTGGGTGGAACACGGATAATGTCGCCCGGGCGGACGATGATGTTGTAGCGGGCATCACCAGCAAGGAGCTCTTTGGTCGCAACCTTGATGATGCGCTGGGTGACAATGGCATCGGGTTCGAGCCCGTCACTGAGGCCTGTGTCGGCCCGGGCAGCACGGACCCACTGGCCGTTGAGAAAGATCCACGCCGAGGTGTTCGTGGGCGATGGAGGATGCGTGGAGACAGGCGCATCACCCTCGACAAGGTCGACGGCGGGCTGCTCGGGCTGCCAGGAGTCGCTCGACATGATGCCGGGTGAGCCCTCGCCGGTGAGGTCGTCGATGAGGTCAAGAAACTCCTCGCCCTGTGGCGCATCACCGCTCTGGGTGCCCCAGGTCGCGCCGGTATTGGTCGGCTGGGCTTCGAGTGGGATCTGACGGATGACATAGAGGTAGGGCACGGTCTCGGCAACGCCACCAGCAGCGGTGATCCCTTCGAGGAGTCGGTAGTCAGAGGAGGGGATGAAGTAGGTGCCCGCGCCGACCACCGCGCCGAGGATCGTGAAGGTCTGCTTTCGGCTCTGGGCGACAGTGACCTGGACGAGCGGGTCATTCACAAGCGAGGCGGTGACATTGGCGATTGTCTCGCGGGTCTGCTCTGCGGTTTGGCCGAGGACACTGATCTCGCCGAGCTGAGGAATCGTGACGATGCCCCGTGTATCGACAACCAACGGGTAGATCTCGACCACGCCCGGCTGGATGATGTCCCAGATGCGGACTTCGAGCGTGTCGCCCGCAGCGACGCGGTATTCGGAGGCCTCGGGGCGCAGGTCCTCGATCCGGATCGAGTCGTGCTCGACAAACTGATCCGCAGGACCCTCGATCGCCGCGATGCGGTCGAGGATGGGAACACTCGTGGGAGTGTTTTCAGCCCTGATAACCTCACTGGGATCAAAATAATGATCGAGATCAGTCGAGCAGCCTGTGAGCAAGCACGCCAGCCCGGCACAAGCCGAGAGGGTGAGCCAGCGGAGGGAAGTCCGGGTGACGGAACGATGGGTCGGGTTGGTAGCGGTCTGTCCCAAGGGTGGACTCCTTCAGGCCGGCGGTCTGGTACGAGGCTTCGAGCCCCGATCAATGTATGTGGTTCTGCAACAACGATGCGAGACAAGACAAGGTTCGTCGTACAACGCTAGCAGAACCCAGGTGGGTGTCAATCTGGGCGAGGCAGGTCATTGAGAAGACTTGTCTCGCCTGAGCCATGGATCGACCGAGAAACAGGGTGCAGTTGAACCCGGATCAGCACTTTGACCCATGAGTCTGTTCACCACGGTCGATCTTGCGCAATAGTGCCTCGGGCAAACCGATCCTAGACTCTCCCGATGACCATCAAGACACCACACACACCCGAACAGAATCCTTCTGCCAAGTTGCCCCGTCACCCGAAGAGGCCCGGGGGGGATCCGATGCGCCGGGTGGACACGCCGCTGGTGAGCCTCACGGAGATGGTGCTCAACAACGGCTCCGACCAGCCTCACACGCTCTCACTCAAGCGCAAGCCGCCGTGGCTGAGGGCAAGGGTGCCGGGGGGCGAGGGGTATACCCGGACCAAAGCCATTATGAACGAGCACCGGCTCTTTACGGTCTGTGAAGAGGCCTCGTGCCCGAATATGGGCGAGTGCTGGGCGCGGGGTGTTGCGACAATCATGATTCTCGGGGATACCTGCACCCGGGCGTGCGGGTTCTGCAATGTGCGCACAGGTCGCCCGCCAGCACTGGATAAGGATGAACCCCGCCGGGTCGCTGAGAGCCTTCGACTGATGCACGAAGAGGCGGGGCTCAAGCACATCGTGATCACAAGCGTGAACCGCGATGAGCTTGCTGATGGCGGGGCTGGGATCTGGGCGGAAACAATCGTGCGGGGTCGGGATGCGTGCCCGAATTTGTCGATCGAGGTGCTGATCCCCGACTTTGAGGGCAACTGGGGTGCGCTGCAGATGGTGATCGATGCTGAGCCTCACATTATTAACCATAATATTGAATGCGTGAAGCGGATGTACCCGGCTGTGCGCCCCAGCGCGAAGTATGCGAGGTCGATCGAGCTGCTGCGGCGGGTGAAGGAACAGGGCCGAATCGCCAAGACGGGGATCATGGTGGGCATCGGCGAGCGGGATGAGGAAGTGCTGGAACTGATTGATGAGGTGCTGGCGGGGACGAGTGTGGACACGCCGAGCAGTTCCGACTCGATGCCTCGATGCCTCGATGCCTCGATGCCTTCTTCTGCCTCACCGCCTTCTTCGGATGCCTGCGACATCCTCACGATCGGCCAGTATCTGCAACCGACCCGCAACCACCTGCCGATCGACCGGTGGGTGACGCCCGAGCAGTTTGAGGTGTTCAAGGCTGAGGGGCTCTCGCGTGGGTTCAAGGTGGTGGAGAGCGGGCCTCTGGTGCGGTCGAGCTATCACGCGGATCAGCAGGCGGATGTGCTGGGGATGATCGAACGACAGCGGGATTGAATCGGACGGGTGTGCCTTGCACCATGCTGTAGCACGAACCTCATGATCCGAATGGAGCGGAGGCGACTCGAACGCCCAACTTCCAGCTTGCAAAGCTGGCACTCTACCAATTGAGTTACCGCCCCGGATTGGCGGGGCAAGTGTAGGCGGGTGGTTGTGGGGCTCTCCTGGCAGGAAGATGCATTTCGCTATAGGATGCCAGCGAGAAGAGGACCACACCACACCCGCCGGCCCGGATTCGGGCTGAGGAGAGCCCCGATGCGTATCCCGATTGTTGCGATTGCCCTTGTTCCTGCTGTCTGTGCTGCCCCGCCTCTGGATGATGCACTGGCAAAGGTTGATTTCTCGCTGCGGTCGCGGGGGTCGTTCGCGGCTGAGACCGACATTGACGGCGCTGGGACGGTCTCGATCGCCCGGCTTGGCCCGACGCTGTCGGCTCGGTATGCTGGGGGTGATGCGTGGTTTGTTGATGTGAGTGTTGGGGCGGAGTTCTCGTTGTATGACTTCAAGGGCGCGACGGGGATCGTCGGGAGCGGCGACCCGGCGGGCGACTTTGCTGAATACATTGTCAACGCCCGCTATACCGCGCAGATCAACGACGACTGGTGGTGGTTTGTCGGCGGGGAGGCCTCATGGGCAGGTGAGGACAGCGAAAACCTCGGCGACGGGTTTATAGGGAGGGGTGATGTTGGGGCGACCTATTCGGTCAACCAGAACCTTCGTATCGGGCTCGTGGTTGTGGTGCGGTCACGGATCGAGGATGATGCGTATATCTATCCGCTGCCGATTATCAACTGGCAGATCAATGACCGTTGGTCGCTTGCGACAGCCGACGACGGGCTGCGGCTGCGCTTTGAGGCGTGGGATGATTGGACAATCTTTGCGGGTGCAGGTTGGGAGTCTCGTGAGTATCGGCTCAGTGATACCGGGCCGATCCCTGATGGGGTGTTGCGGGATGATCGCATCCCGGTGGTGCTCGGGGTGATCTGGATGCCCAATGAGCACATTGAGATCGAGGCGACGGCCGGGGTGATGGCGTGGAATCAGTACGAGTTTCTTGACTCGACGGGTGCGACCATCGCTGAGCCGGATGGTGATGCGTCATTGATGGCCGGGCTGTCTGCGAGGATTCGTTTCTGATCGTGGGGTGTGTTACGGTTCACGCAAAATGTGTATGCGTCTTTACGAGCCCTGTGCGCGAGCACAGAGTTGGGATATGCCTGTGACAAACGACAACCCATAAACCCGAGCTTGCGCTCGGGGCTCGTCGAAATTCGAGCCAGAGCTTGAGCGTTACCTCTCGGTGGGTTCGGGGCGGGTGAGCGCCTCGGGGCCGGTGCCGAAGGGTGGGGCGGGGATGGTCGTGGCGGACTTGAGCACCGGGGGGTTGATCGGTCGGTCCTGGGCTCCGACTTCGACCGCTTCGAGGGCGAGGATGGTGTCTGCGCCAGAGACGGCTTGCCCAAACGAGCAGTATTGGGTATCGAGGAACTTGGTGCCCTCGCGGCTGAAGCAGACAAAGACCTGCCCGCCGTTGGTGTTTGGGTCGCCGGTGCGTGCCATGGAGAGGACACCAAAGTCGTGGGGGAGGTCGGACTCTTCGAGGTCGATGAACCGCCCCGGCCCGCCGCTGCCTGTGCCGGTGGGGTCGCCGACCTGGGCCATGAACTGGTTTTTACCGATGATGCGGTGGAAGATGATGTCGGTGTAGTAGCCACCCTCGACGAGGTCGATGAAGTTGGCAACGGTGTTGGGGGCTTTGTCGGGCCTGAGGCGGAACTCGATGTCGCCGAGGGTCGTGCTGAAGAGCACATGGCGATCAGACCAGGCGCGGATGCCGGCATAGACGGTTGACTGTGGCTGGCGTTTGGTGAACACCACAGCGCGGCCGCTGAGGTAGGCAAGGTTGGGCGAGACCATCGGGATGAGGACGACCGGCGACCCGATGGGCTCGTCATCGACAAGGAGTTGGGCATAGACGGTCATCGGCGTGGTCGCGGTCCAGAGCACGGGGAAGAGGCCGTTGAGATCGACCGCGCCCTCTGTGGCAGCAGCGGTTGCAGCCACGATGCCATCGGGTTGGTAGAGGGTGATCTGGACATCACCAGCGACACCGGCTGGCATCTCGATGGTCATGGGGATGGTGCGGTTGATGCCGTAGTACTCACGGTCTGGTGTGAGTTGGGCGTGTGCCCCTGTGGCGAGGCATGTGAGCAGGGTGAGGGAGATGAGGGTGCGCACAAATACCGAGGCAGGTGTGTGTGGTGTGTTGTTCATAGAGCGAGTGTAGACCGCGTGGGCGGGTGTGTCGGTCTATCTCTCTGGGAGGATATTTTCATCGGGGGAGTCGATCTGGTCCCAGAGGAGATCGAAGCTGTAGGTCTGGTAGGAGTCCTGGCTCGCGGCATCGACGAACTCGCCCATGAGGCCGAGGGGGTCGGGCCACCAGAAGAGAGAGAGGTCGGCCCGGAGGACATTGAGCCCGACCTTGTGGTTGTAGTCATCGATTGAGCGCATGCCGTCGGCTGCGATGGAAGCCCTGCTTGGTTCGATAAAGGAGAGCCTGGTTGAGCCGTTTGGCCCCTTGCCGCGGTATTGATAGTTGCCGACGAGTTCGCCCTTTGGGGCGCGCCATGTGTTGATATATTCCTCGAACGGGTGCTGCCCGTGGTGCGAGGGGCAATAGAAGATTTCCTGGGAGGGGAGGACCTCAGAATCGTAGAGCAGGCCAAGGCCATCCCAAGTGGTCTGGGTTCGCATGGCCAGTTGGCGATCGAGTCGGAGTGTCATCATGTCTTCTGGTGCATAATCGATTTCGTTGTCATTGCGTTGTCTTGGGTCGATGAAGACACTGTATGGGAGTTGATCGCGTGAAGTGTCTGCATAGAGCATGAGTCCGAGCCCGAGTTGACGCAGATTTGAGCGGCAGACGACTTGTCGTGCGATCTCGCGGACGCGGCCCATGCCGGGGAGCATAATGCCGATGAGCAGTGCAACTACAGCAAGTGTGACGAGCACATCGATCAGCGTAAAGGCGCGCGCAGCCAAAGCTTTCGGAGGGTGCCTCTGAATACCTCTCAATCGAGATTTCCCCACTGGACCGGTCATCACCTATCTCCAGTACAACGATCCGGTGCTTCTCCTCACATCGGCCCGTTGCTTTAGCGTACACGAGAAGTCCCTTGTGCGGGATGATGTTCTCAGGATTCCGGGAAAAGAATAGAATCCGAACATATGCAAATAGTATCTGGATTCAAGACTCGATTATCATTTTCTGAATCTGAGGGGGACAATATGCCATTTCGATGAATCCACCAATGCGGATATCGCGTATGGTATTGTAATCGTGTGGGCGGGTTCTCCGCCGGAGAACGAGGCAATGACGGCCAGGAAGCAGCAACAGAACGCGGTTGATCTTGATCTGATGCGCAGAATCGCTGCCGACGAAGAAAGTGCCGTCGAAGAGATGTACGACCGCTTTGGGTCGTTGGTCTACCGCATGGCCTATCAGGCCATGCCCACGAGGGCTGATGCCGATGATGCGGTGCAAGAGGTATTTGTTCGGTTATGGAAAACCGCAGAACGATTCGACCCCAAGCGGGCGGCCCTGGTGACATGGGTCATGCTTATCACGCGACGGCATCTTGTCGATCGGTTGCGGCGAAAGCGGGCCAGGATCAGTGCTGGTGCGATCGAGGAATGGACTGTCCGCGACACAAGGCGCGAGACAGAGTGCATAGGAGTCGGGCTTGAACGCAGCGAGCGTTTTGGCGAGGTGATGGAACGAATCGCAGAACTTCCTGAGTTGCAGCAACGCGTGGTCACGAGGGCGTATCTCGGTGGCCAGACGCTGCGGCAGATCAGCGAAGAGTTAGGAACCCCGCTCGGGACCGTGAAATCGGCACTGAGCCGGGCGTTGGTGCGGCTCCGGGAGCGGGCCGGTGAGGAACAATCGACATGACACATCGTGAACTACTTGAAAATGCGTTGCTGGATGTGCTGAGCATGCTTGATGACGACGAGCGTGCGGCATTCAACGAGGCCTTCGAGGTTGCGCCGCCACATCTCCAGGCGCAGGTCAGGCGAGAACAGACCAGGTTTGCCAAGATGGAATCGCTCTTGCCCGATGTCTCGCCCCCGGCATCTCTCCGGGCGCGTGTGATCGAGGCGGTCCGTGTGGCGATCGCCGGTCGGCAGATCATCGAAGCCGAGAGCGCGTTGCGGCTGCACGACCCGGACGCGATCTCTCGCTTGCCGGCGATGGCGCACCGCCGCAAGGTCGCTGCGGTATGGCGTGCGGCGGCGTTTGGGTGTGCTGCTGCGGCGATCGTGCTCGGGGTATACACAGCCAGGCTGCAGGGTCTGTTGGGAGATATCCGTTCACAAGAAGACATGCTCGTGAGCGAGATGCGCGAGAAGTTTGGTCCGGAGTATCTGTCTGCTGCACTCATTGATAACGCCACGCAGCGCATTACACTCACAGGCTCAGGTGCGGCAGTCCAGAGTGATGCAAAGGCGGCGGTCTGGTACAACCCCGACTGGCGGACCGCCAAGCTCTTTGGCATCAACCTTCCCGTGACTTCAGAGAGCAAGTACAAGCTCGTGATTGTGGATGAGAACGACCAGCCGGTCTCGGTGCTTGCTGAGTTCACCTTTACTGGTGGGATGTTGAATGAGGAGATTCCGATCACCGTCTCGCTTGATGGTGAGCGGCTGGCGATCGTGTCCGGTTCAGAGAACGAGGTGGACGGAGTGCTCCTTGGGGTGCCTGATGTGCTTGAGACGCACTAGTTTCATCCCCGATCTCTTGGCTTGAGCTTTGATGCGTATCCCATACGGATTTCAGCGAGTTTCTGGGCTTTCGTGGTCTCCTTCGTTCGTCCGCTCTCGAGGGTGCCATCGCTTCGCGCCAGCGTAGCTGTGCGAGTATATCCATCATGCTGACGCTGGCGCGAAAGCATGGCACACACGCATGAGTCTTTCTCGGGGGCCGCATGATTCAGTCAGACTCTCTGTTCAGGCGGCCTTGTTGTCGTTCTCTTGGTCGCGCCCGTTCATGATTTTTTCGATGGGATCAACCCACCGCGCCTCTTCGAGAAGCCCCTCAATCTCGGTCGTGTTCTCGAAGGCGGCTTTGCTCTTGACCATCCGGTGCCAGAGCCCGAACCACAGAAGAAAGCTCAGCAGCGTCCCCCCGGCAACACCGATCGCGGCCTGTTGCAGGCGTTCGTCGTCGATGGGCTCTACACCCGCCTTTGCCCTTTCGAGAACGACAGAGGTTGATGTCTCGCTGCGTCGCTGACGGAGTGCGTTCGCTTCGACGGTGAGCGTCGTGACATAGGTATCGAGCTTGCGTGTGGCCGCCTCTCGCCCCTGACTCCGCATCTCGATGGCAAGCTTGCTGGGCTCGGGGGTTGTCCAGGTCATGTCGGTTTCGAGCATGGCTTTGACCGCTGCCGGGTGGCTGAGCTCGACGAATCCGCGTTGTTTCATGCGTTCCCCGACTCGCACCATGATGTTGGGGTCGAGCAGTAACTGCTGGTGAAAGGTCTGCCAGGCTTCGACTTCGCCGGGTGCTGGGGGCGTGCCGTTAAAGTCAGCCCCGATGATCGCTGAGGCGGCGTATGTCGGCGGGAAGACGCGTGTCACAACCGTCCACGAGAGCCCCGAGAGGACGGTGACGATTGCCAGGCCAAAGAAGATGGCGGCTGCGGCACCCGATCTGGCGCGGCCCGAAGCAATCTTTTTGTGCGTTCGTTCGATGATCTGTCGAGCTTCTGCGAGCTCTCGACGACGCGAGAGCATCTCGTCACACATCTTGATCCGCTGCACGAGGATTTCTTCACCGGCCATCACCTTTTGGGCGTGACTGCGGAGGAGGGCTCGGTACCGTCGCAGCCGCCGTTGGCGGAGGGTGATCTTCTCATCGTCCCACGGCTCAGCGGGGTGATGATGATCGTCTGCGCGTTGATCGAGTTCCTGGCGGGCGTGGTCGCGTTCGAGTTGGGCCTGGTGGAGTGGATCTCGGAGTGTGTTGAGTTGGTCTGTGAGTGCGGCAACTCCCTCTTCATCGCGGGATATCTGCGCTGAGGCCTGGCTGCCAGCCTCGTTGGCGTTGCGCTCCCAAGTGTCCAGCGCCGCTTGAAGATCGAGAAGGTGATCGGCTGCCCTCTCGAGTTTTTCGTTCAGTTCGCGTGCGTGCTCGCGCTCGGTGTCGAGCGCCTCGGTCAGTTCAGCATGGACTGTACTCGCGAGTTGATCGGATTCGCGTTGCAGGGCTTCGAGTGCTGCTTCGGCGGCCTGAGTTCGTTGCTCTGCTTCCCGCGAGGCACTGGTCGCATTGTCGCAGGCCTCCCGGAGGCCGACTGCTTCGGTTTCGAGCCGATCGATCTCGGTGAGCAGGTCGGTGAGCTCTGAGTCTGTTGACGCTTCGTGCTCTGCCTGCTTGCGTGTGTGTTCGTCAGCGGTTGCTTGTGCCTCGGCAAGCTCAGCCTGGAGTCGGGTCAGCGCGGTCTCTTGCTCGGCGACTTTCTCGCTGAGGATCGAGGCATTGTGTCGGGCTTCGTCGGCTTCACTCGTCTTGGCAGCAAGTGACTGTTCGAGTGTGTCAAGCCGGGAGTTTGCCTCGGTGAGTTGGGCGAGGGTTTCTTCGGCACGACGAGATGCGTCTTGGGCCTCTCTGGCGTAGTCCTCAGCGCGAGACTGCAACGCTGCGGCTCTGCTCTGGGCATCGTCTGCGCGTGCCTGCTGTGCCTCGACCTCCTGTTTGGTTTCTGCGGCGTGGGCTTCAAGCGTGTTGATTGTGGCTTGGAGTGTCTCGGCGTGTTCTTTGGCGGTGTTCTCTGCTGTTGTGAGCTGCTCGCGGAGGTCGTCGGAAGCCAACTGTGCTTCGTCGTATTGCGTCTGGAGTGCTTCGATTCTACGATCACGGTCAGTGAGTTCGGTCTTGTACCGCTCCTCGGCTTGCGTACGCTCGTCGCGGAGCACTTTGAGTCGTTCGAGGGTCTGCTCGACCTCAGCAAGGGCGCGCGACACAGCGTCCTTGGAAGGGGTACCCGGACCTGTTCCTGAGCCAATCTCTGAGCCGCCACGGGAGCCGCCGCGGTTGGCCATGCTGTCGTCCTTGTGGGCCGCCATCGTGCCTCCATACCGACCACTGCAGCCACGAGACAGCAGGGTCGCTCCGGGGTCTATCGGCTGGTGTTGGAGGCCACTGAATGCCGGGTCCGAATACAGATCGAGCAATCTCAAGTCTGTGGGAATATCCGGTCTGGCAACGCCGTACACTCTCTGTGACCGATTGTCTTGATGTCTCGACACACCGAATCAGTATATCCAAGGAGTTTCCCCATGATCAGTGGCACACCCATGAGCATTCTGAAGCCCATTCTTATTGTTGGAGCACTCTCTGCGATTGGCATGGGGGGGTACAACCTCGCCACGACCGGGTCTCCTCTTGGGGCATGTGACGCATCCTCACAAAGTGCGACCATGACTTCGGTCTCGGGTATTGATTCATCCGCACCCTCGGATGAGTCGAGCGCGTGCGCTCGCAAGGTTGCACCGGTGCAGTTGACTTCTGTTGCTGATGGTGCGTCTGGTTCGATGGGTTGCTGTGGAGAGAAGCCTGCCGACAGTACTGAGAAAGACGGGTGCTCAATGGGTACCGCTCAAGCGGGTATTGTTCAAGCCGATGTCGATGCAAACCACTGTGAGAGCCAGGGTGACAGCCCGGTTGGTATCGCACAACTGACCTCCGACGCAAGCCAGGGTGACGAGACTGCCGAGTGCGCCATGAGTGCCACGAAGGCCAGTTATGATCCCAACCACTGCGAGGACAAAGACGCTACGGAATGCGAGAAGCCGTCTCTGAGTGATTCTGCACCCGAACAGACCGCCGACACCGAGCAGGTCGAGACCGGGACGAGCGAGGGCTGATACCGTCGAAAGCAGAGATATTCCTCTCCAAGAGGCCTCGCGTTATGTGCGGGGCCTCTTGTCGTGTGTTGTGACAGTGTCTGAAACATGGCACTCATATGGATCACGGACGATTCGTGTGCGTTTTTACGAGCCCTGTGCGCGCGCACAGGTTTGTATGCGTGTCGCAGATGGCCAACCACAAACCTGAGCTTGCGCTAGGGGCTCGTAGAGGTGCCTACGAGTTTTTCGCAAACCGATTCCATTGACGAGCACTGGCGGGCCGGTTCCTACACTCGACCTCTATGACTGCGACGAGCGAATCCAACTCGATGCCGCGATGGGCTGGCATAGCTGCGGTGCTGATGGCACTGATCGGGTGGTCGAGCATCCCGCTCTTTCTCAAGCACTTCTCGGACTCGATCGACTTCTGGACGAGCAACGGTTGGCGGTACGGGTTCAGCGCGCTCTTTTGGTCGCCGGTCGTTGTCTGGGGGCTTAGTCGGCGGTCGTTGCCCCGGGGCATCTGGCGGGCTGCCTTTTGGCCGAGCGTTATCAACTGTCACGCCCAGGTCGTGTTCTGTTGGGCACATTACAAGATCGACCCGGG
>JAJRZG010000264.1 GCA_024275365.1 Planctomycetota bacterium | reverse complement strand
CTACCTCCGCCAGCGGGGGCTCTTTGAGGCCGACCGGGTGGCGCTGGTCGATATCGGCTGGAAAGGTTCGATCCAGACCAACCTCCACCGGGCAGTCCGAGGCCAACCCGATTGCCCGCACATGCACGGCTTCTACTTCGGGTATCAGCACGAGCCCAGGATGGAAGAGCCCGGTTCAACCAAGCATGGCTTTTTCTGCGACACCCGAGCTGATGACGGGCCCCAGAACTGCATCCTCAACCATAACTCGGTCTTCGAGATGTTTGCCACCGCGCCCCATGGCAGCGTGGGAGGCTACACCAGAGACCCGCGAGGCTGGGTCCACGCCCGCGCCCAGGTCGAGCCCGAGGAGACGAAAAACTTCCGGGGCCGATTCCGTGAGGTCTGGCAGGGCATCGACCACTACTTTGCCGACTATCTCGACACTCCCGAAGCCCTGGCAGCCCCCGCCCCCGAGGTCCGCCCAGCGATCCTCGATCGGCTCCGGCGGTACATCCTCTACCCCACAGGGGCCGAGGCCCGGGCCTTTCTCGACTACTCCCATGTCGAGAACTTTGGCGTCTTCAAGGTCTCCCGCTACCACTACCACGGCTCGTGGCGATGGATACTCCTGACCCGCCCCCGGCGGAAAGTGCTCAGACGGATGATTGAAACCCTGCGTGCCCAGCGATGGCAGCAGGGTGTGTGCAAAAGATCACGCCTGCCCTTTGCGACCTTCGTGATGGATTGGATCGATACCCGAAGGTCGGCGCGGTGATTCATTCGATGTGGTGAGAGATTCGACGCGGTGATACAGATGCTTTCGCCCCGTATGGGGCGCAGGTTTGTAGCCACGGGTGGAGAGGGCGCAGCCCGCGCAACCCGTGGAGGCCGGGCCTCTCGGTATTGAGCCCCGAATGGGGCGAAGGAGTCGGGCAGTTTTCTGCTCCTCTCAGGGCGAGTACGCATCAACTGCCCCGCTCCACAGGATCTCCTTCACCCCGGGATCCAGTCTGTGCTTTGCCTGGTGTACACTCTCATAACCTCTGATTCGCCCAAAATTCCCGATGAATCAGACACTTTTGGCATGAATCGTCCGCACAAGGAGCTCCTCAATGTCCGCACCCAAGCTCATCGTCTTCGCCGGCAGCGCCCGCAAAGACTCGCTCAATAAGAAGCTTGCTGTCGCCACAGCCCAGATGGCACGGGACGCCGGGGCCGAGGTGGCCGAGCTTGATCTTGCCGACTATCCCCTCCCGATCTTCGATGAGGACACCGAGTCAGACTCGGGGCTCCCAGCGAATGCTGTCCGACTCAAGGACATGTTCCGTGCTCACGACGGGTTCATTGTGTGCTGCCCTGAGTACAACAGCTCGATCACCCCGCTGCTGAAAAACACGATCGACTGGCTGAGCAGGCCGCGAGAGGGTGAGCCGATGCTTGCCTGCTTCCGGGGCAAAGTCGCCGGGGTGCTCGCAGCTGCCCCCGGCCCTCTGGGTGGCCTGCGCGGGTTGGTGCATGTCCGGGCGATCCTGGGGAATATCGGGGTCTTCGTCGTGCCGGCTCAGCACGCCCTGGGGAGCGCCGGGCAGGCTTTCGCCCCCGATGGTTCACTCGCTGATGCCCAGCAGGCCGATCGAGTCCGGGCGGTGGTCGATTCGGCTGTCAGGGCTGCCGACTGCCTGAGGGAACCCGCAGCCTCCTTGTCCGAATAACCCTCGAAGGGGCAACACAGACGAAAGTGATTGGCCCGGGTGAACTGATGCGGTACAGTGTCAACAATCCCTGAGTGGGTCCGGTCTGTTCCGGCCCGATGCCTCAGGGGAAAGAGGTCCATGGAAGACGACGGCTCGACACCCGCGGAGCCTCCCAGTCCGGGAGCACAACCCGCGACTCTCTCGATCGACATCGCCGATGCACGAGGTCTGATCGATCCCTCACAGCACACCTGGCTGGCCGATAAGGCCCGGGCTGCGCTCGCACCGATCGCGGGCTCTGGCGAGGTGCGTGCCCGGATCGTCACGGATGCCGAGATGGCGGACGCCCACGAGCGCTGGTCGGGGGTTGCGGGGACGACCGATGTCCTGACCTTTAACCTCTGTGAGGGCGGGAGTTTGGATGTTGACCTGCTGCTCTGCGCCGATGTCGCACGCAGACAAGCCGAGACCCGGGGGTTCAGCATCGAACGCGAACTCCTGCTCTATCTCATCCACGGCGTGTTGCACTGTCTCGGGTATGACGACCACTCCGATGCCGACGCAGCCCGGATGCACGCTCAAGAAGATCGGTTGCTTGAAGCCATCGGTGTCGGCGCGACCTACGCCCCGGCTGACGCTCTTGCGAGGGATACCCATTGAGCAGCACCATTGGATTGGTCATCGCGGTCGCAGCGCTGGCAGTGTCGGCGGTCTTCTCCTCGCTCCATCTGGCGTTACTCTCGCTGATGCGTTCCCGCCTGGGTGATATGGCAGAGAAAGCGAACAACCCCGCCCAGCTCCGCCGGGTCGAGCGGATCATGGAGGATGTTGACGGCCACTCCATCGCGCTGGGCTTCCCCCGTATCGTGGCAACACTGCTGGTTGTGGTCGGATTGCTCTTCTGGATCGCAGCCCCAGAGGTCGGGCCGCAAGCCTTGCCCGCCGAAGCCCCGACGATGCTGCACATCCTGCTCACGCTGCTGGTCGGCTCGGGCGCGGTCTGGCTCTTTGCGTTTGTCGTGCCCAGCAGCATCGCTGACTACCTCGGTGAGCGGCTGCTGCTCCGCCTGTCCTGGCTTGTGCGGTGCGTGTATATTACGCTCAAACCCCTCGGCAGCCTGCACCGCCTTGTCGATGAGATCGTCCGCCGCCTTGCAAAGGTCAGCCCTGAGTCTGAAGCGGAAGAGATCGAAGCCGAGCTGCTCAGTGTCGTCGAAGAGGGGCTTGCCGAAGGACAGTTTGACGAGACCGAGCAGGACATGATCGAGGCGGTCGTCGAGTTTAAAAACACCACGGTCGAAGAGATCATGACCCCCCGCACCGAGGTCAACGCGCTCGAATATACCGACGACCTGGGGATGGTCAAGGCGTTTGTCCGTGACGGCGGGCACTCGCGCATCCCCGTCTACCGCGACAACCTCGACCACATCGCGGGCGTGCTCTATGCCAAGGACCTCCTGCATTGGATGAGTTCTGACGAAGCCGAGGGCACCTTCTCGCTCAAAGACCTGCTCCGCTCGGCCGTCTTTGTGCCAGAGACCAAGACTGTCCGTGAACTCATGGCCGAGCTGATCTCACGGAAGGTTCATATCGCCATGGTCATCGACGAATACGGCGGGACCGCCGGGCTGGTGACCATCGAAGACATTGTCGAAGAGGTCTTTGGCGAGATCCAGGATGAGTACGAAGACCCCGACGAGCAGCCGCCGGAGGTCTCGATCGATGCCAAGTCCCGCTCGGCGATGATCGACGCGAGGATCCGCATCGACGATGCCAACGACGGGCTCGAAGCGATCAAGCTCGAAATCCCCGAGGATGAGGACTACGACACGGTTGCGGGCTTTGTGACAGCGAGTCTCGGGCGGATTCCCTGCGCAGGCGAGGCCTTTGTCGCGGACGATCTCGCAGTCGAGGTGCTCGATGCCGAGCCAACGCGGGTCGTGCGGATCCGCATCAGCCCCGCAGCCAACGGCACCAACGGTAAGGAACCGTCCGATTCTGAAAGCCACGCCCAGACTCGTTCCTCACCAACGCCATAGAGCCCCTCGCGGGAGCGAGGGTGAGAGCGTCTTGCAGAATCATGTTCTGTGTGCCACGGCCATTCTGGCCGTGCGAGCGCCACAGATGCCAACGAGCACGGTTCGGAGAACCGTGCCACCGGGAGAGCCATACCATCCCGCTATGCCCTTAATTCTGCACAACACGCTCACCCGCAAGGCCGAGCCCTTTATCCCCGCAGACCCGGCGAAGGTCTCCTTCTACACCTGTGGCCCGACCGTCTACGACGATGCCCATATCGGGAACTTTCGATCCTTCCTCGCGGCTGACTTGCTCCGGAGGTGGCTCGAAAGCCCCCTCTGCGAACTCACGGCCCCCGATGGCTCGATCCACAAGGGACCACGACGGGTCACGCATGTGATGAACATCACCGATGTCGGCCACATGACCGATGACGACCAGGCCGACGGCTCCGGCGAAGACAAAATGGAAGCGGCCGCCCGCAGACTTGCCGAAGCCAAGAAGGCCGGCACCGCCCACGAACTCGAAGCGATCGACCCGAACGATCCCTACGCCATCGCCGACTTTTATGCCGGGCGGTTTCTGGAAGACGCCCGCAAGCTCGGGCTCAAGGTCGCACTCGAAGCTGAGAAAGACCCGAGCCTCATGCCCCGCGCCACCGCCAATGTCCAAGGCATGATCGCCATGATCGCACGCCTCATCGAAAAGGGCTTTGCCTATCAGGCAGGTGATGCGGTCTACTTCAATGTCCAGAAGTTTGCCCCCTACGGCCAGTTGAGCGGCAACTCACTCGATGAGCTGCGGGGCGGCGCGGGTGGCCGCATCAGCGATGAGCACCAACAACACAAAAAACACCCCGCCGACTTTCTCCTCTGGAAGGCGGACGATTCGCACACGATGAAATGGCCGAGCCCTTGGGGCATCGGCTACCCCGGCTGGCACATCGAATGCTCCGTCATGAGCCTCGACCGTCTCATCCCCGGCGGCCTGGCGCGCGTGCTCAAACAGACAGGAGACGACCTGACGATCGACCTCCACTCCGGCGGCGAGGACAACATCTTCCCCCATCACGAGTGCGAACGCGCCCAGAGCTGCGCCTGCACCGGCAGCGACCGCTTCGCCCGCCACTGGTTCCACGGCCGCTTCCTCCAGGTCGAGGGCGAAAAAATGTCCAAGAGCAAGGGCAACTTCTTCACCGCCCGCGACCTCTTCGCCAAAGGCCACGAGTCGGCTGCTGTGCGACTCGAACTCATCAAAACGCACTACCGCGCCAATGCCAACTTCACCGAGCAAGGGTTGAAGGATACATCGCGCATGGTCGACCGTTGGCGCAAGGTTGCCAGCGCTGGCGCAGCCTCGGCTCAACAAGGCGATCCACCGAGTGCATTCCTCGATGACTTTGCTGCTGCGATGCACGACGATCTTAATATTGCCGGCGCAATCGGGGCATTGAACACATGGATCAACTCGATCGACTCGCCCACGAAGGCAGATGCCGAGGCGATCGCCACGATCGACGCAGTGCTCGGTGTGCTCAGCCTGCAACAGGCAACCGCCACCCAAACCGACATCGGCATCTTCCTCGGCATTGACCCTTCGCCCGAAGTCGAGGTTCTCCTCACCGAGCGCCGCGAGGCGAAGAAGGCCAAAGACTTCGCCCGCGCCGATGCCATCCGTGACCAGCTCGCCTCGCAGGGGTTGGCGATCAAAGATATCGCAGGCGGCAAGGTCGAGGTGAGTCGGGCTTAAGGTCTCTCGCCCAAATATGCAGTGTTCTGCATGGACGCCGGGACTGAGGCTCTGCGAAGTCCCGGATCAACGAGGACCACTCCCCTCATCCTCGCACTCGATCCGACACTTCGAGGCTCAGCGTCGGCATCCCCTCGCATAGGGCATCCTCGACCTACCCGTGCAACTCTCGCCACTTGCGTACCGCCTCGGGTTCGCGCCCATACAAAGGGACAAGCTCGACCGGCGCAACCGCCTCGAAGACTGCTGACGCTTCCAGGCACGCGACCGGATCGAAGAGAGGCTCGTCGATCCTGATCCCCAGCTCGCTGCACCTTGCTCGCATCGACTCGGGCAGGAACTGGTCCGCGATCAAGCCTCGTAGCCCGAGTGCCTCTAGGCCGTCCGCTTCGATCACACACCCACCATCGTGCGCACCGCCCGGCTCGGAGAGCCGGGCCACCGCTGGTTCAAGGAGCCGGGCCACCTGTGTCGGTCCATCAAAGACCGACACAACACTCGATTCTTTCTTGCTCGCCAGTGCGACCCCGAAGGGCGTGGGCAGATCACTTGCAGCACGCCGAGCCACCACGCATGCGCTGGGCACGCCCACACACAACGCCCCCACAGCCTCAGCGATCATCTTCCCCGCCACCACAGCCACCCGCAGCCCGGTAAACCCACCCGGCCCGGCCGAGACAGCCACGCGGTCGAGCTCTCGCTTGTCGCCGACGACCCCCTCGCCGACCAGCCGCGCCCAGAGCCGATCGATTGCGGGCATGAGGTCGTCGTCGTGCCGGCGTTCTGACCGCAGCATCTCAACCCCGAGCATTTCGAGATGGCCGCACCCGACTCGCCCAACCGCCACTCCCGGCCCCGAGCCCCCGTGCGCAGCTGAGGGATTGCT
>JAJRZG010000263.1 GCA_024275365.1 Planctomycetota bacterium | reverse complement strand
CCAAAGAGGCTGGCCCCAAAGAGCGAGCCCGAGCCGAGGATTTCTCTCGTGCCGCCCAGGCAGAGCAGCGCGATCATAAACCCGATCGACATACCCGCAGCATCGAGCACCGCCAGCCGCGTAGGGTTTCGGCTGGCAAAGGCCTCCTGGCGGCCGAGGATCAGGCAGTTGGCGACGATCAGTGAGATAAACGCCCCCAACTCGCGGTGAATCGCAGGGACGAGCGCTTCGAGGGAGAAGTCGGCGAGGGTGACGAAAGTCGCGATGATGATGATGTAGGTGCTGATGCGGACCTGCTTGGGGATGTGGTGCCGAAGCAGGGAGACGAGTGTGCTCGACCCGATGAGCACGAAGGCTGTCGCGGCACCCATCGCGACAGCATTGGCTGCGGTGTTGGTGACAGCCAGCATCGGGCACATCGCCAAGACCTGCACAAAGACCGGGTTCTCTCTCCAGATGCCTTTGACGAACTCGTCATACATTCTTTCCGGGGTGATATCGTTGGTACTCACGAGTCACCCCCTTCCCCAGCGGCTTGTTCGCCCTGAGGCTCTGCTGTGGTTTCTGGCGGGGCTTCGGGCGGGGGCGCGGGCGGCTCGTTGCCCGGCTCGGGGAGGTGTTCGAGCCAGAACTCGTTGCCCTGGTTGATGATCTTGACGACCGCCTTGGCCGAGATCGTCGCGCCGGTGATCGAGTCCACCTCGTTGGGCTGGTCACGGCCGTCCTTGACGACGACGATCGTCGGGTCGATCGAGAGGTCGTCGAAGTTGGAAACGAAGGCCATGTCTTTGAAGATTTTGTCCCCCAGCCCCGGCGTCTCGCGGCTGCTGAGGATGTGCATCCCGATGACCCGCTGCCTGGCGGGGTCAAACCCGTAGAGCACCTGGATAACATCCTGAAAGCCGGCCCCCTCGTTGGCGATCGCATACCCCCGGAAGGCCCCCGTCTCGTCGTAGCCGCCATAGATCACGGGGTCGTCGGTCTTTTCTTCGTCGGTAATGGGCATGATTTTGCCCTCGCGCAGGGCCATTCGTGAGACGGCTGTCGAGCCGGGAACGACCTTGATAACGCCCTTGCGAAGCTCGCGGATCTTGTTGGCTTCGATGATCGGTTTGGTGATCTGAAAGGCACCGGCAAGCAGCAGCCCCGAGAGCATCCCCGCGAGGGCGAGCGTCGCCACCAGCCGGAGACTGCTGGGCTCTGGGGCCTGCCCCTCGATGGTCAGTTCCACCTCGTTCATTGCTCGATACTCCCCCTGCCAAACGGACGGGGCTGGGTGACCCGCTCGATCAAAGGTGTCGCAGCGTTGCCCAGCAGGATCGCATACATCACCCCCTCGGGCAGCCCGCCCCAGAGCCGGATCAGGACGACGATGAGGCCGATCCCGAGCCCAAAGGCCCAGACGCCCTTGGGCGTCAGCGGCGAGGTGACGGGATCGGTCGCCATATATACCGCCCCAAAGAGCAGCCCGCCGCTCGTCAGCATCGCCCAGGGCGGCGGATAGCGGGCGGTATCAAAGAGCCAGATCACCGCACTGCAGACCGCGACCGAGACAAGGATCGAGACGGGGATGCGCCAGTCAAACGATCGCCGAAACGCCATGATGAGGCCACAGATGATGATGAGAATCGCGCTGGTCTCGCCCAGAGACCCGGCGGTGCTGCCCAGGAACAGATCGCTTAGGGCGGTTGATTGCTGCTCGAATTTCATCAGCCCCAGGGGCGTGGCGGCTGTGACCGCATCGGGGGCCGCCTGCATGAAGGGCAGCGCGAAGTTCGACTCGCGGATCGCAAAGAAGGAGGAGGGGGTGCCATAGTCTGACCAGGTGGTGAGCGCAGTCGGGAAGGCCGCCTGGAGGAAGGCCCGTCCGACGAGGGCCGGGTTGAAGAGGTTTTGGCCGAGTCCTCCGAAGGCGAGCTTGCCCAGCCCGATGCCCGCAAACCCGCCGAGGAAGGCCATCCAGAGCGGGATGCCCGGCGGCAAACAGAGCGCAAGCACGATGCCGGTGAGGATCGCGCTGCCATCGCGGAGCGTGGCCCCTCGCGGCTTGCCCGGCCCGAGGAGCCACTCGGCTGCGACGGCCCCGGCTGTCGAGGCGAGGATGACCAGGATCGCACTGAGCCCGAAGAAGTAGACCGCCGCGAGCACGATCGGCCCCATCCCGATGATGACCTCCGTCATCAGCTTCGGGGTCGTGACGCCCCGGCGAAGAAAGGGCGCAGACTGAAGGAGCAGTTGTGGCGATCGGTTGGGGGAGGGGGCCGTCATGCGTTCTTGGCCTTTCGCTGACGGATGGTGAGTTTGGCAGCCCGGATCAGATGGACGATCGGGACGCTCGAGGGGCAGACATAGGTACACGCCCCGCACTCCATGCAGTCCATAAGGAAGGCCTCTTCGAGTTCTTCGTATCGGCCCGCCCGCGACAGGCGTGCCAGTCGTGAGGGGTTGAGAAAGTTGCCGCACGCTTCGAGGCACTGCCCGCAGCGGACGCAGGCATACTCGACGGGGTGGTTGACGACATTGTCGGTAAACGCCAGCAAGCCGCTGGTCCCTTTGACGACGGGGGCATCGAGCGTGGCCAGCGGCATGCCCATCATCGGGCCGCCCATGATGACTTGGCGGGTCTCGTGGTTGATGCCGCAGTGGCGGAGCACCTCGCGGATCGGCGTCCCGATGGGGACGATGAGGTTGGCGGGGCGATCGACCCCCGAGCCGGCGACGGTGAGCGCCCGCTCGATCAGAGGCTGCCCGTGGTCGAAGTAGTCGGCAAGGCAGGCCATCGTTCCGACATTGTTGACGACGATCCCGATATCAATCGGGAGCTTGCCAGCCGGGACCTCCTCATCAAAGACCGCATTGATGAGCATTTTCTCCGCACCCTGCGGATACTTGACCGGCAACGGCGAGACGGTGATGTTCGAGCCCGCGGGCAGGTGGGCGTTGAGTGCGTCGATGCCGTCGGGTTTGTTGTTTTCGACACCGATCCAGGAGCCGGTCGCGCCGAGTTTTTCGGCAAGCATCGCAACCCCCCGCAGCACCTCGGCCGGTCGCTCGACCATGACGCGGTGGTCGCAGGTGAGATAGGGCTCGCACTCGCAGCCGTTGATGACGAGGCGTTCGCAGTGCTTGCCTTCGGGGAGCTTGTACTTGACATGGCTGGGGAAGGCCGCCCCCCCGAGCCCGACGAGCCCCGCCTGCTGGACATGCGCGACAAACTCGTCCACGCTCAAGGCTGCCGGGTCGATCGGATCGCGGCCCTGAAACTGCTGCGAGGAATACGGGTCGGCCTCGATGTGGATCGCCGCGACCATCTGCCCGTTGCCTTGGCGGTGCTGGTCGATATCGAGGATACGCCCGGTCACGGGGCTGTGCAGGCTCGTCGAGACGAACCCGCCCGGCTCAGCCACACGCTGCCCCCGTTCGATTCGATCGCCCGGCGAGACGATCGGCTTGGCAGGGGCCCCGATGTGCTGCCCCAGCGGCAGGGTGTACCGCTCGACAAAGGGCATGCGTTCAAGCGCAAGATGCTCGGTCGCTTCTTTGTGTTCCAGCGGATGAACACCGTGGCGGAACGAGCGTTGCATGGTGGGGGCAGCAGACATATTCAGGCACGCCCCCCCTGATAGCCGGCCAGCGTCATCAGCCGGTCGGTGATATTGGTTGTCGTCTCGGCTGCGATCTCGGCTCGGAGCTGGGCAAGGCGGGTTTCGTATTCGCTCTTGACGGCTGCGACCTCGGCCTGGTGGGCGGCTGCGACACCCTGTTCGATCTCTGCCCGGACCTTCTCGGTGAAGGGTGTGACCTCACCAGCCAGCTCTTGCAGTGTGCGCCAGAGCCTTGCGCGGTGGGCAGTATCCTGGGCGAGTGTGTCGCCGACGGTGAGTTTGATCTTCTCACCATGCCGATCGACTTCGATAAAGGGCGAGCGGCTGGCCCGCGTGTCGGCATCGAGGTCGAGATATTGGATGAGCGGCACGGGGCTCTCGGTGGTGCGAGGCATCGGGCGAAGCTGCTCGGCAAAGCGAGATTCGGTCAGCGCCCAGTGGACGGGCGTGATCGGCGCACCCTCTTCGGTCGAGGTCCACTGTTCGCTGGGGAGCGGGTTGGGCGAGATATCCATGCACGAGCCGAAGACGCCGGGGCGTGTGGGGTCGAAGGTGACCAGAGGCCACGCCCGCGACTCGACTGCCAGAGCTGCTTGGGCAAAGAGCCGGGTTGTATCGAACCCGTGCCGTTCGGGGCTCGGGGCGTGCAGGTGGATGAGTGCTGGGCCAGCAGTTGCCAGCGCCTGCTCGACGCTTTGGGCGAAGTGGTCGGGGTAGGCGATCGAGCCTTGGGTGACGAACGCTTTGCGGGTGAGCATCGCCAGGATCGAGAGGTCGTTGCACTGGGTGGGGGGATAGGCTGCCATCGCGTCGAGCCCGAGCGAGTTGTCGGCACGGCCACCGATGTCGTTGAGCACGACGGCTGTGATCGGGAGCCCCGAATCAAACAGCCAGACAAGCTGCGAGAGCCCCCGCCCGCCGAGCGATTGGCCATCGCCGATGAGGAGGATCGGGGGGACAAGTTCGCGTTCGTCAGCTGTCAGATCGTCGTAGGTAAGCCCGGCCATGCGGGCAGCCGCGTGGGGGGCCTCGGCGGGGCGTTCGATCTCGACCTTGGCCAGCCGCATGAGGCGGAACCCCTCGATGACCTCGCGGAGGTAGCCCTCGAAGAGCCCGCGGGTGAGTCCGCCCGCTTCGTTGCCGGCATCGACCGCAGTCGGCGAGAGGAAGGGGTTGTAGGGGAAGGCGGCTGCCCATCCGGCGACCGACCCGGCCGCGAGCACCAGCCCGACGCGGGCCCGTCCCAGCCCCATCGAGCCTCGGGTGAGTTTCCATTCGAGGTCGGCAAGCCCCCGGGCCACATCGACGAGTCTGCCGAGCAGCTCGCCATCGACGGTCCCATCGACGATCGCCGAGTCGATCTTGGAGGAGAGGGCGCTGAGCTCGACATCGCTCCGCCCGAGGCTTTCGAGCCCTGCTGAGAGGGCGTCGAGGTCGCTAGTGGGGAGGGCGCTGGCAAGTTGTGCCTGAATGCGCTCCGAGAGGCGGCTGCGCAGGGTGGTGATGAGCCCGACGAGTTTTTGCGTGCGCGGCTGATAGTGGAACTCGGCAATCGCGAGCACCTGCCGCAGCGCGAGCTTGGCCCCCGACCCGGCCTCGGCCCCGTCGCCCGGGGCCATCGCGTGGAGGCAGTGGCGGCTGAGCATCATCGCGCCGAGCGCACCGATGCGGTCGTCCTTGCGGGCCCGCTCGATGATCTCGCCCGAAGTATCCGGGAGCGATTGCCACAACGACCACACGCGGCGGGCTTGCGCGATCGTCTCGGGCGTGCGCTCGATCAACGACATCCCCCGGCCCTGGCAGCGATCAGCGATCAGCTCGGGGCACTTGCACGCATCCGGGTTGACCGCCAGCGAAAGGAACGCCCCGCTCCCAGGGCTCGACCGTTCCGGCTCGCGGAAGAACGCATCCGTCACCGCGATCGGCAACTCGCCGATCTGCGCGAGCACCGCCTCGAACGCCTCACGCAGCGAGGCTTCCCGTGTTTCATCCGCCTTCATCTTTACCAGCACGGCAGCAAAGGCTTCGGCATAAAGATCACCCGCGGTGGTGGGGGGGGTGTCACCCATCGCAAGCTTGGTCGCCCGCTTGGTGAGCTGTCCAAGCACCGGCCGCAACGCATCGGCCTGCGCCCCAGCCCGCGTGGCAAGATCAATACCCGCTTCGAGCAGCGCGCGCGCGGTGATCGCCAGCGGGGCGACGGAGCCATCGGGGCAGGTCGTCCAGAGATCGGGTGAGCCATCGCACTCGGCAGGGACGAAGAGAGGCAGCGAGGGGCTCGTGCGCCCCGCATCGCGGAAGACCGAGGAGAGGGCGGGCGT
>JAJRZG010000262.1 GCA_024275365.1 Planctomycetota bacterium | reverse complement strand
GCGGCAACAGCGGGGTTGCCATGGCTCTCGGAGTTGTGCTTTGCGGGGCCGGGGGAGTTGCTCAACAGGACGGATGTCTCGCAGCCGGCGATCTTTGTGGCATCGGTGGCGTGCCTGGCGGGGGTCAAGGCGAGGCTCGGGCTTGGGGATGGGGAGTTGCCTGTCGCAGCCACAGCCGGGCTGTCGCTTGGGGAATACACAGCATTGTATGTCGCGGGGGCGATCGGGGTTGAGGATGGGCTGAGGCTTGTGGCGTTGCGGGGGCGGGCGATGCAGGAGGCTGCGGCTGCGACACCGAGCGGGATGGTGGCGCTGATCGGGGCCGATGAGGAGCAGGCGGGGGCGGTATGTGAACAGGCCAGGGGGGATGAGGTGCTGGGGTGTGCGAACTTTAACGCCCCGGAGCAGGTGGTGGTGAGTGGTTCGGCGGGGGCGTGCGAGCGGGCGGTCGAGGTGGCTGAGGGGATGGGGCTGCGGGCGAAGGCGTTGCCGGTGGCGGGGGCGTTTCATTCGCCGATCATGGCCCCAGCAGCCGAACGGCTGGGAGAGGCACTCGAGGCGACCGAGATCAGGGAGCCGAGGTGCCTCGTGATGGCCAATGTGACGGGAGAGCCGCATGGGGCAGCAGGGTGCGGTAGTATGGCTGCGATGATCCGCCGGCGGCTGGTGGAGCAACTCACCAGCCCGGTCCGCTGGTCGGCGTGCTGTGCGTGGTTGATTGGGAACCCGCCGGGCGATGGTGGGTCGGAGTTTGTAGAGCTTTCGCCTGGGAAGACTCTGGGTGGGCTGATGCGACGGATTGACAGGGGGACGAAGGTGAAAAGCTATGACGATCCTGCGACGATTGACTAAGAGTTTGGGTGTTGGGCTTGCTGTTGGTGTTGTGTGCCTTTGTGGTTGCAAGAAGCCGCCGGAGCCGCCACCGCCACCCCCCCCACCGCCGCCGCCACCGCCTGCGCCGGAGCCTCTGGATGTGGCGAGCCTGCTGCAGACGATGGATGTTGATGCGCGTGTGGAGTTTGCTTCGGGTCAGTCGCCGGTGGATCGGGGTTTGGCTGAGGCTGCGATTGGGCTGGCAGATGCGATTGCGCGCGGCGATGATGAGGCGCTGCGAGGGATGCTCGACAAGAGCAACCAGCAGATGCTCGATCAACTGATGGCCAGTGAGCAGTGGTGGGAAGAAACGGAGAAGATCGAGGCGGTGCGGGTGGTGTCTATCGATGCGGGATCGCGGCTTACGGAGGAGCCGGAATCGACGCGGGTGATGCTTGCGGTGCAGGACCCCGATGGGGCGTACCTGATGGGGTGGTCTGGTCGGAAGGTCTTTGAGGATTGGGTGTTCAGTGCGACGCCTTCGAGCGGTGAGGAGCGGGCGCGGGCGTCGGCGTGGGATGGAAATGTTAACTTCATGAGTACGGTCATCGAGGGGAATGTACAACTGCAAGCGATGATGGCCAAGGCGATGGCTGCCGCAGAGACGATGTCTTTGGAGGAACTCCTGAAACTCAAGGCAACAGTCGACGCGATGGACCCGGCACCTCTTGAGTTCCTGGCGTTTCTCGAACGAGAGATCGCCAAGCGGCAGAAGCGGGACTCTGAGGATGCTGGCAGCGGGGGCGGGGGTGGCGGCGGTGGCGAAGGATCGGGAGAACGGCGGCGCGGGCCTGGGCCGGGTGGGCCGGGGTGAGGAAAATAGCAAATAAGCAAATGAGCAAATAGCAAACTCAAGGCAAAGAGCAAATAAAGGCAAGTCTCAGTTTCGTCGCGGGTGAGACGCCCGCCCCACTGGGGCCTTGCCTGTTGGGAGTTGTTATGTCGGATGAGAAGCGGGTTGCGGTGGTGACGGGGGCGAGCCGGGGGATCGGGAAGGCGATTGCGCTTCGCCTGGCGGCTGATGGTCGGCATGTTGTTTTGGTGTCGCGGTCGGAGGGGCCACTCGCGGAGGTGCGGGGGTTGATCGAAGAGGCTGGGGGGACAGCAAGCACCTGCGCGGTCGATGTTGGCGACCGCGAAGGGCTGGCAGCCGCGATCGGGATCATCATCAAGGAACACGGGCGGCTGGATATTCTTGTGAATAACGCAGGAATCACGCGGGACAACCTGTCCTTGCGGATGAGCGATGCCGAGTGGGACGAGGTGCTCAATGTCAACCTGACGAGCGCGTTTGTCGCAATCAGGGCAGCGGCCCGCGCGATGATGAAGCAGAAGTTTGGGCGGATTGTGAATATCGCCTCAACGAGCGGGCTTGTTGGGAATGCGGGGCAGGCCAACTATGCAGCGGCCAAGAGCGGGCTGATCGGCTTGAGCAAAACGATCGCGCGCGAACTTGGGGGCAAGGGTGTGACATGCAATGTCATTGCGCCGGGGTTCATCGTGACAGACATGACCTCGAACCTGCCGGCGGATGTGACGAACAAGGTGAAGGACGCGATGGCGATCAAGCGGCTGGGAGAGCCGGGGGATATCGCGGCGGCGGTTGTGTATGTAACGAGCGACGAGGCGGGGTTCCTCACGGGGCAGACGATCGCTGTGGATGGTGGGATGACGATGGTTTGAGAGGGGCGTGGGACCGGCTTCCAGCCGGTGCGCCTTGCGTACAGCTTGTGGAATGGAAAGGCTTTGCGGGTTACGCACCGCCTGGAAGGCGGTCCCACGGGTTAAGGCAACGGTTCTGGAATGTCGGGGGCGCGTGGCAAGCCGCACTCGGGGCAGAGGTCTGCGAGGCAGCCTCGGAGGTCGTAGCGGCAGGCTTGGCATGTCCAGGGTGGCACACTCGCCCGGCGTGCGGTGATGCCCCAGTAGAGGGAAGCAGCGAGGACGGCCGGGTAATAGACCCACCCAAGCCTGAAAGTGGCGTTCCATGCAAGGCCTTTGGGAAGCAGCAGATTGTTCCCGTTGATAGTGAACAAGTTGAACTCAAGAGTGAACCACACACCCAGAAAACCCAGACACAGTACGACCAGAGCGACGAGTCGAGCGCGGTAGAGCAGGAAAGTTGCGAGGGCAGCGATGATTGCGATGGGACCTAGCGGCACAAAGGTATGAAGTATTGTCACCCACGGGGTGGAGCCGGAACTGGTGGAAAACCAGAGTAGAGACCTGCTCATGAGTGTCAGCCAGATGCCGGGTATTGCGAGAGCAACAAGGAGCATGAGCACATCGCGCCAGAGGCCGAACTTGCGAGGATGGATTGCGGCTCCGACGAGAACACACCATGCGCCGATGACAGTGAAGATGGGCTCGGGTGGGAGACGACCGAAGGACAAGCCACTGGGGAGGATGAAACGCAAGAGGAAGAAGTAGAGGGTGTCAATGCCGAAGAGTTCGTAGATTTTGTTGAAGAGGAGGGTTCGGAGGTCGTAGCCGGAGAAGTAGACGATGCCGAGGGCGATGGTGATGGGGAGGAGCGTCCAGCCCGCCCAGCCGAATCGCCAGAGGGGTTTGGGGGATTGGTAGTCGGGTTGCTTCTGGGTTTTCGTTGCTTTCTTCTTCACTGTTCCCCCTCTGGAGCCCTTGTATCTTGGCACACTCTGTCGGCATCGGTGTGATGGACGGTTCGGCACGGCTCACAGAGCCGTGGCACACGCAGCGAAAAAACTACGCCCACTCTAGGGTTTGCTTGCGATGATCGACAAGCCTTCAACCCGAGCTTGCGCTCGGGGCTCGTAAAGATACGCGGGTTGTGCCGCACTCGGGGCAGAGGTCGGCTGGGCAGCCTCGGAGGTCGTAGCCGCAGACCCGGCAGGTCCACCATCGTCCAGCAAGCCGTCGCTGGCGGAGAGCCCACATAAAGAGCGTTGTTGCGCAGGTGATGTGCCATGCGGTGACCGACCACGGCCAGAGCCAGAATACCGTTATGATGTTTCTCGACCAAATAAACTCCCAAGGTACGCGAAACAAAACCGTTGCACCGGCAATGACGGCAAACACTCTCCACGATCTGGTGAACATCCAGAGGCCTCCCGCGAGCAGGAGGAGTTGGATGGCCTCGAGTGCTATCCACTCATCGAAACCAACCATCTGGACAATCAACGCAAAGTCGAACCAGTTGTGCAGGGTCAACTGAGCATTGAATAGAGGAGCTGCAAGGCAGAGCAACACTAAGTAGTAACACCACAGCCGTGGTACACGATGAGGATACACACCGAAGGCAAGCAGGAGCCACATCAGAACATACGGGCTTGGGATAATCCCCTTGATGATCAGCCATGGGTACACCATCCAGTAGACTGTAATGTCATACATGACTGGAACACCCCAGCGGTCCATGATGGCACTCTGCATTTCATAGATTGGGTTGTACTCTGAGAACGCCAGGAGCATGAGCAGGATGGCACAGAGAGCAAAGACCCAGCCCGCCCAGCCGAAGTGCCAGAGGGGTTTTGGGGGTTGGTAGTAGGGTTGCTTTTGGGTCTTTGGTGCTTTCTTCTTCACTGTTCCCCCTCTGGAGCCCGTGTATCTTGGCACGCTCTGTCGGCATCGGTGTGATGGACGGTTCGGCATGGCTCACAGAGCCGTGGCACACGCAGCGAAAAAACTACGCCCACTCTAGGGTTTGCTTGCAACGATCGACAAGCCTTCAACCCGAGCTTGCGCTCGGGGCTCGTAAATGCGTGCGGGTTGTGCCGTACTCGGGGTTGGGGTCAGCGGTTGGGGTTGGCCATGAGGTCGTCGAAGTTGCGGTTGATCCAGGCGAGCATCTCTTTGGCGTCTTTGATATCGGAGTGTTCGCCAGCGGAGGTGTCCAGGGGGAGCGAGACCTGGGCAGCGAGGATGCGTTCGAGGTCGTCCCGTGCCTCGTCAGGATAGCCGACGCGGGCTTTGGCTTCGGCAAGCGTCATAGCGAGGCGGAGGAGGCGTTGGTTATCGTGTGTGCCGGCACGGGGAGAGAGGGTCTGGGGTGTGAACTCCCAGCGTGTGAGCTCCGGGGTGAGGAGATCGATGGCTTTCTGAGAGCCGCCGGACATGCAGAGCGCTTCGGTATAGACCTGCAGGGCTCGGACCGCCTCCTGGCTGTCGCGGTCGTACAGCTTGTAAGTGGCCTTGAGCGCAATCGCGTATGCCCTGGCAGCGACTGCGGGCTGTTGCAACTTCTGCATTGTGATCCCGACCATGTCAAAGGCGACCCTGTCGGTACTGGTTTCGAGCTTGGTCTTGGGATAGAGCACAAAGAGTTGTTCAATGTCCTCTTGCATGTGGTTGTATTCATTGGTGCCGATGATGCGCGTCATGGATTGAAGAAACTCGTTGTTTGCTGAGGTGATCTGGTTTGCTCGCCATTGGAACACGAGTGTGATAGCGAGCACGGTGAAGACCGCGGTGGCGATAGCAAGCACGCTGCGGTGGCGGTGGATATATCGCCTGCACCGATAGGCTGAGGAGACGGGGTCGGCGTGGACCGCTGTGCCTTCGAGGTATCGGTGCAGGTCTTCCGCGAGTGCTGCTGCGGTGTCGTAGCGGCGTCGGGGGTTGCGGTCCATCGCCTTGGTGATGATGGCTTCGAGCGGGCCTCGGAGGTGCGGACAGGCTGCGCTCACGAGGGGGGGGTCTTTGCGTTCGACGGCTTCGAGGGCTGCGAGAAGGGGTAAATCGCTGAAGTTTGAGAGGCGCTTTCGGGTGAGGAGCTCGTAGAGGATGACGCCGAGGGCGTAGACATCGGCGCGGGTGTCTGCGTTTGCAGCGTTGCCCCCGGCTTGTTCAGGGCTCATGTAGCCCGGGGTGCCGAGGATGTCGCCGGCGCGGGTGGAGAGTGTGTCAAAGTCGTGTGTTTCCTCGGTGCTTTTGGCGATGCCGAAGTCGAGGAGTCTGGGGTTGCCTGATCGGTCGATGAGGATGTTGGCGGGCTTGAGGTCTCGGTGGATGACACCGCGGTGGTGGGCAAAGGCGACGGCATCGCAGACCTTGGCCATGAGGGCGACGCGGGAGTGGTCGTCGGGCAGGTGGTTCTCTGCGTAGGTGTCTATGGGTTCGCCTTCGATGAACTCCATGGCGATGTAGGGGAGGGTGCCGAACTCGGTGGTTGTTGTGCCGACCTGGTGGACGCGGGCGATGCCGGGGTGGTCAAAGCCTGCGAGGATTTCCCCTTCATACTGGATGCGTCGTCGGGCTTTCTCAGAATCGACCGCGAGGCGGAGAACCTTGACCGCGAGTTGTTGCTTGGTGATGGGGTCGCGCGCACGGTAGACCATGCCAGCTGCGCCAGAGCCAATATGCTCGAGGATATCGAAGGGGCCGATGCGTTGTGGACCGGCTGCCTGGTATGGATCACTGGGGGGGGTGTGGTCGTCGTGATCGGGGGGGCTTGCGTGCTTGAGCATTCGGCTGACTTCTGCCCGGACCTCGGGGTCATTGGCGCAGAGGGTGTCGAGTTGTGGGGATTGCTCGCCCTCGGGGAGTTCGCAGATGGCGGCGAATGCCTCTTTGACTCGGTCCCAGGACTCCTGCTTCACGCCTGGTTCTCCTCTGCCAGTTCGGCACGCAGCCATGCTCGTGCGACGGCCCACTCGCGTTCGACAGTGCGGAGCGAGATGCCGAGCGACTCGGCGATGATGTCGTTGCCGAGCCCACGGTAGAGACGGTGCTCGGCGATGTCTGCGGCGCGGGGGTCGCGCTTGCGGAGTGTCTCCAGAGCGATTCGCACGGCTTTGGTGGTGTGACCGCCATGCACTGCCCGGGCGGGTGCATCTTGGAGTGAGACACGGGGCTGTTTGCCGCCGCGTTTGAGGGCGTTGCGGTCGCGGCCGTGGTTTGAGAGGATGCGACGCATCATGCCAGTGGCTGCGGCGAGGAAGCCTTCGCGGTTATCCCAAGAGGTCTTTCGCTGGCGGGCAAGGCGAAGGAAGACCTCGTTGACGAGGGCGGTTGGGCTGAGCGTGTGGGAGCGGCGTTCGCGGTGGAGGAGTTTGCCAGCGGTGTTGTGGAGGTCTGGGTAGTTGCAGGGGAGGAGGTCTGCGAGGGATTTTTGTTGGGTGGGGTTGTCTGAGGGGATGGTTGTTGTGGGGGGAGAGGGTACGGGAGTTGCAGAGAGAGCGGGTTCTTTGCCTGAAATTTGGGAGAGGTTCAGCCTTTCAGGGGGGCGTTGGGTCATGGGGTGGTGTTCGTGCGGTCGGGTGTAGTGGAGTATCCAAAGAGAGAGCATACGGGATTGTGCATTCCGGACAAGAAAAAAAGACAGGAGTATGGCGGGATAGGCATTGATGTGTGCGAACTACAGGGAATCTGCCACACGAACATACAAGGAGAATAACATGAAACGAACAGCCATCACTTTCCTGAGTCATCGTTCTGCAAATGTGTCGGCCAAACTGGTGCGACATATCGGTACCAGGCAGGTATTCAGTCTGGCCGGGTTTGTGCTTGTGCTGAGTGCTGGGGTGGCCGAAGCTCAGCAGGCAATCGCAACAGCCAGGAGCAACGGTCGTATGGTCTCGCCCAATCGCAACGCCACGGGAACGACAGGCCGCGTGTTTGCCTATTCGGAGGCGAATGGGATAGTGAACGAAGATTATGATGAAATGAACACAATCGGAGGAGGCGCCCTGCCCATCACAGAGTTCGGAGAGTTCTTCGTGGGTGGTATCGCAGGTGTCGAAGAGCGATCATGGGATCCTGTGCTGACAACAGGTTGGCGGAATCTCGACGAAAATGAGATGATGTCCATCTGGAGTCGCTCTATCCATGATGGGGCTGACGCGTACGGGTCTGGATTTATCGCCCGATTGAACGGGAGCAACAAGAGGATCGATGCAACCGCCGAGGTCGTCGGAAGGAGCGGGCGTGCATTCGGGCTCGGGGCTGATCCGATGTTTTTTTCCGCTGGAGCACTTCAAGTGACCGACCTGCTCGATAATCTGGAGTTGACCACTTTGGGAGCAGAGAGCGTCGCGGGGTACCACATGACGATGTCCTCGGATGTCCCTGGATATGAGGATCTGTATGCGATGCAGGTGCTCCTTGAAGACGGCGCAAGCCCTCAGGTATTCTTCGAGAGCAACCCACTCATCGGGCTTGACGACGACTCGATTATCGCCGCAATCGAGGCAAACATGACCTTTGACTCGGGCATGTACTTTCTCGATTCGCCTTTGAGTATCTCGTTTGAGCTTCCCGACACTGGTCAAGATTTTTCTATCGAGTTCTCCTCCGCGACATTCGCAGCAACTGTGCCTGCGCCCGCCACATCACTCTTGCTCTCGGTCGGCGGTGTGTTGGTGTTTCGTCGCCATCGGCACGGGACATAAAAGAAAACCGCCCTGCCATCTTCTTTGAGTGTTCTCTCTCCAACACCTCGCGCACCTGCGCGAGGTGTCTTTCATAGTGTCTCCACCGATCGACCGAACTGGTAAAGATCGGCTGGCGGACCTGGTCGTTGCTCAGGGTCATCGCGACGCGGTCGGACTTGTGGTAGTGGAGGCTGGGGGCTGGGGGCGTGCCACTCGAGGCCTGCGAACTCGAGAAGTGTCCGGGTCCAGGTGAGGGAAGGTATGGAGATCGTCCAGGAGAGAGAAGTACCCCGAGATTCAGAACTGCCAGAGGCTGCTGGCCCAGGTGAGGCCGGCACCGAAGGCGAGGAACATGACTTTCTGGCCTGGCTTGACTGCGCCAGCACGGGTCTGCTCGTCGAGGATCAGTGGGATGGAGGCACCGACGGTGTTCCCGAAGCGGTCGATATTGACATAGAGCTTTTCTTCGGGCAGGCCGAAGCGGTCACGGGCGGCAGCAAGGATGCGGGCGTTGGACTGGTGACATATGTAGTGGTCAATATCTTCAGGGTTGAGCCCGGCACTGTCGAGTGTCTGCGCAATGAGTTTGGGGAAGGTGCTGACAGCGAACTTGAAGACCCCGGGGCCGTGCATGAGGATGTGGCTGACCTGGCGTTCGTCAAACTCGGCCTGGTCGTAGAAGTCACCCTTTCTTGTGGGGATGTAGAGGTGCTTTGCGCCGCCGCCGTCGGAGTGCATGTACTGGGTGATGAGGCCCTTTGCGGTGTCGTCAGTTTGTTGGAGAACACACGCCCCGGCCCCGTCTCCAAAGAGGACTGCGACCGCCCGGCCAAAGGTAGAGAAATCGCAATAACGGGTGACGCTGTCGGCACCGATGACCAGGCACGAGCGGTAGGGGCCACCGACCATGAGGGCATGGGCGGCGTTGAGCGCATAGACAAACCCCGAGCAGGCGGCGTTAAGATCAAAGGCGGCGATCTGCCCTGCGCCGAGTTTGTCGGCGATGATGCAGGCGGCACTTGGGGTAGGCATGTCCGGGGTCATAGTGCCACAGATGACCATATCGAGGTCGCTCGCGGTCATACCGGCGGCTTTTATGGCACGCTGGGCGGCTTCGGTCGCCATGGTCGAGGTTGTCTCGCCTGCCTCGCGGTCGTGGACATGGCGTTCGCGGATGCCGGTCCGCTTGATGATCCACTCATCCGAGGTATCCATGATCTCTTCGAGGTCTGTGTTGGTGACGAGTCGTTTGGGGACCGCCGATCCGGTACCCACGATGGATATCCCCGAGAGGGGTGCTGTCGTGGGCGCTCCGTCGGGTTGGTCGCTCTTCATGCTGGCGCTCGCTCGTGCGCATCCACATGGGCAACGCTCTGGATGCGGGCGGCAATATCGTCGTTGACATGCTTGTAGATGTAGTCGCGGGCGTTGCGGACGGCGGCCTTGATGGTGCGAGCCTCGCTGGAGCCGTGAGAGATAAAGCAGCATCCGTTGACCCCCAGGAGGGGTGCGCCGCCGTACTCGTGGTAGTCGTTCTTGGCGTATATCTGCTTGACGACTGGCTGGAACTGCACAGCAAGTGATGGATCGGCTTCCATGATCTCTTCAGCAATGGCGGCGAAGATGCTCTTGGCCATCCCCTCGGCCATTTTGAGGACGGTGTTGCCGACAAAGCCGTCGGTGATGATGACATCGGCGACGCCGGCAAAGAAGTCTCGGCCCTCGACGAACCCGATGAAGTTGAGATCGGGTGTCTCTCGGAGAAGGTCACGGGCTTTTTTGACGAGGTCGGAGCCTTTGCCCTCTTCGGAACCGATATTCATGAGGGCCACGCGGGGGCGCTCAATGCCGATGATGTTGCGGGCGTAAATATCGGCCATGACGCCGTACTGCCAGAGGTGGACAGCGGTGGGGTTTGGATTTGCACCGGCATCGCAGAGGACGACGGGGCCGTGAAAGGCAGGGATGGTGACAGCGATACCCGGGCGGTGGACGCCGGGGAGCCGTTTCATGTGCATGATGGAGGCGGCAACGCACGCGCCGGTGTTGCCCGCGCTGAGGATGCCATCGACGGGATCGTCGTGCTTGCGAGAGCCACGGAGAGCCATGCGGACGATAGAGCTG
>JAJRZG010000261.1 GCA_024275365.1 Planctomycetota bacterium | reverse complement strand
TCGGGGAACTTCTTGAACAGGTGTTGGGTTGCGCTGGAGAAGGCCGGGTCGTGCTTGCGGATGTCCACACGCGCGAGGTAGGCGAGGTATGTCGGCAGCGACATGCCCGCACTTGTGGCCCGGACCTCAAGCTCCTTGGCAAGGTCAGCCGGGAAAGGCACATTGGTGACTGGTGCAACCATGTCTTTATTATCGGCCAAGAACTGGGTAAAAGCCAGCTTATTCCCACTCAATCGTCGCTGGCGGCTTGGAGGAGATGTCGTAGACGACTCGGTTGACGCCTCGGACTTCGTTGATGATGCGGCTGGAGATGCGGGCGAGGCAGTCGTAGGGGATGCGGGCCCAGTCGGCCGTCATGAAGTCCTGGGTCTCCACGGCTCGGATGGCCACCACGCTCTCGTAAGTTCGGCCGTCACCCATGACGCCGACGGATTGGACGGGCAAGAGGACAGCAAAGACCTGGCTCGTCTTGCGGTAGAGGCCGGCGGCGACGATCTCTTCGATGAGGATTTCGTCGCAGTCGCGGAGGAGGTCGAGTTTGGGTTTGGTGATGTCGCCGAGGATGCGGACAGCAAGGCCGGGGCCGGGGAAGGGGTGTCGCCAGATGATTTGTTCGGGGAGGCCGAGGACTTCGCCGAGCTTGCGGACTTCATCTTTGAAGAGGTCGCGGAGGGGTTCGACGAGCTCGAAGTCGAGGTCATCGGGGAGGCCACCGACATTGTGGTGGAGTTTGATGCCTGCGGAGGAGCCGCTGGCGGAGTGGCCGGACTCAATGACATCGGGGTAGAGGGTGCCCTGGGCGAGGTATTCGGGGTGCTTGCCCTCGGCGGCGATGTGGGCGGCTTGTTCGGTGAAGCACTCGATGAATCGGTGGCCGATGCGTTTGCGTTTGTCTTGGGGGTCGGAGATAGTGTCGAGGTCGGCGAGGAAGTCGGCCTCGGCATCGACGACGCGGAGGTCGACATTGAAGTGGTCGCGGAAGGTTGTTTCGACGAGTTGTCGTTCGTTTTTGCGGAGCAGGCCGTTATCGACAAAGACGCAGGTGATCTGGCCGGGGAGGGCTTTTTGGATGAGGGCTGCGGCCACCGATGAATCGACGCCACCGGAGAGGCCACAGAGGACATGCCCGGTGCCGATCTGGTCGCGGAGTCGCTGGCAGGCGGTCTCGGCATAGTCTGCCATGCGCCAGGTGCCTTTGCAGTGGCAGATGCGGTAGAGGAAGTTTTGGAGGATATCGATGCCGTGAGGGGTGTGGGTGACTTCGGGGTGGAACTGGACGCCGACGAAGGGTTTTTGGGGGTTGGTGGATCGGACGACCGCGTGGGGGCAGGTGGGGGTGGAGGCGATGGTTTCGAGATTGGCCTGTTCGAGTGCTTCGACCTGATCGCCGTGGGACATCCAGACGGTGGTGGATTCGGGGATGGCGTGGAGGAGGTCTTTGTGGTCGGTGATGTGGAGGGTGGCGCGGCCGAACTCTCGGTGGTTTGCGGGTTTGATGGTGCCGCCGAGGGCGCGAGTGGCGAGCTGCATGCCGTAGCAGATGCCGAGGATGGGGATGTTGAGGTCGAAGATTTCGGGGTCGCATATTGGGGCGTTGTCGTCGTAGACGGAGGAGGGGCCGCCGGAGAGGATGATGCCCTGGGGGGTGAGGTCGCGGAGTTTTTTGGCGGGTGTGTCGGGGGGGAGGAGGATGGAGAAGGCGCCGGCCTCGCGGACACGGCGGGCGATGAGCTGTGCGGTCTGGGAGCCGAAGTCGAGGATGGGGATGACTTCATCGTGCGGGAGCTTCATGGGGACGACTCCGTGGGAAGGTGGGGTGAGAGGGAACCCAGAGAATAGGAGAGAGGAGGGGGGTGGGAGTGACGACCCTGAGCTTCGCGGACTCAGCTCAGGCGTCTTTGAGGTGTCCATGGGGATAGGTGTCCATAGGGATCGTGGGGCGTCGTGGGACGGGGGAGGGGTAACGACGGTACCATCTTGGCATGGCAAGACACGCTGTGTGGCTGTGGGTTGGGGTTGTGGGATTTTTTGGGGGGTGTACGCCGATTCCGAAGGGGTTTGATTCGCCAGAGCCTGCGGCGAGGATCGAGGCGGCTCTGGAAGCGGCGGACCGGGGTGATCGAGGGGCGATTCCGGATCTGATCGGGCTGCTCGATAGCGATGACCCGGCGACGCGGATGGTGGGGATTCTGGCTTTGGAGCGGCTGACGGGGGAGACGCTGGGGTATGACTATGCGGCGGCTGAGGGGGAGCGAGAGGCTGCTGTGGCACGATGGGTGGAGTGGTACGCCGATTTGGCCGATCTTGAGCCTGACGATGGATGAAAAGCCCCATATTCGGATCGAACTTCGGAGTGACCCCTGCTATCTGGCGGGGGTTCGGCAGTTGATTGCGGGGATCGCCCAGCGGATCGGATTTGATGAGAGCTCGTGTTCGCAGGTTGCTTTGGCGGTGGATGAGGCGCTTGCGAATGTGATTCGGCATGGGTATTGCCGGGCGTGCGATCGGCCGATCTGGATCAGTCTTTGGCCGAGCGCTGAGACGGAGGAGCAGGGGGCGGGGCTGCGTATCGAGATCGAGGACGAAGCGCGGCATGTGGACGAGGCGGAGCTTTGTGGGCGGGAGTTGGACGATCCGAAGCCGGGGGGGCTTGGGCTGCACATTATCCGGGAGGTGATGGATGAGGTGGCGTATGAGAAGCGCAAGCCGCGGGGGATGCGGCTTCGGATGGTGAAGTTTGCTGAGAAGCCAACCGCCGACGATGTGTCGGCTTTATCTGGGGAATGAGGGATGTATGGAAGACACTTCGCTGTCTGTCAAGATTGAGAGTCGGGGTGGATCGACGATCCTTTCGCCGTGTGGTGATGTGGATATGAGCCGGGCGCCCTCGTTTCGGGAGCATGTCCGGGTGGCGCAGCAGGGCAAGCCGGAGCGGCTGGTGATCGATATGGGGGAGGTTGAATATATGGACAGCTCGGGGCTTGCGACGCTTGTCGAGGCGATGCGGAACGCCAAAGGGCAGGGGATCGAGCTTGTGCTATGCTGCCTCAATCCCAAGGTGCTGGCGGTCTTTGAGATTGCGCGGCTGCACCAGTTATTCAGGATTGTGCCGACGGTTGCCGATGCTGAGGGGACGGCGTGAGAAGCCGCCTCTTGTTCTGTTGATGCAGTATGACCACCCAGCACGACCCATCCTCGACCGGCTCCCGTCTGCTTCGACCTGTCGAGCGGCTGGGGGCTGGTGTGCTTGGGTTGCTTGACCATATTGGTCATGCGGTGAATCTGGGGCTTGAGACTGTCGGGTGGCTGTGCCAGGGGATGTCTGTCAAGCGGGCGAAGCGGGGTGTGCCTTCGATCATTGTGCAACTCGTGCGGGTGGGGGTGCGGTCGATCTTTATCGTGTCGCTCGTGTCTGGGTGTGTGGGGTTGATTCTGGCGTTGCAGCTTGCGCCGCCTTTGGATCAGTTCGGGTCGCGGGATCTGATCGCCAATATCGTGGGCGTGGCGATTTTGCGTGAGCTTGGGCCTTTGATGGGGGCGATTGTGCTGACGGGGTTTGCGGGGGCGGCGATTGCTGCTGAGCTTGGGACGATGGTGGTGAGCGAAGAGATCGAGGCGCTCGAGGCACATGCGCTGAACCCGGTGCGGTTTCTGGTGGTGCCTCGGGTGGCGGCGACGATCCTGGCTATGACGGTGCTCGGGGTGATCTCTGACCTTGTGGCGATCGCGTGCGCGATGGGGGTGGCGATTGCGGTGCTGGGTATTCCGGGGACGGTCTTTATGGACAATCTGCTCTTTCAGGTCAGTATGACTGACTTTTTGACGGGTATCGCGAAGGCGACGATCTTTGGGATGCTCATCGGGCTGATCGCGTGTACGAATGGGCTGAAGGTTTCGGGGGGGGCTGCGGGGGTCGGCAATGCGACGACCCGGACCGTCGTGCAGTGCATCGTGGCGATTGTGATTGCGGACCTGGTGTTTACGGCGATCTTTTATGCATTCGGGCTGTTTTGAGTAATCGGGTGTGGCCGTCTCGGCGGGTATCGTGTGCCACGGCCATGCTGGCCGTGTGAACGCCTCGGATGCCACCGGCTCGGCTCGCACGGCCAAAATGGCCGTGGCACACAGGTGAGGACTCTGCAAAGTGCTCTGGAGAGGGCTCCTCGCTTACGCGTCGGGCTCTGGTAGTGTCAGAGGGACAATCTCGAAGCGGTCGACATCGACAAGGCCCTGGTCGCTGAGTTTGAGGTGGGGGATGACGACGAGAGGCATGAAACTCAGGGGCATGAAGGGGTCGGGAATGGGGCAGCCGAGAGTATGGGCGGCGTCGAGCAGAGCGCGTTGCTGGGTGATGACTGTTTCGGCCGGTTCGGGAGAGATGAGGCCGGCGATGGGGAGGGGGAGGAGAGCGAGCACCTTGCCCTCGGCAGCGACGGCTTGGCCACCGCCGGCATCGGCGACTGCGCGGGCAGCGAGGGCCATGTCGTGGTCGTTGGTGCCGACGAGGGCGAGGTTGTGGGAGTCGTGGCCGATGGTGCTGGCGAGGGCGCCCCGGGGAAGTTGGAAGCCCTTGATGAACCCGAGGCCGATGGAGCCCGAACGGCCGTGACGTTCGATGACGGCGAGCTTGCAGATGTCGCGGGCAGGGTCGGCGACGAGATGGGTGGACTCGATCCTGGGGTCAAGTTCGAGGGATTCGGTGATGAGTTGGTGGGGGTCCATGCCGATGACGCGGATGCAGCAGGGAGAGTGTGGGGCGGGGATGGCGAGGGAGTTTTGGGAGAAGTCGGGGGGGAGGGGGAGGGTGCCGACAGCAGCGGGGACCGCTGGTTTGTCGAGAGAGGGAGAAGGGGGAGAGACGGAGTCCTCTCCTGCGGGGCGCGGGAGAGGGGGCCGAAGGTGGGGTGGGTTGCTGATGAACAGACCGTTTTGGGCAACCAGTTCGCCTTGGAAGAGAACCGTGTGCGGTTGGAAGGTGGCGAGGTCATCGACGAGCACGATGTCGGCGAGGCGGCCGGGGGCGATGGCGCCGAGATCGGGCTGGCGGTAGTGGGTGGCGGGGTTGATCGTGGCGATGACGATGGCGTCGATGGGGTCCAAGCCGAGGGCGATCGCGCGGCGGATGATGTGGTCGATGTGGCCCTCGTCTGCGAGATCGCCGGGGTGGCGGTCGTCGGTGCAGAAGCAGAAGCGGTGGAGGGTCTGGGGGGTGATGGCCGGGAGGAGGGCTTCGAGGTTGCGGGCGGCGGAGCCTTCGCGGATGAAGACCTGCATGCCGAGGGCGATTTTTTCTTCGGCCTCTTCGCGGGTGAAGCACTCGTGATCGGAGGAGATACCGGCGGCGATATAGGCCTGGAGGGGGCGGCCTCGGAGGCCGGGGGCGTGGCCATCGACGAGGCCCTTGCGCAGGCCGAGGGCGACTTTGGCGAGGACTTCGGGGTCGGCGTTGACGACGCCTGGGAAGTTCATCATTTCGGCGAGGCCGAGGATGCGGGGATCGGCGAGGAGTTCGGCCGTTTTGTCGGTGTCGAGCGTCTCGCCGGAGGTCTCCATGTGGGAGGCGGGGACGCAGGAGGAGGCCATCCAGAGGGGGTGGATCGGAGAACCCTCGGCATCGTCCATCAGCATGTGGATGCCGGCGAGCCCGAGGACATTGGCGATTTCGTGCGGGTCGAGGATGGCGGCGGTGGTGCCATGGGCG
>JAJRZG010000260.1 GCA_024275365.1 Planctomycetota bacterium | reverse complement strand
GCCGAACCATCGGCAGCAATCGCCGCAAATGTCGAGGTACCTGTTGTAGCCACCGTTCGGTTGCCGCCCGTCACCGTCAGCGTATCGCCAAAGGTCACAGCTGTTGCTGCTGTAATATCAGCAGAGAGCGTGACCGGGTCAAGGAAGTTGAGTGTGCCTCCTGTAAACCCTCCCTGGATCGTTGTTGTGCCAGTACCCGTTGTTGTATCCTGGACAGTGAGTGTATTAATCCCTGAAACAGGCGCCGCGAACAGGGTAGTGCCAGAGGCATCGACCGTGACTGCCTGCCCTGTCCCGGTGATCGATTGGAACGAAACACCCCCCGTGCCATCCTTGATCTGCAACGGAGACTGGAGGTCCAGCGTGCCACCAAATGTCACACTGTTCGTTGCGGTGATTTCCACCGTCTGTCCAGCAATCACCACCTGATCTGCACAAGTAATATTGTCAGCCGACAGGTTTCCGAGCAGATTGACCTTGGGATTCTTAAAATCGAGTGTTGTTCCCGAAGTTATTGTCCCGATCCCGATATTGGTGCTACCAAATGTAGCATTCCCTGTTTCGAGTGTACCGACATTAGTGACATCATTACGGAGCCAGATCACTCCGTCACTCACGGGGGTATTGAGCGTAAGATCGTGCCCATTCCCGACAACACCCCGCACCCAGACCGAACCCGCAGTAGCAGTCAGTGGACCACCAAGCGTCGTGATATCGTCATTCCCGTCACCGAGTTCGATGCGAACTGTACCGCTTGACTGGCCACCGGTAATCGTGACTCCATCAGCAGCACCACTGCCCCCGGTTGTGAGATTCTCTCGGAACCGGATGCTCGGGCTTGCCACCTGATTGTCGGCAAGGAGAACAATTCCAAATGTATCCACCGCGGAGTCGTCCACCAGGTTCACATCACCCCGGAAGTGCATGGAGGCAGCCGCGATGTCATCGCGGATTGTCGTGGTCGGAAGGGTCAGTAGAAACGGCTCGACCAGCAAATCCCCGAGGCGATCCGTTTGTCCCACCGGTCCATCGAACGCAACAGCAGTATTTGATTGTACCGTCAGATCCCGCCGATTCCCGCTGTCGCTGTCCACACTTGATCCAAATGTGACCGCATCCGTCCCTGTCAGTATGACATTGGCGTTGTTGAGGATGACCGTGTCATTGAAAGACAATACAGCACCGCTGATCGTGCGTGCCCCCGCACCACCAATGACTACCGGGCTGTTGAACACCAGATTGTCACCAGTAATGTTCGTATCGAGCTGAAGAGAAGCCCCGTTCACTGTCAGATCGCCGCTTCCGAGCAACAACTGATTGGTATCGATGACGACACTCGATCCCAAACTCCCGCCGAGTTCGGTCGCGTCGGCCTTGATCACGACATTGAGTTGATTCCCGCTTGTATTAACAAAGCCGCCGCTGAGCGTAATCAGCCCCCCGGTACCGTCGCCGTTGCCATCAAACGAGCGGAACTCGATCGTGGCATTCCCGCCTGCATTCTTCGTAATCGGCGCATCATTATTCTGAGTGATATTCCCAGCCTGCGTGCCGTTGGCACCGTCGTTGGTTGAAACAAGAACACTTGTCCCGGCATTCAAGGCTAGATCAATCTGCGAGTTTGAGATCGTCGAGTTGTCGGCCCCCGCAACAAAGTTCGGCGTGTCGCCATCGAGGCTTCCATTCCCAGCCGTGTCATTGGTAATCGTGACATTTAAGGGGTCCAGAACCCACCACCCCCCCTGCCCTAAGGGCGCGCTCGCATCAGGCACTCTCGAGACTTCAAGGAACCCTTTGCCGGAGGTCTCGACGAGCCCACCATCACCACCGCGAACCCCACCCCTTGCCGACAACTCGCCATGCACACGGGTCGCGTCGTCTGCAAATATCACGACCATCCCGCCGTCACCCGCCTCGGTCGCATCCGCCCGGATCACACTCTGACTATCAACGAAAGTCGCGGTCGCGATCGGGGTGTCACCAGTCCCCTGATACCCACCCCCGATGAGCACCTCACCCCCACCCGCGGGGCCGGATGCATCGATCTGAGCGCCAAACACGCCAACACGATCGCCCGTGATTTCCACCTCACCCCCAGTAGTGCCCGTGATGATTGACGACGCATCAATCGAGCCGGAGACGGAGACGAAGCTCCCCTTACCCCCGCGAACTTGCACACTTTCTGCCGTGATCGAGGACCCTGTGCCGAGCGAGAGGCTGAACATATCCCCCGCCGCCAGGACCGCGCGCCCACCCCGAGTGTCGAGAACACCATCATTGACCACACCACCATCAGCCGCAGCCGTGTGGGGTTTGGTCTTGATGCGCGCATACATCTTGCTGCATTCGCGACCCAGATAGACCTCATCGCCCGCAACGAGTGCCACCATGCCCTCTGGCGCAATGATCGAGCCCAGGTTGACCACGCGATTCCCCGCAAGCACAACCTCATCAGCCCGGATCAGGCCCTCATTGCGGACCTCGCCACGCATATCGGTGAACCGCGTCACCCCACTGAGGAAGTCACTGTTTGAGATGTTGCCAGCCCCCGCGATGAGCGTGCCGACATTCACCATCGAGTTCTTCCCGAACATAACTCCCGCCGGGTTGACCAGATACACCCGCCCGTTGGCCAGCAGCGTGCCATCGATCCGCGTTGGCATCGCGCCGGTGATACGGTTGAGCACCCGTGCATCAACACCGGGCTGGATGAACTGCACGGTCTCTGAGACACCGATATTAAACCGCGAGTAGTTGATGATCGCGTTGTCGGTGACCGTGATCGTCGTAAAGTTGCCGGCCCGTTGGAACTGGGCGGCTCCCCGGATAACCTGTGGGTTGTCGGGCCCCGCCAGACTCAGCGTACACAGCAAACCCACCAGTGGCAGGCTTGGGAGGAGCAGGTCGCTGGTTTCTCGTGTTCGATCGCTCATCATTCAGTTCCTTCGTAAGTCATCAAACGCGGACAGCTTTCACCGACACATGACCATACAGATCAATACACGATGGTTGCGACGAAGTGGAAGCGGTTGCTCCCCGCGGTCACTTCGCCAGATTCCATATCTTTGAGGGCGATACCCCAGTCGGCACGAAGACTCAGGTTTCTCCTGAGCACGAGTTCTAGCCCAACTCCCGCACCAATCAGCGTTTCGTCAAACTCAAAGTCCTGACGGTCTGAGTTGATCGTCCTCGCAACATCAACAAAGCCACGGGCGAGGAGGTCCCAATCAGGGCTCTCACCTTCTGCGGTCGGTCGCCAACGAAACTCATTCCCGATGATGCCCTTTCGCGGCTCCCCGGGGTTCAACGCCCGGGGCACATGGAACCGGTATTCCAGGCTCCCGACGATCACACTGTCACCCGCTGTGACAGACTCGTCATATCCACGCACGGCATACAAACCGCCCGCGACCTGCTGCTCCACCGGGATCAGCCGATTGTCCAACGCCCACTGCCCGCGTGTCGATATGGATATCTCGTGAGCAAGCATCGTGCGCCCGTATGCATAATCATCCCGCAGGTACGGCTCAAGATAGAATGTGTACCCAACCCCTCCCCGCACGACCTGCCAACGCCGATCGGGATTGAGCCGACCGAGATTCACCAACTCGTTGTCATCCACCCCGGTCACACCGGGCATCGACCACTCGTATACAAGAGAAGCATCCAGCGTGGAAGAGTCCCGGTAGCGCTCCGCAGACACGCCGATCCGAGGCAAAAAGAAGTCCTGCTTGCCCTTGAGACCGGCAGAGACATTATCGATCTCGCTCTGAAACAACCGGGCACCCGCGAAGACATCGATAAACAGGTCCTGCCTCTGAAAGATGTTGTAGACAAGGTCGCCACTGATCTCGTACCCGCTCCCATTAAACTCCTGGAGGGAATCCCCGACATCGCTTGCCTCAAACTCACTCCAGGATGCAGCGACCCGCGCCCGGAGCCGATCGCTGCCGCCCACAGGCGTGTCGTAGGACACCATCACCGCGTTGGTCTGCTCAAAGCTTGCGGTTGTAAACTCAATATTGAGGATGTCATCTCGCCCTGTAAACTGCGTATGCGTCAAGCCAAACCGTTCCCGCCATGTGTTGGTCTGCTCTGTACCGGTGTTTGATATCTGAGCGTGGATACGCCAGGGGCGGTGCTCATAGACCAGGTAGTCGATCACCGCCTCGTCGCGACCCTCACCAGGAGCAACCGCAAGCTCGACACGCCGCCCCGGATGGCGATTGAGCAGGTGCAGATAGTTCTCAAGTGGGCCAGAGGCAATAAATGATGCGCCCCCACCCTCAAGCATCGGCACAACGGGAGAGTTCTTCCTGATCCTCGCGTGCTTGTTGTGATCGATACGAAGACCAAAGGGGATGCGCTCCCCGGACGCGATCGTCCGAACCTCCGAGACAGAACCAACACGGACCTCCAGCGTGAGACCCGTGTCACCATCTCGCATGTCGGTACCATCTGCCGCGATCTGATCAAACACGTGCACCGCATAGACACCGATGATCCCTTCGGAGCGGATCAGTTCGCCAGCAACTGCACCGCCGATGGATTCGATGGCACTGCCATAGAGCACAACAACTTCACCATGAAAAAGCTCATCGAGTGTATACAACTCACCCGGAAACTCGGGTGTTGGTCCCACAAAGCCCTCTTCGGCTTTCACAAGTGCAAACCGTACCCCGCGGGCAAATACAATGTCGGGAAGGCGACCATCATCTGCTGCAAAGCCGCCGTAGCGCACCTCGATATGGCTCACCGGGTATGGCGAACCATCCTCAGCCTGAATCGTTCGGATCAGATCACCCGCTTGGGGCTGCGCGTCTTCCGGCACTGCCGCTTGCTCTGAATCCGTAAGACGAGGATCGCCCGATTCTTCGGGAGCATCCGCCTCGACTGCCGGGAGAGGTTGTGCCGTATCAGTCTGGGCCCATGTGACCATCGGCCAGCACAAAGCACCCAGCACCACCACGCCGAGAGTGTGCCGTACTCGCACAACCCAGCCG
>JAJRZG010000027.1 GCA_024275365.1 Planctomycetota bacterium | reverse complement strand
TGGCGTCTTCGGCTTGAGGAGGGGGCTGCGGCTTCGCGTATTCCGGCGATGGCGCAGGAGGAGCACCTTGACCTGTTGATTCTTGCGACCAATAGCCGGAGCCGGGCGGCGATGGTGCTGCTTGGGCGGACGAGTGAGAAGATTATTGATGCTGCGGGTTGCAGTGTGTGGGCTGAGCGAGATGCGGAGCAGTTCCAGGGGTTCCTAGCGGCGTTGAAGGAGTGGGCGGAGTAGGGGAGGGGGATGTTGAGGGGTGAGTATCAAGAAGATTCTGGGATTCGCACCTCCCCCGACCATCGCTTCGCTTGGCCACCCCCTCCACAGGGCGGAGGGGGATTGAGACTCGCTTGCGCGAGGGGTCTGTGGCGAGAAGGAGGCGGCCCGGCGCTGACGCTTAGGGCTCATTGTTTTGGTGGTGCTGTTTTGGTGGTGCTACTTGCGGGCGATGAGTTCGTACATGGGGGGGAGGTGCATGAAGGTGGCGGGGTTGTTGGAAAGGGCGGCCCAGAGGGTGAGGAAGTCGGCGTGCTGGGCTTTGGTGATGTAGCCGAGGTCTTCGAGGCGGGGGAGGAAGATGCGCCAGAAGGAGTCGGGCCAGTTCCACATGGTGTTGCCGGGGCGGGGGGTGTCGGTTTCGAGGCGGGCGAGGTGGTCGATGGTGAGGCCTGCGTCGATGGCGATTGTGGGGAGCACGCCCATGATGTCCGGGTTGCCGCCGTGGTCGCGCCAGCTTGTGTCTATGGCGGCGATGATGCTCTCGAAGAGGTCTGAGCGGGGGGCGATGCACATCGAGTTGTAGCGGAAGTAGTCCTGGACGAGGAGACGGCCACCGGGCTTGAGGAGGCGGGTGACGGCGGCGATGACTGCTTGGGTATCTGGGACGAAGCAGAGGAGCCATCGGATGTAGACGATATCGAAGGAGGCGGGCTTGAGGTTTTCGAGAGAGTCGAGCTTGCTTGCATCTGCGACGAAGAACTGCGCGTGGGGGAGTTGGCGGCTGTGGGCCTGGTCGTTGGCGTAGGCGATGTATGGGGCGGACTCGTCGATGCCGACGACGCGGCCGGTGGTGCCGACGAGTTGGGCGAGATCGAAGGAGGCGAACCCGGGGCCGGAGCCGATATCGAGGATGGATTGACCTGGAGCGATATGGGCGCGGTGCCAGAGGTTGTGTGCGGCTTGTGACCAGAGTCTGTGCTGGAAGCCGAGGCGTTGGAGTTCTTCGGGGTTTGTGCCCAAGACATATTCGGGTGCAGAGTCTGGTGTTTGGCCTTGGTGTGTCATTCCATTGATGGTATTCGCGGACTTGCCCTGGCATGGTGGGTGGTCAAGGCTTCTTGTGTGCGGAGTTCTGAATCTCATACGCCTTGGTTTCGGTGGGTGTTGATCCCGTTTGTCTCGTTTTTGCCTGCGTCGATGCCGGTGATGGCGAGAGGGAACTATCGGTGCGAGCTGACGGCCTCGTTCTTTTTGCCCTTTTTGTTGGCGGTGGTCGAGCCGGGGATCGTCGGGGTTGTTGTCAAGAACTCGTATGCGGGGGTGGTGGATGGGCGGCTGCTGAACTTTGTGGTCGCGGTGATTACGGCCTCGATGGCGTTTAGCAATATCGTGAGCTTTGTGTGGGTTCGGCTGAGTGTCGGGCGGTGCAAGGTGCGATTCATCAACGGGTTGCAGCTTGCGATGATCGTTTCGGTGGGGTTGATCGCGTTTATGCCTCGGACGGTGGCGGGGATGTGGGGGCTGGTGGCGTGCGTAATTTTTTCGCGGGTGTGTTGGGCGGGGTTTATCACGCTGCGCTCGACGGTCTGGCGGCAGAACTATTCGCGGACGACACGCTCGCGGGTGACGGGGAAGACGGCGACGGTGCAGGTTTTGATGATGGCGGCGCTTGGGGTCGGGCTCGGGTGGGCGATGGATCGGGATGAGGGGGTCTTTCGGGTGCTGCTGCCGATGGGGTGTGCGGTCTCGTTGGTCGGGGTGTGGTCGTGGAGCCGGGTTCGGCTTCGGGGGCGTCGGTCGCTCTTGGCTGAGGAGTTGGCAAGCCGGGCGGATGGGGATGCGCCATCATTCAACCCTGTGGGGATGGTGCGGTTGCTGGCTGGGGACCGGCTCTTTGCGGGGTATATGGGGTGCATGTTTGTGCTTGGGCTGGGGAACCTGATGCAGGGGCCTTTGCTTGTGGTGCTTTTGCGGGATGAGTTTGGGATGGAGTATCTGGGGGGGATTCGGATTACCAGTTCGATCCCACTTGCGATCATGCCTTTGTCGATCCCGCTGTGGAGTCGGCTGCTTGATCGGATGCATGTGATCCAGTTTCGGCGGATTCATGCGTGGTTCTTTGTGGTCTCGACTTTGGTGACGACGATCGCGGTGCAGACGCGGACGCCTGAGTTGCTTCTGGTCTCGGCGGTGGTACAGGGGTTGGCCTTTGGAGGCGGGGTGCTGGCGTGGACTTTGGGACATCTTGACTTTGCCCCGGCGCACCGGGCATCGGCGTATATGGGTGTGCATGTGTCGTTGACGGGGGTGCGAGGGTTGATGGCACCCTTTCTCAGTGTCGGGGTGTATGAGCTGCTGCGAGAGCAGATTCCCAACGCGGGGGCGGTGGCATATGGGGTGTGCCTGTGTCTGGTGTTGATGGGGGCGCTTGGGTTTCAGGTGCTTGCGCGGCACAAGCATCGGTTGGATCTGCGAGGGCATCGGCCTGTGGAGACGACGCCACCGACGCGGGCGGGAGAGGGATAACGGCGGCAATGCAAAAAGGCACCCCCGCCTGCTTGTGCAGGACGGAGGTGCTGCGTAGGGGGCTGGTGTTGGAATGGGTGATGGGGGGCGAGACGCCCGCCCCACTGGCGGTGTTGCGTTCGATCAGTTGATGGCGATCCGCTTGGGTTGCGCTTTGGCCTCTTTGGGAAGGCGGAGGATCAGCTCGCCATTCTCGAGTTCGGCCTGGGCGTCGGCCTCCTTGACAACACTGGGGAGTGCGATCCGCCTGCTGACCGAGCCGATGCGGCGTTCCTTGCGGTAGAAGCGTTCGTCTTTGGTTTCGGTTTCCTCCGCTTTTTCGGCTTTGATCGTGAGCACGCCATCGTGGGCTTCGATCTCGACTTGGTCTTTGGTAAAGCCGGGGAGGGAGGCGCGGACGATAACCTCCTGGTCATTCTCGGAGATATCGAGCGCGAGCGTGCCCTCGTTGAGCGTGAAGCCGTTGGTTTCGGGCTCGCCGAGCATGGAGCCGAGAATTCGGTCCAGGGTTGGGAAGCCGACGAGTGGATCGACACGGAGTAAACTGTTGGACATGGTAAACCTCCTTTGGCCTGTTGAACTGTGCGTGATTTGCCCTGCGTTGGGGAAAGGGCAAGTGGTGTGCCAGTTCTGGTTTCCTGCATCGGTGGCGTGGGCTTGGGATGAGCCGCCAAGCCGACAGGGAGGCTGCCATGGTGGCAGTTTCGGGGAGGGTGAGTTTGCTGTAGGATAGTTGGATGAGTATGGAAGCTGACATTCGAGCGGTGGTTTGGGCTGAGCCTGATCGGGCGTTGGTGTTGCGGTCGGTTTCGGCGTTGGCTGGGTTGGCTGTTGTGGGGGCTGGGTGTGGGGTCAAGGGGCGGTCGAGTGGGGTTGCTTCGATCTTTGGGTGTGCTGTGGTGGATGACCTTCGTTCTGTGCTGACGGATGGTGCGTGCGACCTTGTTGTGATCGGGTCGGCGGGGGACTTTGGTGGGGCATCGGATCCGAGCGATGCTGCGGCGGTGCTTGCGGCGAGGCAGCGGGGCGTGCGGGTGGTGTCGCTTGAGCCTTTGCCTGCGAGTGCGCTTGAACTGGGTGGGGCATGGAGTGCGACTGGGGCGGGTGGTCTGTCTGCTGTTGATGCTGCGGTGTTTGTGCCTTTGGCGCGAACGGCGCGATCGTTTCGTGAGTGCGCGGAAGTGTTTGAGATGTTTGGTCAGGCACGGACGCTGCATGTTGAGGCGTGCTGTCGGCCTGATGAGGGGACTCTTGGTGCGCGGCTCTTTAGTGCTGTGGAGGTTGTTGTGTGGTTGATGGGGGAGCCGGAGAGTGTGGACGCGGCGTATGCGCCGCCGGGGCGGGGGCCTGTGATGGCGTTGCCGGGTGAGAAGCTGCGAGGCACGGTCGGGGATATCACGGTGAACTTTCGGTTTGCTGATGGACGGGCGGCGTCGGTGCTTGCGAGTGACCAGTCTGGGCGTTGGTCGCGGAATCTCACGATGCTTGGGGGTGGGGGCAGGCTTCGTGTGTATGACGATGGGTTTGAGTGGGTCAATAGTGAGGGTGACAAGGTGGATGCGGCGCGGCATACCAAGCGGCGGGGTGAAACACTGGAGATGCCGCGATCGGTGGAGGCAATGGCGGATGCGTTCACGCGGCTGCTGGACCCGGCGATTCCTGATGAGGGGCCGATCGATCATGCTTCGGTATTGGCGGTGTGTCAGGCGGTGCTGTTGAGCACTCGGACGGGGTCTTCGGAGAGCCCATCGACGATTCGGCGGATGATGGAGGTTGGGTAGGGGGCGTGTAGGGGGGGATGAAGCATCGCAGCGGAGGTGTGAAGTCCTCAGGAGCGTGAGTGCTTTGTGGGAAGAGTGGGAGACAGAGTGGGATCATTGAGACAGGTAGAGCCATTCTTGCTGCCTGGTTAGCTCGTCCATGTGGATATCCAGTTTCCGAGGAGGTGGGTGAGGGTGATGACCACACACGCGATTGTGATGTGCTCTGCGATGACGGGGAGTGAACGATTGCCCTGGCTCTTTGCGATGAGGTGACTTAGGAGGGCGAGTGTGCTGAGCCCGCCTATGAGGCTTGCCCAGATCGCGGCTGAGAGAGGGAGGATGAGCAGGGGGATGAGAAAGCTGATTGCACAGAGAAACTTTGCGGCAAATGTAGAGAGGGTTGATGTCCAAATCTCTTTGTGCGTGTGGATGTTTTCTGATTCTTCGGAGACATGGATACCGAGGGCATCGGAGAATGCATCGGCGATGGCGATCGTGATGATGCCACCGATGACCACCATGCGAGAGTGTGTTCCTGCGTGAAGCCCGACGATGAGCCCGAGGGTTGTGATGATGCCTGAGGTCAGGCCGAAGGCGATGCCGATTTTGAGGGAGTGGTTCATGGGTTTGTGTGCTCAGAAGTGTGTGGGTCGAAACAACACAGCCGTACACAGGTAAGAGTGGTCCTTTCCCATTTGCGTGTGGGGCTGATCATATCAGCGTTCGTGTCATGGATGGTGTTTGGGCTCAGACCAGTACCCAACCTGTGCACAATAGATGTGGATGGCTGATCGCACCAACTGCTTGTGGTGGTTCTTGATCGGCTCTCGGGCGGTGTCCTACTGTGGTGCATGACAGTTCACACTTTCTGTGTCACATTCTGTGTCGGTATCGCTGCGGCAACCATGTATGCCTCACCTCCTGTTGATGACCTGCTCGAGCATGTTGCTGCCATCGACACGGTTGGCAACCCTGCATCGCTCGTTGTGTGGGGGACCGCTGAGCCTTTGGTCGTGGCACCGGATGGTCGGATATTTGCGGCGGCAGGTGAGCTTGGTGGTGGCCGTGTTGTCGCACTCGGGCATGGTGGCTTTGTTCGCACCGATGCATCGGAAGCCGAGGTGTTTGCTGCAAACGCTGTCGAATGGCTTGCGTCCGCCTCTCCTTTGCAAGTGGGGCAGCCGATTCGTGTCTTCGGGCTGAGCGATCCGGTTGCAACTGAGTTCGAGGCTCGCGGCGTTCCGATCGAGCGTGTCGTCGGGAATGCCCGTGATCTCAATCTCGGCGGGGTCGATGTGGTTGTTGGGTCGCCTCAGTCGTTTCACGACGCGGGGCGACATGAAGACCTCCGACAGTGGATCGAGAACGGTGGCGGCTTCCTCGCGATTGAAACCGCGTGGGGCGTGCTGCAACTCAACGGCGAACTCTCGCTCGACACGCTCGCTGCGAATCGTCTTTTACAGGATGTCGGGATGCGTTTTACTGGCCAGGCGCACTCGGGGTATGGGTCTGAGAAGAACTATCCGATCGACCGGGCGTTGCTCGACAATGCCAACTCCGATCGTGCGCTCTCCGTCCTGGCGGGCACGCGCGATGGTGACGCTTCATTCTGCGCTCGTGTGGTCGGCACCGCGTTTTCAAGTGTTCCGCTTGAGAGTCGGTTCATCAAGTCAGCTCGTCGCCTTGCAGCCACACGCAAGGCCGAACTCGATGCGCTGTACAGCACTGCGGCGACGGCCAAAATCAATCCTGACGAGCACGCGCTTGCGCGGGCTCTGTTTGATCTTGACTCAAGACTAGCCATGGACCTTCCGCCGCGAGCTATTCGGGCGCACGCTTCGAGCGAGGCGTTCCCTGGGGCCGTTGGCGAGCCCAGAATGCCTCGCGTGAGTTTGGAGCTTGATGCGACAGTTCCCGGCTGGCATAGCACTGGCTTGTATGCTCGGCCGGGTGAAGTGATCCGCGTGGTTGTGCTGGACGAGGCGGCCTGGGGGGATGTCGTCGTACAGATCGGGGCGTGGCGCGATCCACACAATCATGCGTACCGGGTGCGCATGAAGAACGCGCTTCGCCGATTCCCCGTTGAGGCACGGAGCACGGAAATCGCCAGTGCCATCGGCGGGCCGATCTATATCGATCTTCCCGTTGATTTCGCTGATCTCCTGCAATCACCTACCATTGTCGTCACTGTGTTGGGTGCTGCTCGCTCGCCATACTATCGGCTAGGCGAGACTGATCTCGACGAGTGGCGTGAGACGATTCGGCACCTTGACGCGCCTTGGGCCGAGATGGAATCTGAGCATCTCGTCTTTACTGTTCCTTCATCGGCGATCCGTGATGTGGACCGGCCGGACCTTGTTATGCAACACTGGGACCGCGTCCACGAAGCGATGGAGGAACTCGAGCCACGAACATCCAATCACTGGGCGAATCGACCCTATCGCTATGTCGCGGATGTGAGCGTGAGTTGGGGGTACATGTACTGCCCGGCCGATGGTCCGATTGTGATCCCAACACACGAGGCGTCGGCGATGTTTGATCTTGAGAACTTTGATGCGGTTGGCCCGAACAATCTGTGGGGGCACTATCACGAAATGGGACACGCCCACCAGAATCCACTGTGGACGGACAGTGCCACTGGTGAAGTGACTGTCAACATTTTTACGGTGTATGCACTGCACTCGGTGAACGGCTATCCACTCGATGCCGATGTCATGCGCACCGATCCGCTCAAGGCATGGCAGACCTTTGACAACCACCGGCGTTCTGGTAAGCCGTATGAGGATGTCGGCGGCCCGTTCCCACGATTGCAGCTCTATGCGCTGTTGTGGCACCAGTTCGGGTTCGATGCTTTCAACGAGACATTCGACCGTATCCGCGTTCTCAAGGACGATCGTCCGTCCGACACGATTGCTGAACGAAACACCTTTCTAGTCACCTTCAGTGAAGTGGTTCATCACAGTCTCATCCCGTACTTTGAGACCTGGGGTGTCGAGGTTACAGATGATTCCCGCAACCGATTGCGTGACCTGTCACCCTGGATGCCCGTTGAGCCAAATGGTGAATGATTGTGGCTTTCGTTTTAGAGGTCCATGGGGTGCATGTAGAGGCACTGGGCCGCCAAGGGGTGACCGCATTGTGTCCACGATCGCAGCAATCTCCTCGAGATGCTGGTGGGATGTGAGTTCTTCGGTGTAGAGGCAACATGGACCTTGTCATAGACCAAAACGCCGCCACGGTTTCCCGTGGCGGCTGAAAGCTCCCCGACCCGAACGGGTTTCAAACTTCGGCGGTCGGGAACCACGAGAGTATACGCTCCAGATCCGTACACCGCAGGCTCCCTTGTCAAGACCGATACCCATCACGCGGCCCAGGCACTCAAAAGTGCGAAAGCAATGTTAGGGTGCCGGTTGGGGGCCGCTCTCAGACAGAAAAGACCCCTTCGTTTTCTGCAAGTCCGCGAGGAGCAACACAATGTGGAACCAGGGCGCACCACAAACTGTCCCAACAGTTGCAACTGACTCCAGATGTCATTATACTCATTTCGACAACCCACCCCATGATCGGTGTGTGCAGTCCCGAGTGTGTGGGGCTATCGGAGGCTGCGATATGGCTCGATGGAGCGCACATAGAAGGTGGCTTGGTGTATTAGTTCTGATTCCAATGGGTATCACACAGTGGGCGTGGGCCGATCAGATCCTGCAAACCAATGCCGACTCACTGACGAGCTATAAGCCCGCCGCGGCGACGATTGTGCAGGACCTTCGGCCGATGGCGGTGCAACGCGGTGTGGGCTTGGACGGCCTGCTCCGCGCCAGCGGCTCGTTTCCGTGGGCGATGCGGGGCAACCCGTTCGAGACGCCAGTCGCCGACGAAGCTCTCGAGAGCATCCAGTTGGCATCCGGGGCGTACGCGCCATTCGAGATCGACCTGGCACTTCCGGCGCAGGTGCCGTGGGTCATCGGACGCACATTCAACGCACGGCAGGAGGCGAGCGGCGGAGGCCACCACGACAGCGATGGGTACCAGGGCCGGAACTGGTCACAGGTAAGCCAGCCGGAACTGGTCTTTTTCGACAACGATTCGAACGGCGGTACGAAGGAAGCAGAAGATCTCGTCTACCTGGTGTACGGTGCGGACCGATACATCGAGTTCAAACGGACCGGCGATGATGTGTACACATTCCGGGGCGTCAACGGCGCGGCCGGGATCATTGAATACGAGTCCGGCTCGCCGGATCTGTGGGTCTGGTACGACCAGCGTGGGCAGCGGACATATTTCTTCGGCGGCAACACATCGAACGGTCGGGCGGACTGGCAACTCTGGAAATTCGTGGATCCCGCGGGGAACACCGCCTATGTCGGGGACGCGACGACGGCGAGCACGGCGGTCACGAGCGGGTACAACACCGACGGCACGATCAGCAAGGCCTACGACTCGTCGGGACGGCGCTACTGCTACACATACAGCACGATCGACAGCGTCACGCGGTTGGTCAAGATAATCGCCGAGACCGATGCCGGGGGCGGGTGGGGTGCCTGCGGGGCCGAGACGCTGGTGGGTCAGGTCGAGTACGAGTACTACCAGACGGGCGACAACACGCATGGGGACAACGGCAACCTCAAGCTGGTAACGGTGACGACGCCGCTCTCGGACGCGACGGAGACGATCGCCCAGCGGAAGTACTACCGCTACTGGAAGGGGACATACCACCCAACGAACAATCCCGGGCACCCCAACACGATCAGGATGGCGCTGGGGTTCGAGGGCGTGCGGCGGTCGGACTGGGACCCCGACGGCCTCTTCGACGACGACTTCCTGACCGCCAATGACGATGATCTCAAACCGTACGCCGACGCCTACTTCAAGTACGACGCGAGCTATCGAATCATCAGCGTCTTCTTCAACGGTGAGTGCGGGTGCGGCGGGGGACCAACGGCGAGCACAAGCTCACCTACGAGGACAACCCGAACTTCAGCGGCACATCGGGGTACGACACGGATTGGTACCGGCGAGTGGTGATCGAGCCGCCGTCTGGTGGGTCTTGGGTGACGCAGTACTTCGACGAGGTTGGTCCCCCGCTTTCGCGCGTGCTCACGGACATCGATCCGGCAAGCACGAACCCTGCGCCTGAGCAGTGGGTCACGCAGGTTGTGAGGAACGGCGACGGTCAGGTTACCGAAGTCCATACACCGGCCAATGTGACAGCGTACACGCACGACAGCGGGGGAAATCCGGACGGGTCGATCACCACCAGCGGCACGGCGGGGCTGGTCTGGTACAGCGAGCGGGTCGGTAGCGGGGACGCGAAGGGGTTCCTCCAGGGCGTGCGGCAGAAGGAAGGTTCGAACAATCTCTCGACGAACTCGACCTATGTTACATGGACGCAGTACGCGACGCGGAACCTGAACATCACCACTGGTGTAAATGTGACGCGGCCGGTGGTGGAGAAGACGCGGTCGTTCCACACCGCGACGACAGACTCGGGTGCCGGTGCCAACTACGACGAAACCACGCGGAGCCATGTCTGGTGGGAGGATACGACCAGTACGGATGTGCTCTACATCGCGCTCAAGCAAGTAACGACGACGGCACCGGCTGTGAGCACGGGCAAGAACGGGTCGGGTTCGGCGACAAGCACCCATCAGTACATCCGCAAGGATGGGACGGTTGCATTCACCCAGTCGGCGCGGGGGATCGTCGGATACGCCGGGTACACGAATGGTCAAGTGACCAAGCGGATCGAGGACGCGGACACCGATGCGGGAACGAACTACCCGAGCGGCGAACACCCGAACACAGATTTCGTAATCCCGTCGAGCACGGCTGGCTATCACCGTGTGACCGACTATTCCTACGACGCGCAGGGTCGGCTCGATGAGTCGGATCTGCCCAGCGGACGGAAGACCAAGCAGTGGTACACGAAGCTGCCCGACGACCGGTTGGTGACCTTCAGCATCCCGCGAGTGGCGAGTTACCACGGACCGGCAGGGTACAACGTCTCAAACCAGTCGGGCAACACGGAAGACTGCATGATCATTGCGATCGATCCGGATGGCACAAACGAGCCGCTGTACTCGTGGCTGGATGTCGCGGTTGAGCAGGGCTCGCCACCGTCGGATCCGGTGGAGGCGTTCGACCAGACCAATGTCGGGCCAATCGCCAGAGTCACATCGAGTCGGTACGGGAATACCGGCCGGACGCTGGAGGAACGCCGCGTCTATTTCGACATACCCTCGAGCCTCAACGACGGCATCGAGGGAACGCACTACGATGCCTGGCGGTTCGGGTATGATGCCGTGGGCCGGCGGGTGCGGGTCAAGGAGCCGTCTGGTACGATCACGCGGACCACATACGACGCGCTCGGGCGCATCACAGAGCGGTATGTCGGGACCAACGACAGCTCATTCGCTGGCGGAGAGCAGTCCGGCACTGACGACATGGTCAAGGTCGAGGCGCTCGAGTACGACTCGGGGATCGACGGCGGCAACTCCTACCTGACCAAGCGTACACTGTTCGTCGAGGATGGTACGACCAACCAGCGCGAGACTACCTACACATACGACTACCGCGGCCGGCTGATCGTGACGGTCAACGCGCAGGCACCGCACACAGTGAGCAAGTTCGACAACCTCGGGCGGCTCGTCGCTGCGGGGCTCTACAGCTCCAGCTCGGGCTTGGGCGCTGGCACCGATCCGACGACGACCGCGACCAACCGCGTCTCGCTGACGCAGTCGTTCTACGACGAGCGCGGGCGGGTGTGGAAGAGCCAGGGGCACAAGATCACGCAGAGTACAGGGGCCGACGCGGACAACCTTCAGACGCTCAACTGGTTCGACCCGGATGGACGCCTGATCAAAACCGACGGAGAGCAGCTGACCAAGACCCGCTACGACCGGCTGGGGCGGGCGTTCCAGGTCTTCACGCTGGCAACGGACGACGACTCGTCGTATTCGGACATCTACGACTCGACGAGCAAGTACGCGGCCGTCGGCGGCGACAAGGTGCTAGAGGAGCAGCAGACCGGCTACGACGATGACACGGATGTGGTGCTTGTCGAGGCCGTCATCAGCCGCAAGCATGATGACACGACGACCACGGGAGTGCTGGACACGACCTATGACGGAGGCGACGGCGACTCGCTGAAATTCACGGCCTCGGATGTCCAGGGGCGCATCCAGATCACGGCGTACTGGTACGATTCGCTGGACCGCCCGCTGACAACGGCCTTCTACGGAACCAACGACGCCACGGACAACGCCGGGACCTTCGATCGTAACGGCATGGCCGAACCGACGGCCTCCGACTCGACGAAGATCGTTACCAAGACCGTCTACAACGACGACGGCACGGTGAAGGAGAGCGTCGATGCGCTGGGCCGCGTGTCCCGGTTCGAGTATGACGACGCGGGCCGGCTGGTGGCCACCATCGGTAACTACGAGAACGGATCGCTCACCAGCACTGTGCGCGACAACGACATCTACACGCGATATGTATACAAGGACGGGCTTCAGACCAAAGTCTGGGTGGATCTCTACGGCGACAATGTCGAGGACTCGGGCGACCAGGTAACGCAGTATGTTTACGGCACACCCAAAGGGACGCCTGGCTCGGGCTCGCCCGTACAGTCGGCCATCGGTACTGGCCACCTGCTGCGCGAGGTGATCTACCCGGAGCAGTCGGCCAGCCAGCCCGTCGCCGACCGCACTGTCGCCTACGCCTACAACGCTTTGGGCGAGCAGGTGTGGACCAAGGACCAGGCCGGCAATGTGCTCCAGACGGAGTACGACACCGCGGGGCGCGAGACGCACCGGCGGGTGACGACGCTTGCCAGCGGCTTCGACGGGGCCGTTCGGCGCATCAGCACGACATACTTGGCCCGCGGGCTGGTGGACAAGATCACGCAGTACGACAATGTCACCATCGGTTCGGGCAATCTCGTCGATGATGTCAAGTACACCTACGACTACTGGGGTAATGTCGAGGCCTTCAAGCAGGATGTGGACTCGGACCTGGACGGCTCGGCATCCGGACGCCCGCCCTTCGAAGTGAAGTACACCTATGTGAAAGTGGATCCCACGAGCCCCAACGGCCGAAACACAATCCGCCGAACGCGGACAAGCCTGCCCGGCTCGACAACCGTGAGGTACACCTACTCGTCGACAAGCGGACAACTCGACGCAGCCACAAGCCGCGTTACACGCGTGAGTGTCTCCGTTGGCTCGGGCGGCTTCGGCCAGGCAGTCCCTCTCGTTCCCGTAGCTGATTACAAGTACCTCGGCATGACGCGATTGGTGGGGATGGACCTGCTCGAGCCCGAAGCCCGCTGGAACCACTTCGAGGGGGCGACAGGGACCAACCCGTACCCCGACTTGGACCGATTCAATCGCGTGACGAGCAGTCGTTGGACCGGGTACAAGAGCTCGGGAACGCGCGACTTCTACGATGTGGACATCACCTACGATGCCGGGTCGAACATCACGGGCATCGTGGACAATGTGCACAAGAGCGCCTCGGGCAACCGCAACTTCGACGCCCTCTACACACTCGACAAACTCAACCGGCTCATCCGTGCCGAGGAGGGGACGCTGGCATTCCCAGGCGGCGTGCCGACACTCTCCAACCGCTCACGCGATGAACGATGGCAGGACGGCTCGGGCGGGCTCGGCCTCTCGCAGACGGGCAACTGGCTTTCCCGCCGACTTGATCTTGACGGAGACGGTACCTTCACCGGCACGGGTGAGCTGGACGAGATCGGCACATTCAACGATGTCAACGAGCTGCGGGGCCGCGATATCGACGCCGACCAGACCGACGACTACACGCTCACCTACGACAGGGCCGGCAACCAGACCGACGACGGGCAGGACTACACCTATGTCTACGACGCCTTCGGGCGGCTGCGCCAGGTCAAGAACCGCTCGACGAGCGCCTTGGTCGCCGAGTACCGCTACAACGGCCTGGGCTTCCGCATCGGCTGGCACTCGGATGTCACCGACGACGGCACCACCGGCGAGCCCGACGGCGTGGTGGACGCCAAC
>JAJRZG010000026.1 GCA_024275365.1 Planctomycetota bacterium | reverse complement strand
GAGGCTTGTGGAGTGGTTCCATTCGTCGCGCTGGGCAAACTCGCCGCCCATGAAGAGCAGCTTCTTGCCCGGCAGCAACCACTGGTAGGCGAGCAGCAGCCGGAGGTTGGCAAACTTCTGCCAGTCGTCGCCGGGCATTTTTGAGAGCAGCGACCCCTTGCCATGGACAACCTCGTCGTGACTCAATGGCAGGACGAAGTTCTCGGTAAAGGCGTAGAGGCTGCGGAAGGTGAGCTCGTCGTGGTGCCATTTGCGGTGGGAGGGTTCTCGCTGAAAGTATTGAAGCGTGTCATTCATCCACCCCATATCCCACTTGAACCCGAACCCGAGCCCGCCCTCATGGACGGGACGAGAGACGCCGCCGAAGGAGGTGGATTCCTCGGCGATGGTGACGATACCGGGGTGCATGCCGTAGAGCGTGGTGTTGAGTTGTTTGAGGAAGTTGATCGCGTCGAGGTTTTCGCGGCCGCCATGCTCGTTGGGGATCCACTCACCATCTTTACGGGAGTAATCGAGATAGAGCATCGAGGCGACCGCATCGACCCGAATGCCGTCGGCGTGGAAGGTCTCGATCCAGTGGTTGGCGCTCGAGACAAGAAACGACCGCACCTCGTGGCGGGTGTAGTTGAAGATGAAGGACCCCCAGTCGGGGTGGAAGCCCTGCTGCGGGTCGGCGTGCTCGTAGAGGTGGGTGCCGTCAAAGAGGCTGAGCCCGTGGCCGTCGGTGGCAAAGTGGGAGGGGACCCAGTCGAGGATGACCCCGATCCCCGCCTGGTGGAGGGTGTCGATGAGGTAGGCAAAGTCATCCGGTGAGCCGAAGCGGGAGGAGGGGGCGAAGTAGCCGGTGGTTTGGTAGCCCCACGAGCCATCGAAGGGGTGTTCCATGATCGGCATGAGTTCGACATGGGTGAATCCGAGCCACCCGACATACTCAGTGAGCTGATCGGCAAGTTCACGGTAGGAGAGGGGTCGGTTACCCTGTTCGGGGACTCGTCGCCACGAGCCGAGGTGGACCTCATAGATGGACATCGGCTTGCGATGCCAGTTGTCATCGTCGCGGGCCGCGAGCCAGTCGCTGTCCTGCCACTGGTGGGTGGGGGTCCAGACCTTGGAGGCCGAGCGGGGGGGGGTTTCGGTGTGGAGCCCGGCGGGATCAGCCTTGAGCGCCTCATGCCCGGCCATGGTGGAGCGGATGAGGTATTTGTATGTTGCCCCCTGGTCGAGTCCCGGCACGAAGGTCTCCCAGATGCCCGAGGCCCCGCGGGGGGTCATGGGGGTGGCGTTGCCATCCCAAGCATTAAAGTCGCCGACGAGGAGGACCGCGCAGGCTGAGGGTGCCCAGACAGCAAAGCAGACCCCCTCACAGCCGTCGAGGGTGGCCGCGTGCGCTCCGAGCTTGTCGCCGAGGTTGGCGTGGGTGCCCTCGTTGAAGAGGTAGAGGTCGTCTGAGGTGATGGTGTGTTGGGTGGCCATGGTGGTGCTGTTGGAGAGGCGGCGGGCAGATGGGCGGGGGGCGGGCGGGCGAGATGCCCACCCCACTGAAGTTGAGCACAGGCGGGCGAGATGCCCGCCCCACTGGTGCCTGGAGATTCCATTTCGCTTTCTGGGGCATGGTACTCGAACCGGAGCCGCTAGAATCGCCGACCAGTCCCGAGGAGTTTCCCTTCCGATGTCAGTGCTGTCCGTCGAGGTGAGTCACGCTCCCGAGGTCGATATCGACCGCGCCCCCCCCGGGGTGTTGCTGACCGAGATCGGGTGGGAGGTGTGCAACCCGGTGGGGGGCATCTACCAGGTGCTGCGGTCCAAGGCCCCGAGTATGGTGAACCGGTGGCAGAACCGGTACCTGATGGTTGGGCCGTATGCCGAGCAGAAGAGTGACCTAGAGCTTGACTCCCGGAGGCCGACCGGGTGGCTCGCGGAGGTTGTCGAGGGGCTGCGGGGTGAGGGCATCACGGCACACACCGGGCGGTGGCTCGTGCAGGGTCGGCCCCGGGCACTCCTGCTCGAACACTCGTTCACCGGGGACGCGCTCGATGAGATCAAGTACCGCATCTGGAAAGATCACGGCATCGAGTCGCCGGGCAATGACGAGCTGGTCGATGGGGTCGTTGGGTTTGCCGAGTCGCTTCGGCTGATGTTTTCGCACCTGTGCCGGGTCTGGGAGGGGCGAGGGCAGCAACGCCGCCGGGTGCTGGCCCACTTTCACGAGTGGATGAGCGGGCTGGCGATCCCGCTGATCCGGCGCGAGCAGCTCGGGTGCTCGGTGGTCTTTACGACACACGCCACGATCACCGGGCGATACATCGCGTCGTCTGAGGGTGACTTCTACACCCGGCTCCCAAAGATCGACCACGAGGCCGAAGCAAAGCGGTTTGGGATCGCTGCCCAGCACCACTACGAGCGGGCCGCAGCTCATGGGGCGCATGTCTTTACGACGATCTCGCCGATCACCGCTGAGGAATGCTCGGTCCTGCTCGGTCGCAAGCCGGACCTGATCCTGCCCAACGGCCTCAACATCCAGCAATACCATGTCGGGCACGAGTTCCAGACGCTCCACGCCCAGTTCAAGGAGAAGATTCACGAGTTCGTGATGGGGCACTTCTTCCCCAGCTACTCCTTCGAGCTCGAGAAGACCACCTACATGTTTACCAGCGGGCGGTACGAACCCCGCAACAAGGGGTTTGACCTCTGCCTCGAGGCGTGCGCAAGGCTCAACGAGCAGCTCCGGCGTGAGGAATCGACCCAGACGGTCGTGCTGTTTATTGTGACCCGCCGCGAGCATCGACACCTCAAGCCCGAGGTACTCCAGAGCCGGGGGGTGCTCGCCGAACTGCACGGTGTCTGCCGATCGATTACCCAGGACATGGGCGAAGAACTCTTTCGCAAGGCCGCAGCCGGTGAGCGGGTGGTGCTCGATGACCTTCTCAAGGAATACTGGCGGCTGCGTCTTCGGCGGACCCAGGCGGCCCTGCGGATAGATCGGCTGCCCCCCATCGTGACGCACACCCTCGCCGATGAAGACGATGATGAGATGATCCGCACGATCCGTCGGCTCGGGCTTGTCAACAGCCCAGAAGACCGGGTGAAAGTCGTCTATCACCCCGACTTTATCTCGACGACCAACCCGCTCTGGGGTATTGAGTATGAGCAGTTTGTGCGTGGGTGCCACCTTGGGTTGTTCCCGAGTGCGTATGAGCCGTGGGGCTACACGCCTCTGGAGTGCGTGGCGCTTGGCGTGCCCGCGGTGACAAGCGACCTGGCCGGGTTTGGGCGGTATGTGGCGGAGAACTTCCCCGACCACGACAAGTGGGGGATGCACATCATCCCCCGCCGGGGGCGAGAGAACGACGAGGCGGCCACCACGCTTGCCAGCCGCATGTGGGAGTTTTGTCAGCTCGACCGCCGGGGTCGGATCGCGGTGCGCAACGAGGTCGAACGGCGGAGTTGGAACTTCGAGTGGTCCAAGCTGGGCAGGCCGTACCATGTCGCCCATGATCTGGCGGTTGCGAGGTCCAAGGCCGGTTCTTACTAATACGCATTGCGAGAATATCTCGTGCGTTTCTCCGAGCCCCGAGCGCAAGCTCGGGTTTCGGCGTGGTCTGTGATGCGGATTCCACCGAGTTTCTGCGCATTGCTTTCCAGAACCTCGTTTCGGTTTCCGGCGGTTGCCGCTTTGCACCCCGAGCGTGGTGATCTTCAATAGCCGGGGGTGGAGCGCCGCGACACCCCCGGTTGTGATCGCAAGACCTTTGGACCCCGCGAGGGGTCCTCTTGCTGTGCAGTTCTCAAGAGCACCCCGATGGGGTGCATTGCGTGGAGCCAGTCCGGGGGTGTCGTCCGCTGCGCAGGACTCCACCCCCGGCTATTGAAGAACAGCCCGCCGGGCTGAAAGAAGAAAGGCACTCGGCTCCACCAATGCGCAGAAACTTCGTAGGATCCGTATGAGTGAAAGGGTGCGGGTTGCTTGCCCTTGGGCAGTCCGCAATAAGCAATACAACCCACTGGTTAACACGCATTTCGACTATACACTTCAGGTTGAGGGTAATCCCCAGCAGAGAAACCGCCGATGACAGCCTGTTCGCGCATGGGGCGCGGGGAGATTGTCCACTTGAGACCGGCACCGGTAACCTTCAGGCTCTTCGCAGAAACGCTCACGATCATTGTGATCGTCGAGTTGGCGATCATGGAGATGCTGGGCCGGATCGAATGGGTGTCGAGTGACACCCTCGGCGAGACTCTTCTCGATGGGGTACTGCTTGCTGTGCTGAGTGGGCCGCTCTTGCTCTGGCGGTTTCAGGCGGCCTCGCAACGGTCCAAGCTCCATCCCGATCAGGATGTGGCAGGGGAGTTGCAAGGTCATTCTCAATACCCAACCCTTATCGTTTCGTTGATTGTGCTGGGGATGGTGGTCGTCGGATCGTTCATTGCAGCCCAATCTATTCACAAGAAGGAACAGGAACTCGCCTCGGCAAGATTCGATCGGTTGGGGGTAGTTCTCCAGGCGCAAATAGAAGCTCGACTCGTGGCCTATGAGTATGGCATTCGCGGGCAGGCGGGGCTCTTTAAAACGGACCATTCTGTTGACCGGAACGAGTTCCGCGAGTTTGTCCGATCCAGAAGCCTGGTGGTCGAGTTCCCCGGGGCACTGGGCTTTGGCTTTCTTGAGCGAGTTCGTCGCGATGAGCTCGATGCCTTTGTCTCGGCGCAACAGGCCGATGGCGCTCCAGACTTTGCCGTGCAGTCGAGGGGTGACCAGGCCGAGCTCTATGTGACCAAGTTCATCGAGCCGATGGAGGCCAACCGCGAGGCCCTCGGTGTGGACTTCGCGGCCGATCCGGTGCATCGTGAGGCTGCCGATCGCGCGATGCTCACCGGCAAACCGGCGCTCTCTGGTGAAGTTGCTTTCTCACAAGAACCGTCTGGTCACACAGGGTTTGTGTACTTCTATCCTGTGTATGCCAACGGCTCGGACCCGACGACTCCCGAGGAACGCCGGCGAGAGTTGGTGGGCTGGGTATTCCTGCCGCTGGTGCCTGAAGAGGCACTGGCTGGTGTGACCGGCACGGTAGGCGATCGGGTTGAGCTCGAACTCTACAGCGGTCCGATCATGATGCCAGAGACTCTCGTCTTTGCTGAGAACACTGCTTTGTTTGACGATGCCGACGGATCAGAACCAGAGGACAACGAGAGTCGGATGTTTCACTCTCAAGGGGTCGTCACGATGGGCGGGCGTGAGTGGACCCTCTGGCTCGGGACGACTCCCGCGTTTGAGGCCGAGCATGAGCTCTCCGTGGCGATGGTCGTCGGTATCGGGGGCACCCTGCTTGGCATGTTGCTGGCGATGGTCGTGTGGGGCATCGGCTCGTCACGGAGTCGTGCGGTGGCGTTGGCAGCCAGGATGACGGCGGATCTGCAAGCCAGTGAGCGGGAGGCACGCGCCCTTGTGGCTCGCCACGAGGCGCTCCAACTGGCCCTCAACGAGCAAGTGGTCATCACCGTGACAGATTGCGCGGGAGTCATTACCGAGGTCAACGAGCGGTTTGTGCAGCTCAGCGGGTACAGCCGGGAAGAACTCCTCGGGTCAAACCACCGCATCCTCAACTCAGGGCACCACCCCAAGTCCTTCTGGGTGGACTGCTGGAAGACGATAGTGCAGGGTGGGGTGTGGCAGGATGAGGTCTGTAACCGAGCCAAGGACGGTTCGCTCTATTGGATTAAAAGCTCCATCGGTCCGATGCGTGATGCCGATGGCAAGGTCGTCGCGTTCGTCGCGGTGCGTGTGGACATCACCGAACAGAAGCGGGTGGAAGAGAAGCTCCATAAGGCAGCCTACACCGACGAGCTGACCGGCCTTGCAAACCGCGCATGCATTGGTGACAGACTCACGGAAGTCCTTGCCGAGCGGGGAGATCACCCGCAGTCCGGGTTGGCGGTGCTGTTCGTAGATATCGACCGGTTTAAATTCATCAACGACACCATGGGGCATGAGGTCGGCGACGAGATTCTGCGGGAGATCGCCGAGCGGTTGAGCACAGCCATGGCAACAGAAAGCCCCGACGATGACTCGGCATCTGAGAACCTTGTCGCGAGGATCGGAAGTGACGAGTTTGTCGTATTGGCTCGGGGGGTTGAGGGGCAAGAGGACGCAGCGGCTGTCGGGGAACGGCTGCTCGAGGTGTTTGCCGAGCCAATGCACTCTGGCGACCGGGAGCTGTTCCTCACAGCCAGCATCGGGGTCGCGCTGGGTGACAGTACCACGGAGAAAGCCGAGGAGATATTGCGGCACGCAGACATCGCCATGTACGAGGCCAAACTCGCGGGCCGGGGTCGGCAGGTGCAGTTTGATGCGTCGATGAGCGATCGCATCGAAGAACGCCTCAGCCTTGAGAGCGATCTTCGCAATGCCCTTCTGGAGCAGCAGTTCTTCCTCACCTACCAGCCGATTGTCTCGCTCGAGACAAACAGGGTCGAGGGGTTCGAGGCCCTCATCCGCTGGCACCATCCCACGCGGGGGCTGGTCCGCCCCGACGAGTTCATCCCGACTGCCGAGCGTACGGGGTTGATTCTTCCGATTGGTGAGTGGGTGCTGCGCGAGGCGTGCCGACAGTTCGCCCAGTGGCGCGAACAGCTCGGTGATCTGGCCCCCGAACACATCAGTGTCAACCTGTCGCGGAACCAGCTGGTGCAGGATGATCTCCCAAAGACCATCGAGCAGGTGCTCGAGGAGATGGGCGTAGATGCCTTTCGTCTGCACCTGGAGATCACCGAGAGTGCCGTGATGGAGGACATTGCTTCAGGAACTCGGATGCTCAACGCCATCGGAGCCATCGGTGTCAAGCAGAGCCTCGACGACTTCGGGACGGGGCACTCGTCGCTGGCCTCGCTCCACGAGTTCCCGGTCGAGGTGCTCAAAATCGACCGGTCGTTTGTCGCCAATATCGACAGGGGTCGCCGGTTTGTCGCGCTGGTACACGCTGCTGCCCAGTTGGCATCCAACCTCGGGATGGAAGTCGTCGCGGAGGGTATCGAGGATGCCGATCAGCTCGTGGTCTTGCAGTCGCTGGGCTGCGAGTTTGGGCAGGGGTACTTCTTCAGCAAGCCGATGAAGGCGGAGGAGGTGCCCGGGTTCCTGGCGAGCTGGAGTGAGAAACGCCGTATTGCCGCGTGATACATCGGCGTTGAGCACCCCGCCCGGGCTACGCTCTGGGCCGGGAGGCGTTTGATGGCCCATGTCTTTGGAGCAGACGCAGAGTGGCTCGAGGCGGACGGCCTCGGGGGCTGTGCCTCGGGCACGGTCTCGGGCGTGCGCACGCGAAGGTACCACGCGCTGCTGCTCGCTGCTCGCACACCCCCGACAGACAGGTTTGTCCTCGTCAACGGGCTCGAAGTCTGGGCAGATTGCCAAGGCGAAGAAACCCCGCTCTGTGCGCACTGCTACGACCCCGGGACGCTGCACCCGGGCGGGTTTAAGTGGATCGAGAGCTTCACAACAGACCCGTGGCCGACATGGGTCTACAAACTCGACGACGGGACCCGCATCCGGCACGAGGTCTTTGTGCCTCGGGGTTGGCCAGCGTGCGTGGTCTCGTGGAAGGTGCTGACCGAGGGGCGTGAGGTCTCGCTGCGCGTGCGGCCATTGCTCACCGTGCGGGACTACCACAGCCTGCACCGCGAGAACGCCCAGTTCAGCTTTCACGCCGAGGCTGGTGAGGGGCGGGTGAGCTGGCAGCCCTACTGGGGCACGCACCGGGTGCGGGCACTCTTTAATGGCAGCTATGCCGCCAAGCCCGATTGGTACCGCTCGTTTCTCTATAGCCAGGAGCGGGCGCGCGGGCTCGGTTCGGTCGAGGATTGTGCCTCGCCT
>JAJRZG010000259.1 GCA_024275365.1 Planctomycetota bacterium | reverse complement strand
GTGGTGTTCCCCGTCTCGTGGGACGAGACGGCTGACTTGCGCGACGAGACGGCTGTCGCGCGGGACGAGACGGCTGACTCGTGGGACGGGGAAGCCTCCCCGCGCGACGAGTCGACGACCTTGCGCGACAAGGAGGCTTGCCCGCGCGACGAGTCGACGACCTTGCGCGACGAGGAGGCTTGCCCGCGCGACGAGTCGACGACCTCGTGCGACGAGGAGGCTTGCCCGCGCGACGAGGTGGCTTGCCCGTGACGCGAGGAGGCTCCCTCGCGCGACGGGTCGACGACCTCACGCCGCGAATCGAGGGCCTTGTGGCACGAATCGAGGGCTGCGAAGGATGTGTGGACCAGCGCACGCGGGTTGGAAAGGCCGTCTCCCTGAGTTCAGGACATGCGAACTGGAAAGGCCGCAACTTGGAAGTCTCGGCCAGTCTTCATCATGGCCACGCCGAGCCGAGGCCATGGCACCCTGCCCACGGTGTCGCAGAATGCGGCGCACTTGACGATGAAACAGGGCGCAGCATGAGGCGAGCGTGTGACCGGGGCTCAGGGGTGTCGCGCTCGGGGACCGCTGTGGGAGAGTGCGAGGGGATGTGGAGAGGGCGGGAAGGAGCGGGAGTGGACAGCAATGGGCGCAACAGGACTCGAACCTGTGACTTCATCCATGTGACGGATGCGCTCTAGCCAACTGAGCTATGCGCCCGAGAGTCGAGCCGCCGGGGCGGATCGGGGGGGAGTATATGCCGGGTGGGGCGGGGGGTGCCAGTGGTGGTGCGGGCTGGGAAGGGATGATTGGGCCATGGCAGATGAGGAGAGAAGGCACCCTCTCCCCAACCCTCTCCCAAGGGGCGCGGGAGAGGGAGCAGGAGAATCGTTTAAGGGAAGCCCATGCCATCTTACGGGCAGCCGGCGTTCCATTCGTTGAGGAAGGCGAGGACATCCTGAGTGTTGATGAGGCCGTCGCCAGTGAAGTCGGAGGCGGGGTCATTGGCGTTCCAGAGATTGAGAAATAGAAGGACATCCTGGGTGTTGCTCATGGCGTCGCCGTTGAGGTCGGCGCGGCAGCGGGGGAGGATGCGGTAGAGCTCGCCGCCGAGGTCGCAGATGTAGAGCTCGCCGTTGGCATCTTCGCCAAAGGAGCTGATGGAGTTGATGGTGCCGCCATCGGTGGGGGTGAGTTCGGCGGTGCGGTCGGTAAACTCGGTCTTGTTGGTCCCGTCATAGCGGAAGGACCAGATGGTTCTCGAGCAGAAGTCGGCGAAGAAGTAGGTGCCTCGGAGGTGGGGGATGGCGGCCCCTCGATAGACATAACCGCCGGTGATCGAGCAGCCGTCAGTCCCGGTATTATATTCGTGGATGGGGGCGACGAGTTCTGAGTCTTGGCAGTTGCAGCCGGAGAGGCCGGTACACCATGTGCCTTCGAGGCATCGCCAGCCATAGTTCTCACCGCCGAGAGAGCTTGCGGGCTGGAAGTTGACTTCCTCCCGGGTGCTCTGCCCTACATCGGCCATCCAGAGGTCGCCGGTCTCGCGGTCGAAGCTGTTTCGCCAGTGGTTGCGGAGGCCGTAGGCCCAGATCTCATCGTCGCCGGTGATGCCGACGAAGGGGTTGGTCGGGGGGTTGGCGTAGTTTTTGTCGGGGTCGCCGGGGAAGTCGTCGTCGTCGATGCTGATGCGGAGCATTTTGCCGAGCAGTTGGTTGGTGATGTCCTGCGCGCGGTTGCCGGGGTCGTTGCCGCTGCCGCCGTCGCCGGTGGCGATATAGAGGTAGCTGTCGGGTCCAAAGCCAATCCAGCCGCCGTTGTGGTTGGAGAAGGGTTGATCGATCGTCATGATCTGGACGAACGATCCGGGGTCTCCGATGTCTGGGTCATTGGAGACCTGGAACTGCGCGATGACGGTCGCGCCTCCCGAGATGGCGGTGTAGTTCACATAGAAGAGCCCGTTGGTGTCGTAGTCTGGGTGGAAGGCCAGGCCGAGGAGGCCGCGCTCGTTGCCCGACTGGCTGACCAGGCTTGACAGATCAATGAAGGGCTCGGTGAGGAGGGTGTCGGTGGTCAGGTCGAGGACGCGGATGAGCCCTCGTTGCTCGACGATATAGGCCCGTTCGGGGTTGCCGGCGTGGACGAGGGCGACCGGTTTGGAGAGGCCGGTGAGGACGCGCTCGCTGGTGAGTGTGTCTTGCGCGGCGGCGGGCATGACGGCCATGCCGAGTGCGGCGATCCCGATCAGCGCGCGAACGATATGTGTGGGTTGCATACGAATCTCCCGTGTGTGGTGTGGTGCCAGCGTACCGGGTGTGTGGGGCGTAGACAACAGGATTTCTCGGATTTAGGGCATGAAAGCCAAAGGAGCACGCTCTGAGGCTGATTCCATGAGGAAGCTCACACAGAGGCACGGATTAACAGAGCCCTGAGCGCAAGCGACGGGTTGGCGTGTCCTGGCACAAGCCGGTCCACCGAAACCGGTCGCTTGCGCTCGCGGATCCGTGCATCACCCCCCAAAACCCCCGCCCCGGGTCTGGAAGGCCTATACTTGAACCACTCCGCCATTCCGTCGGTGGAGGCTGGCACCGTCAGCAGGACGCTCTGCCGGTATTTGTACGCAGACACACGGGGCGGCTCGCCGTCCACCACACAAGCGCCCTTGTCGCGGGGCCGCCGATGTTCCTGAGGGAACATTGGGGCGGTCGGTTCCCCGCCGGTGTCGCTGCCAGGAAGATTGCCATGTCCAAGACGCTCGTGCAGGATCTTATTGAGTCGGGAATCCACTTCGGGCAACGCTCGAGCAGTTGGAACCCCAAGATGCAGCCCTACATCTATACCAAGCGGCAGGGCATCCACATCATCGACATCAAGGAAACGGTCAAGGGGCTGCTCCTTGCCAAGCGGCTGCTGACCCGGACCGTCGCCGAGGGCAAGGATATTTGCTTTGTCGGGACGAAAAGACAAGCCAAGGATGTCACCGTCGAGCGCGTGGGCGATGTCAATATGCACTATGTCACCGAGCGGTGGCTGGGCGGGACGCTGACCAACTTCCGCACGATCCGCAGCCGACTCAAGCGGCTCGAAGAACTCGAAGCCATCGAGGAAAAGGACAACTTCGCCACCTACTCCAAAAAAATGGAGAGCCAGCTTCGGCGAGAACTCCGCAAGATCAAGCGGAACCTCGACGGCATCCGGCGGATGGACAAGCTCCCCGGGGCGATGGTGATCATCGATGTCAAGCTCGAGATGACCGCGCTCCGCGAGGCACGCAAGCTGGGCATCCCGACACTCGCGTTGATTGATACCGATGGCAACCCGGATCTGGTCGATCTGCCGATCCCCGGCAACGACGACTCGATGCGGTCGATCGATGTCGTCCTGAGAGAGCTGTGCATGGCGATCGCCGAGGGCAAGCAGCAACGGCCCGGTGCCGAGGGTGCCGAGGGCGATGCCGGGCAGGCCGGTGCCGGTGACGAGACCCGCAAGCGGTCGAGCCGATCGCAGTATCGTGCCGATGATGCCGCGCCGCCCGCCGAGGGGACCGAGGCCCAAACGCCCGCTGCCGAGCCCGTGGTGACCCAGGCCGAGTAAGCAGACCCGCTGCCGGGATGCCCGGCTGCGACGACACAACCAGGATTTTGTATGACCGCCCCGGTGCCCTGCGTGGGCCGAGGTAGTCTCCACCGAGACGAACAACACACCGACCCCGCTTGGGAGACTTTGACAATGGCTGCGATTAGTGCCAAAGATGTGATGAAACTCAGGAACACGACCGGGCTTGCAATGATGGAGTGCAAGAAGGCGCTTACCGAGGCCGAGGGTGACTTTGAGAAGGCCGAGAACCTGCTCCGCATGAAGCTCAAGGGCAAAATGGATAAGCGGGCCGAGCGTGTCGCCGGCGAGGGCTGCATCGTGATCGCGACCAGGGGCGACTCGGTCGTCATGGCTGAGATACGCGCGGAGACCGACTTTACCGCCAAGAACGATCGGTTTCTTGAGGCATCGCAGAAGATCGCCGACCTTGCCCTCGATGCCGATGACGGGTGCATCTCGCCTACCGACGCGATGGCAGCGTTGATGGATGATGTCCGCATCTCGACGGGCGAGAACTGCTCGATCGCCCGGGTCTGCAAGTTTACAAGCGCGGGCAGCACCTTTGGGTCGTACATCCACCACGACGGCAAGACGGCCGCCCTGATCGAGGTTGAGGGTGACGCGAACGCCGACACGCTGCGCGATGTGTGCATGCATATCGCCGCGGGTGTGCCGACGGTGCCGCTGGGTGTCTCGCCTGATGATGTTCCCCCAGAGGCCGCCGAGAAGGAGAAAGCGTTCCGGCTCGAGCAGGCGGTCGCCTCCGGCAAGCCCAAGGAGATCGCCGAGAAGATCGTCGATGGCGGGATGCGGAAGTTCTTTGCCGAGGTCGCGCTGACGATGCAGCCGTTTGTCAAGGATGACAGCAAGACGATCGCCGAGGTTGTCGGGCCTGGGACGACGATCAAGGCGTTCCACCGCTGGGTTGTCGGCGAGGAGACCGGAGCGTGCGAGTGCTGCAAGGGGTAGAACCTTCGCAGACGGTTCTCTAAAGATCGCTATGAAGGCACCCCCCAACCCGGCGAGCAATACACCGTCCGCCGAAAGATATTCTCCTTTCTGGGGGCATCGTTCCATGTCTATGACGACACGGGGTCGGTGGTCGCGTTCTGTCGGCAGAAAGCCTTTAAGCTGCGCGAAGACATCCGGTTCTATACCGACGAGACAAAGTCGCAAGAGCTGCTGACGATGAAGACGCGGAGTATCATCGACTTTGGCGCGACCTACGACATCGCCATGCCGGGGGGCGAGATCATCGGGTCGCTTCGGCGGAAGGGGCTCCGCTCGCTGGTGCGGGATTCCTGGCTGGTCTTCGGCCCCGACGGCACAGAGCTGGCAACGCTCAACGAGGACTCCTCAATCCTGGGAATCCTTCGGCGTGTCCACGAGTTGTTTGTGTTGTTGAGCCCGCAGAAGTTTGAGATGATGTCGCGCGACGGTATACACATCGCGTCGCTGCGCATCCACTTCAACCCGTTCGTCTATCGACTCGGGAACGCGATCCATGAGGAGCACGAGGAGTTGGATGAGCTTATCGTGCTGGCAGCGGGGTGCCTGATCGCCGCGATTGAGGGTCGGCAGATCTGATGTGGGGTCCAGCTCATTGCAGCACCGATGCGTGATTCCTGCTATTCTTCTTGTGCAATATTGCCCTGCCTACCGTCTCACGGGGCGCACTTTGTACAGGAATACAGGAGCCCATGATGCACAATACAACCCCACTCGATCGACGATCAGCACTCGGAGCGATGACACTGCTCGGCACCGGTGCGCTCTTTGCAAGCGATGCCATGGCCGATGGTCAGCCCGAGGCATCGGTCTCGCGCATCGCACTTGGTTGGGATGCTACAACGGGTGCGTACACGCTCCCGCCTCTGCCCTATGCCTACGACGCGCTTGAGCCGTTCCTTGATGAGCGGACGATGTATATCCATCACGACAAGCACCACGCGGGATATGTCCGGGGGCTCAACGCTGCGCTGGCAGCACTCGCAGATGCACGCACGACCGGCGATTCGAGCCTCATCCAGCACTGGACCAAGAAGGTTTCCTTTCATGGCTCAGGGCATGTGAATCACACGCTCTTCTGGCTCGGCATGGCCCCGGCGGGCGATGGTGGGGGTGGCGAGCCGACCGGTCCATTGGCTGAGGCGATTATCAGAGACTTTGGGTCGTTTGAGGCGTTCAGTTGGCAGTTCCAGGCAGCTGCCAAGAGCGTCGAAGGGTCTGGGTGGGGGTGGCTTGCCTTTGAGCCCATTGCCCAGCAACTGATTGTCTTGCAGGGAGAGAACCAGCAGAAACTCATGATGACCGGCGTGGTGCCGTTGCTGGGGATCGATGTCTGGGAGCACGCCTACTACCTCAAGTACCAGAACCGCCGGGCTGACTATGTGGCAGCCTTTATGCATGTGATCAACTGGGGGCATGTCGGTCAGGTCTTTGACCGTATTGGCAGGTGATCTTGCTGGGATGAAGCTCTGTTGAGAAATCATGGAACCCCGATTCTGATTCTGGATCGGTGTTTTAATGTGCACTGAGACGGTCCCATGCCCCTTTTTTGAGTTTTGACCGAGAAAAAGTTGTCCGATTATTGGCACGACCGAGAATCGGTGGCATATTGAGTATGTCTTGTCTCTCTCTCCTCCTTAGACTCGACTACAGTCGAAAGCCTGTAGTCGAGTTTTTTCTTTTTTGGCTCCGGTGGCACGGCTCTCCGAGCCGTGTCTGGAGGCCCCGTGTGGACAAGCCTTTTGAGAATCTGTGGTTTTCTACTCGAATCAGCGTGAGGAAACGAAGGCCCACAAAGATCACCCCGGAGGGGCGAAGTACCCAGAAGGCATCGGCTCCGAAAGCCGTGCCACCGGGCCTCACACCACATGCTTGGGGTCGAAGGCGTCCTGCAAGGCGTCGCTCAGGATGTTGAAGGCGTAGACCAGGATGAACATCAGGAGCGTGGCTGCTCCGAGCTCCCAGAAGACCCCGAGCACGACATCCTCTTTGCTGTCGCGGATCATGATCCCCCAACTCGGCTGCCCCTGCACGCCGAGGCCGAGGTAGCTGAGGATGACCTCGCCCTTGATCGCGGCGACAAACGCCAGCGAGAAGTTGATAAAGAGCAAATACGAGACATTGGGCAGCACATGCTTCATGAGGATGCGGACCGGGCTGCACCCGATCGAGACTGCCGACTGGATGTAGTCGAGGCTCTTGATCTTCATCGCCTCGCCCCGGACGACTCGGCAGGTGCCGACCCAGAGCGTGACACCAAAGGCGAGATAGACGGGGAAGAGCGTCTGGGCGATCGGCTTGCCGGTGAAGGGCACCTCGAAGGTGCTCTCGCGGAAGACAAACGCGATGACGACCAGCCAGATGATGTAGGGGATCGAGGAGAGGGTCGAATAGAGCCAGACGACCGCGTGATCGACGAACCCCCCAAAGAACCCGGCTGCCCCGCCGAGGATCGC
>JAJRZG010000258.1 GCA_024275365.1 Planctomycetota bacterium | reverse complement strand
GACGCTCGCTGACCCGCTCCGCCGGGGGCACGAGTCGGCCTACTTCCCGGGCGAAGTCAATGTCCGGGGTGCGCAGATCATCCTTGTCAACAAGGTCGAGTCTGCCAAACCAGCCGATGTCGAGGCGGTCGAGCGCAGTGTTGCAGCACTCAACCCGGGGGCGCTGGTGCTCCGGGCCAAGAGCGTCGTCACCGTCGAGGGCGATGCGTCGCTCATCAAGGGTAAGCGGGTGCTCTGCATCGAAGACGGCCCGACACTGACCCACGGCGGGATGGACTTCGGCGCAGGCCAGGTCGCGGCTGAGCGGTATGGTGCGGGTGAGATCGTGGACCCGAGGCCAAATGCAGTCGGGTCGATCAAAGAGACGCTGGAGAAGTACCCGCATATCGGGAAGTTGCTCCCCGCGATGGGGTATTACCCCGAGCAGATCGCTGACCTCGAGGCCTCGGTCCGGGCGACCGACTGCGATGTGGTGCTTGTGGGCACGCCCTTTGATCTGTCACGCGATCTGAAGATCGACAAGCCGGCGGTGCGGGTACGGTATGAGACCGTCGATGCCCCACGGTGCGACGACTGCCCGACACTCAAAGAGGCGGTGCTCGAGCGGCTTGAAAAACTCTCGGCGGTGGGTGTGTCATGAAGCACATGCTTTCGCTGATGGACTGGACCACGGAGGAGCTTCGTTCGCTGCTTGCCCTCTCAGCAGAGATCAAGGCCGACCCGCTCGGGCGGTTCGATGCCCTCACCGGCAAGACCCTTGCCATGATCTTTGAGAAACCCTCGACACGGACGCGGGTCTCCTTCGAGGTCGCGATGAACCGCCTCGGCGGGCAGGCGATGTTTCTCTCGCCCAATGACATGCAACTCGGCCGCGGTGAGACGATCGAGGATACCGCCCGGGTCTTGTCGCGGTATGTTGACGCGATTATGGCGCGCGTGTTTTCGCACGAAACTGTTGTGCAGTTGTCGACTGGGAGCGTGCCGGTGATCAATGGCCTCTCCGATGCCCTCCATCCATGCCAGGCGCTTGCCGACTCATTGACACTCACGGAACGCTTTGGCGATGTGCGTGGTGTCGAGCTTGCGTACCTGGGTGATGGCAACAATGTTTGTCATTCGCTCATCAACGCGGCGGCACGGCTGGGCATTCGGCTTCGTGTGGGCACGCCCGCGGGGTATGAGCCCGACCCGGCGATCGTCGCAGCAGCACGGGAGGCCGGGGCGGATATCGCTCTGACGACCGACCCGCGCGAGGCGGTTGTAGGCGCGCAAGCGGTGTACACGGATGTGTGGACCTCGATGGGCGATGAAGCGGAGGCAGCCGAGCGCGTGCGAGTGCTTGAGCCGTTCCGTGTCGATGCCACGCTCTTTGCGTTTGCTTTGCCCGACGCAGTTTTTTTGCACTGCCTGCCCGCCCACCGGGGAGATGAGGTCACCGCTGAGGTGCTCGATGGCCCGAGGTCGGTTGTGTTTGACCAGGCAGAGAATCGGATGCACACCGAGCAGGCGCTGCTTCTCACTCTTGTAGATGGGGGCTGAGCGTGCGAGCAAGAGCGTCAATCCTGTAGGTTTCGTGTGTGGTGGTGTCCTGAATGCGGCCTGCCCCCTATCCTCTCCCTATGGTCGTCAACTCACGCGACAATCCTCAGTCTCAGCCTGAACCCTCTCATCTGGTGAGGCCGTTGCTCGTGTGCGAGCACATCTCGAAGCGGTTTGGGGTGACGCAGGCGCTTGATGATGTCTCTGCGTCCTTTCTGCCCGGCGAGATTCATGCGCTGATGGGTGAGAATGGAGCGGGCAAGAGCACACTTGGGAAGGTGATTGCCGGGCTGCACAAGCCGGATACGGGTGTTGTCACGATCGGTGGTCGGGCTCTGACATCGGGATCCATCGAGGAGGCGTTTGCGGCGGGCATCCGGATTGTTCACCAGGAGTTGGCGCAGTGTCCGAACTTGTCGGTTGCAGAGAATCTGTGTCTGCACGACATGCCCCGGACTCGGCTCGGTCTTGTCGATCGTGAGGCGATGCACGCGCGGGCAGCACGGTTGCTTGCGACGCTCGAGCCGGGGATTGATGTTGAGTCGCCTCTGAGCAGCCTTGCCCCGGGGCGGAGGCAGATCGTGCAGATCGCCAGCAGCCTTGATGAGGGGCACGGGAATGAGGGCGACAGTCGCGCGTCGATGCAGCGGGTCCGGGTGATCGTGCTCGATGAGCCGACCAGTTCGCTCAGCATCTCTGAGGTGGATCGGCTGATGGAGATTTCTCGCCAACTCGCGGCTGGCGGGCTCACGCTCATTTATGTTTCGCACCGCATGGCGGAGATATTTCAGTTGTGCGATCGGGTGACTGTGCTGCGGGATGGCGGGTATGTTGCGACGAGTGTGGTCAAGGAGATCGATGAATCGGTGCTCATCGAGCAGATGATCGGTCGGCAGATCACGCACGCTCAGAAGCGGAAGCCGCCTGAGTCGGAGGGTTCGCGGCCTGCGCTTCGGGTTCGGCAGATCTGTTCGCCGGGCAAGCTCGAGGGTGTCTCTCTTGATATCACGCCGGGCGAGGTTGTCGGGCTCGGGGGGCTTGTTGGCTCTGGGCGGAGCGAGCTGATGGATGCGATCTTTGGTATCGACCGGCGCGCCAGAGGCGAGGTTTCTGTTGAGGGGCACGCGATTGGTGTTGGTTCTGAGCGGGCGATGATCCGCGCTGGCGTCGGGTATGTGCCCGAGGATCGGAAGCTGCAGGGGCTCTTTTTTAATCTTGGGATCGATGAGAACCTGCTCATGCCGATCATGCCAGACCTTGCGGCTGCTGGCGTGCGTGGGTTGGGCAGGGAGCGGGCTGCGGTTGCTGAGCGGATATCGGAGTTTCAGATCAAGGCTGCGAGCCCAAAGAGTCCGCCTGATTCGCTCTCGGGCGGGAACCAGCAGAAACTGCTCATCGCACGGTGGATGACGCACAATACACGGGTGCTGTTGCTCGATGAGCCGACGCGGGGGATCGATGTGGGGACCAAGGCGGAGGTGTATCGGCTTGTGCGAGAGGCGGCTGATCGCAGCGTGGCGGTGCTGGTGATTACCAGTGAGATGCCGGAGTTGCTGATGATGTCTGACCGGATTCTCGTCATGTGTGATGGGAGCATCGCGGGCGAGTTGAGCGGGAAAGAGATGACCCAATCCAACATCCTGAAGCTGGCGACAGCGACCAGGAAGCTCTGAGCGGCAGCACACTCTGTGATGGCTGAGCGGAGGGATTCCTGTTCCGCCCCGATGGGTGTGACACTTTGGCGATGTCTCGGGGAATCGGTACGCGGGCGGGGGAGAGGATTCTTGGCTACACTCCCGGCATCACCCTCTATTCAGTTGGAGACCTCGCATGGACCTGTATATCGATACCGCAAGCCTCGACGAGATCAAGCAGGCTGCCGACATGGGTGTGCTTGATGGTGTGACGACCAACCCCTCATTGATCGCCAAGGAGGGTGTTGATTACGGGAAGCGACTTGCTGAGATCTGTGAGGTGGTCGAGGGGCCGGTATCTGCCGAGGTGATTGCGACCGACTATGCGGGCATGATCACAGAGGGCCGCCACCACGCCAAGATCGCTGACAACATTGTCATTAAACTCCCATGCACGATTGATGGTCTCAAGGCGTGTAAAACACTGAGCGACGAGGGTTCTCGCACCAACCTGACTCTGTGCTTTCAGCCGTTGCAGGCGTTGATGGTTGCCAAGGCCGGGGCGTATCTGGTGAGCCCCTTTATTGGGCGCCTCGACGACATCGCCCAAGATGGGATGGAACTCATCGGGCAGATCCGTGAGATCTACGACAACTACGGCCTGCCGACCAAGATTCTTGCGGCATCGATTCGACACCCGCTCCACTTTGTGCAGTGTGCGCTTGCGGGCGCTGATGTGGCAACGGTGCCATTTAAGGTGATCACGCAGGTGATGCATCACCCGCTGACCGACAACGGGCTTGAGAAGTTTCTCGCTGACTACAACAAGGCATTTGGTCAGTAACCCAGAGAGGTCTGGTTGTACGAGTTGTACTCCCAGTCATCTCTTCGTTTGGCTGTGCGTCGAGCAGAGCCGCGAGCGCACGCGACCGGTTTCGGTGGCTCGGCATGTGCCAGCATACGCCAACCCGTCGCTTGCGCTCAGGGCTCTGTTGATCCGGCCTTCCCGCTGCGACGCACGAGTGTTTTCCGGGATGCGTATGAGTGCGACCTGCGGGTGCCACCACTGGGGCGGGTCAATCTGGGGGGATCAGGCAAGATGGCCAGTTGATCCACTTGGTGCGTTGGCATTTTGAGTCATATGCAGACGAATAAATGCTCTTTACTCTTGCACTCGGAAGACCTATCCCGTAAAGTGTGATCCCTGCGAGATTTCCCGTGTGGCCGCGTTGTCTTCATGATGGGGGCAACACCCTCGGAGCCAAACATGAACCGTGATGAGAACCTGAGTACCCCAGACAATACACCCGGTGATCTCCCCGAATCGGGTCGGCGAAGATTCCTGCAACTCGCGGCTGCGAGTGGGCTCGTCCTTCCATGCGGCGGTGCGATTGCACACGCTGCAACGCTCGGGGAGGCTGTCGAGGAGATGGCGGCTGGCCCGCTCTGGGAGATCGAGGCTGTCCGGGTCGAGCAGGCCTTTTCTGATGGTTCGACATGCCCCTTCTTTCGCTATCAGGCGATGGGCTCGACACCCTCGGCGGGTACTGTGCCGGTGCTGTCTGGACGCCGCGGCCAGGTCGCACAGCTTCGTGTTCGCAACTCGCTGACGCGCGGGATCAGGCCCACGATCGTTGGCGGAGTGCCCGGACCCTGGATCGATCCCGGTACGGAGCTCACCTTTGATATTGATGTGCCCCCGATGGGGACCTGGATGCTGACCGATGCCGAGCTTGGTGATGCTGCTGGCCCGATGGGGCTTGGCGCGGTGATTATCAGTCGGCTCGGGGCCTCCATCAGTCGGCGGACTCTCCGGTCCATCGGCCCCCGCTACGACCGCGAGTATGTCCTGTTCTATGTCGATTCCGACGATCGTTGGAATACCGCGATTGATGCTGGTGGCGTGCCAGACTTTGGTGTCTATGAGCCGAACTATCACACGGTGAACAACCTCACCTTCCCTGATACAGCTGGCGATGCCGGTACGACAATTGCGTGCCAGGTCGGGGATCGCGTGCTTCTGCGCATGTGCAACCTCGGCTGGATGCGTCAGTCGGTTCATTTTCATGGGTACCATGTTCAGATCGAGCGCATCAACAACCAGCGTCAGTCGATCTATGGCTCAAAGGACACCATCCCCCTGCCCGGGCACTCTACGATGGAAGTTCTCTTACCGATCAATCAGCCGGGCATCTTCCCGGTGCATCCGCACTCCCTGACAACAACGACAGACAATGGCCTCTACATCGGTGGCCAGATCACGCTGATCGTCGCCACCTAGCCCGCCGCTGAGCGTGCCGCTGTCCGAACACATTGTGCCCGTACACCCGATTCAGATTCTGATCCAGATTGGAGCAACGACATGGCCGGCCTCGGTACCATCGTGAAACCCTACTACACCGTAGTTTCTCGCATGTCTGGCAACCAGATCATCGGCGGGCAATCCGTCGGTGTCTGGTACTTTGATCGTGACGGGAGCAACCAGGGCTTTATGAACAATCGGCAGTTCCCCTCGGCACACCTCGAGATCATCGAGGGCCTGCCCTCCAGCGTCCTGTTTCGGAACCTCTCGCCGATGGACCACACGATCCACCTGCACGGGCTCGATGTGGATCAGGAAAACGATGGTGTCCCCGCGACATCGTTCAGCGTGCCGATGATGGGCAGCTATACCTATCAGTTCCTCGCTCCGCACGCGGGCACTTACCACTACCACTGCCATGTCGATACGGTGATTCACTATCATCGCGGCATGACCGGGGCGATCATCGTGCGGCCATCGGACAGCGCGATCGATCGTGCGTGGGATGGTGGCCCGACCTTTGACGAAGAGGTGCTGTGGCACCTGATGACCTACGACCTCAACTGGAAGGATATTTCGAGGTCCGGCCTTGCGACAGCCCGCCATCGGCCCGGTGTTTTTATGCTCAACGGGTTTGAGTCCGTGCAGGCAAGAGACGATCTCTTTACGCGCCTCGTAGCGACCGTCGGCCAACGCATCTACCTCCGCGTTCTCAACAGTTCCTACCAGTGGGGTCGGGTCCGTCTGGCTGGGCTTCCCTTTGATGTTGTTGCTTCTGATGGCCGCCCGATGCGGCAGGTTGTCACCACCGACTCCTGGGAGATCGGCCCCGGCGAACGCTACGACCTGCTGCTGACACCGACCGCGCCGATCTCTGCCGATGCGACGGTTGAGTATCTGGACGACTGGACCGGTGCCGTCCTGGGCACCGCGGCGACTCGGCTTGAGATTACCTAAGAAGCCGGGTGTCACAGACATCGGGTACTACAGACACCGGGTGCCACTGGACAAAGTCCAGTGTGACTTTCGGCATCTCGTTTGTTGCGTGCCACGGTCTTCCGGGGGTGCTTGGCCGTGGGCTGCCAGCCCTGACGCTCACACGGCAAGATGGCTGTCGCACACAAACATGATTCTTTAAAATGCTCTACACTCCTCCATGAGCGGACCGAAACGGCTCCGAGTATTCGCACGCCCCGCGATAACCTGGCTCCTCGGCCTCGGTGTGTTGTGGCTCATCCGCCTGCGCACCCAGGCTGGCTGGTACATCGACTTCCATACATGGATGGATCATCGTGGTGTCTCGGCCTGGGTCCGCAACCTTGACTCCGATGCCATCGTGCTGCTGGCGGTTGTGATCATCTGGTTGGTCCTTCGCCGATTTGATCCGGGTCCAAAGCGCCCGTTCCTTACCGACCTCGGCCTGCGTGGCGGTCGCGGCTGGATCGTTCGCGGCCTCGGCGTTGGCGCGCTCATTGGCCTGCCGATGCTTGTGTTTGCTCTTGTCTTTGCGTTGATCCGGGGCACGATGCCGACCTGGTCCTGGTCGATGATCACGGGCGTCATCGTCGCCCCGTTCAACGAGGAGATTTTCTATCGCGGCCTGCTGGTGTTCGCGGTGTGGCGTGCAAAGGGGGTCGGCTTCTGGCCACTGGCGATCGTCGGAGCCCTTCTCTTTGGCTCTGCCCATATCTCGTGGACCGCAGCGGGGTTTGCGAGCGGGTGGAGCACTGTGCTGGTGACCGGAGCCGGCGGCCTCTGGTTTGCATGGCTGGCCCGGGCGTGGGCAGAGCACCTCGGCAAGCCCGGCATGGGCAACATCTGGGTGCCGATGGCCCTGCACGGCCTGATGAACCTGTCGTGGGAGTTCATGGCAGCAGGCGAGAACGCGGTGGGGGGGCTCTGGCCCAATGTGGCGAGAGGGCTGACGATCGTGTGTAGTGTGCTGCTGACACGGAGATATGCAAAGCAGCGGGGTGTGAAGGTGCGTCCAAACACCCACCCGTGAGTCCTTCAAGCCCCCGGCACCTCTCCTCGTGCTACTGGCGGTAACAGTGCCACCCGCCGCAACCCATGGATACACCGCGCGAGTGGAGTCCGCCCCAGAGGGTTGGAGGAATGCTGAGGAGCCCGATCCTTCCTTCACCCCTCCGGGGCGAAGCCTGCGCACGCCGACCTTCCCACGGGTTCCGCTCCGCCCTACGGGCTTCGCTCCACCCGTGGCTACAGCCCTTCACCCCGTCGGGGTGAACTCTTCGCCTACCGTCCCCTATCATCCCCTCCACAACGCAACGAGGAGCCTCCAATGACCACCACCACGCACAATATCACCACCATCGGCATCATCGGCGCGGGCCAGATGGGCGGCGGGATCGCCCAGATTGCTGCGGTCGCCGGGTTTGAGACGACCATCTTTGATGCCTTTCCCGGGGCGATCGACAAGTGCAAGGCCCTGCGGGGCAAGCTCTTTGGCCGGGCTGTCGAGAAGGGCAGGATGACCCAGGCCGATGCCGACGCAGCTACCGGGCGGCTCGCCTATTCCGAGAGCCTCGACAGCCTCTCGGGTTCGGACATCATCATCGAGGCGGTTGTCGAGGATGTGGCTGTCAAGAAGGAGCTTTTCGCCAAGGCCGGGGCATTGCTCGGCGAGGGTGGGATTCTGGCGAGCAACACCAGCTCGATCAGCATCACCGACCTGGCGACGGCGGTGGCCGATGTGCGTGGGGGCATGGCTGACCGCTTCATCGGGATGCACTTCTTTAATCCCGTGCCGGTGATGAAACTCGTCGAGGTCATCAAGGGGCTGGCGACGAGCGACGAGACAACCGCCCGCACGATCGCGCTGGCCGAGGCGATGGGCAAGGTGCCTGTGCCCGCCAACGATCGGCCGGGGTTTGTCAGCAACCGCGTGCTGATGCCCCTTATCAACGAGGCGTTTTATGCGTGGATGGAGGGCGTCGCGGAGCCGGAGCATATTGATGAGATCATGAAGCTCGGGTGTGCCCACCCGATGGGGCCGTTGCGTCTTGCTGATTTCATCGGGCTGGATACTTGCGTTCATATCATGGATGTGATGGCCGACGGGCTCAACAACGACCGGTACCGGGCGTGTCCGCTGCTCAAGCAGTTGGTGATTGCCGGTCGGCTGGGTGACAAGACGGGGCGGGGTGTGTTTGATTATTCGAAGAAGTAGAGATTATGCTGCGCATCGCTCTCATCCTGTTGTGCCTCGCCATTCTGGCCGGGGATAGCTGTGCGCAGGATACGGAGAGTTCGGAGGATGCCTCTGCTCGACTCAGGGAGCTTGTTTCGGCGAATCAACCAGCCGGGAGCAACGGCTACGAGTTGTTCCAGACGATCGCTCCGCGGGTTGAGCGCATCGAGCAAGACCTTGTCGACCTCGACTGCTACTTCGGGTACTTCTGGAGCAATGCCGATCTCGATCCGGCGGAGCGACACCTGCGTCTTCGCCAGATCAACGACGCGCTTTCCGAGGCTCGCGAGAGCGGTCTCTTTGACGAGTTCGCCGCACTTGCCGCGACCGACAATCTCATCCCTCCGTCGATGGGCGAGTGGACGGGGGATCAGCAGGCCGACTTCCTCAGTCCTACGCGCTGCATCGCGCGCATCAACGCCGCCCGGTTTGTTCTCGGCTTGGCGCTCGACGACAGAGCCGAGGTTCTCGCGGCTGTCAGGGAGTCCCTCTGGCTCTCGAGGCGGACGGCCGCGTTCGCGCATCAGTATCCCTTTATGAGCGGGGCTGCCAGCGAGTTGCTCATCCTCGGTCGCATCCGAGAGGGCGTACTCGATCACGGTATTGACGGTGAACTGGCCGCCGCGCTCCTCGGTGAACTTGCCGAGGCACCGTCCATGCTCGCGGCGACGACCGTGTACGAGGGCGATAGTCTTCTCCGCCGACGCGACATCGGCCTGCTCTATAGCCAGCGCGGCGAGTTGGTCCCGGATCGGCTCAGGCAGTTCAGCACGATCGGGCTTGATCCCGCTGCGTTCGATCCTAAAGCACCGGGTGATCCGTCCTTCCCAGCCATCGATCAGATGCTCGCATGGGAGCAAGAGTTCTTCGAGATGCTGCCCGGCATCGCGCACGCTCTGCCGAAAGACCGTCCAGCGGTTTATGAGCAGTTGAGTGAGGCGTGGGACATCTTCAAGACAGACGAGCCTCACGAGCGTGCACGATCCGGGGTCTACCTCGCGGCCATGCCAGCCGCCGGCCCGCTCGCCGACTTTGCCGACAACGCGGCCCTCAATCTGGCGGCAACCCGGATCATGCTCGCCATCGAGATCTACCGCGAGAGTGAAGGCACACCACCCCCAGCGCTCACGGCCCTCGTCCCCGGCATACTCTCCGTTCTTCCCGCCGATCCGTTCTCCGGCGAACCGCTCGTCTACCTCCCTGACCCAGATGCCTCCCTTGGCTATACCCTCTACTCTGTCGGCTACGATGCCACCGATGATGGTGCCCGCCCTTGGCCAGAGCCCGGCCACGGGTACAGGGTTCTCTCCTTCCTTGGTGCCGGTTACGACTTGGTCTTCACATCCTCTGAGGAACGCGAGTAGATCCCACCCAGCTCTGCGATGCACTATTCTCCGTCCATGAACCTCATCATTGGCAATCGGCTTCGCCGCTCCTCCATCGCAGTCATCACAGTGCTCATGACATTCGTGCTCGCGGGGTGCTCCGATCCGACTCCCGTCCTGACCGACGAGCAGTTCCACGCCCAGGCCGGTGAGATCTACGCCGAGGTGTTCGGTGAGGGCGTCAACACTTGGCCGCTGATGCAGGATGCCCTGGAGGCCCACTCTCTGGTGCTTGAGAAGATCGACCGGCCGTTCCGCGATGATCCTGATGTGTCGATAGACGACTGGCCCACGATCCAGATCTCGCTCATTGGCACGGGTGAGTATCCGCGCCCCGGCTTGGAGAACGCATCCGTTGCTCTCAAGCAGATTGCCGCGAGCGGTGTGTTCGATGATGTGGACCGAGCCCTGGCATCGTCCCCGAGCTACCGCGCGTGGGACGAGACGATCCCGGTGTATGACGCCTTCGGCGAGGGCCTTCAAGTGATGGGTTGGACACGATCGCTCGGGCGGACAAACATGGCCCTGCTCCGCATTACAGCGGTCGCCGGAGATGGTGACGCCGTACTCCGCACCGTCAATCGTCAACTCGGTCTGGCTCGTGCGGTATCCTCGCGCCTGCTCTATATCGACAACCTCTCGGGTGTTAGCGCAGTCCTCACCACGCTCACCGAGCTGCGTTCACTCGCCCTCGAAGGCCATCTCGCCCCCGAGGCCTGCCTTGCCCTGCTCGACCGGCTTGAGCAGCCAATCCTTCCCCCGCTCGAGTCCGTACTCGCCGTCGAACGACTCTTCAGCCTCGCGACATTCGCCGATGCGGCCGCCGAGTCTGGGACGAGGATCGACCGCCAGAAGCTCATCGATGCCATTGACGCCTGCTTCGCCGAGGCCACCGCCGCGATCGATGAGCCGTACGGCGCTGCCTTCGATGTGCTCTCTCTCGGTGAGATGGTCTCCGCGGTGCTCGACGAGGAGTCGAGCGAGGCCGAGACCATCCGTCTCATGCGCTCCAGTGCCGGGCAGGTCATACGCCACAGCGCCGTCCTCGGGCTCCATGTCGCCGCTACCCGCATCGTTCTCCAACTCGAGATCTACCGCCAGCAGCACGGCGACTATCCCGCGACGCTTGATCTCATCGAGGCTCCCACCGATCCCATCACCGGCGGCAGTTTCGTGTATCGGCTCACGCCCGACAGCCCCGACGGGATGCCGTACCTCCTCTATTCCACCGGTGTCGATCAGACGGACAACGGGGGCCAAGAGAAGCCCGCAACCGGCCTCACCTTCGCCGATCCCGGGGACATCGGCCACGACTATGTGCTCTGCAAACCACGCCGCCCTGTCCCCGAAGACTGATGGGATGCGAGGGACTCGGACAGCAGCGGGCTTTGAAGGTCGGCCTCGACGAAGCAATGCCACCCGAGGGCAGTCCCTGATCCGACCGTTACCGCCGCCTCCGCATACCGGCAAGACCCGCAACCCCCAGCACCACAACCGTCGGCACAGTCGGGATCGAGTGGATCGTGAGGCGGAATGTGCCCCACGAATCACCCACCCGCTCCATGCCCACAATCTGCCCGGCGTTGTTGATCGAGGTGATATCGGCAAACTGGGCATCGGCTCCATCGGGCAAGAGTGATTCAAGGGTCAGCCAACTCGTCTCCGGCGTCCACAGCCAGGGGCCGTAAGCCCCGTAGGCGACAATCCACTGGTTGTCGTTGATATCCACAGGGGCGCGGTTGCCGGTTCCCAGATCGAGATCGATCAAGCCCAACTCGTCGGTGTAGAGGAATGCGCGGTATGCGTCCCCCGGTCTATCCGACCAGCCGACGACATCACCGTTGCTGTTCATGGCGGTGGCAACAGTACTCCGCCCACCGAATGATCAGAGCAGGGTCGTGCCCTCAGCATCGCTATAGCGGATGGCATGGGTTCCAGTCATGTCCTGGAAGTTGCCGGCGATCTGCCCGTTATCATTGATCGAGGTCGCGATCGAAGTGATCCATTCATCGCGCACAAAGCCGGCTTCCCTCAACCCCCCAGAGTCGGTAGAGATGAACGCTGACGAACCTTCATTTGACAAAGACATCTGGCCGACCACATCTCCAGATTCGTTCATTTCCATCATCAGCACGCTGTCAGCCCCGATCGTGTTCAGATCAACTACACCAACCCCATCGGTGTACCGGAGTGTGGTGACAGCTTCACCGCGTTTATTTGCACGGAACGCGATCTGGCCTGCCGAGTTGACCCGCTTCTTGCCGAGCATCCACCAATCCCCGGGGTCGATGGCGGTATGCCCGGCACCGTCCTCATAGCGATAGATGGACCACTTGTCGTTCTCCCACTTCTCGTAGATCACCATCCCGTTTTCTGCCAGATCGCTCGTCGCGCCCCCCGGCCCGAGGAGTTCCAGCGTCACCAACTGTCCGGACGCCCCACCGGCAACCAATGCCACCACCCCGACAACCCCAGCCAACCCGATCCGACTCAGCCCGTTCATATTCAGCCTCCCCGCGTCAAGTCCCCCGTGCCGTCCGCGCAGCAACTCCGCTGCGCACCATTCGTCTCTATCGGCAGACCACCCAAAACCCCGCTATATTCGCAGCAGAACCGAGGGGTTCTGCCCCTGATTTTCTCCCCTACCCTCTGCCCATGAACCCCACGATCGACATCCTCAATGCCCATCGTTCTGTCCGTACCTTTACTGCCGACCCTGTGCCCGCCGAGCACCTTGAGGCTGCTGTTCATGCCGGGCAGATGGCTTCGACCTCATCGGCGGTGCAGGCGTATTGCGCGATCGACATCACCGATGCAGACACCCGCCGCGAGATCGCCGAGCTTTCGGGCGGGCAGGCGCAGGTCGAGTCGGCTCCGACTTTCCTGCTCGTGTGCGCCGATACCCGCCGACATCGGCTCGCCGCAATCGATGCAAACCAACCCCACGACACACGGCTTGAGGCCTTTCTCATTGCCGCGATCGATGCCTCGCTCTTTGCCCAGAATGTCGTGGTGGCGTTCGAGTCGATGGGTTATGGCATCTGCTACATCGGGGGCATCCGCAACGACCTCCCCCGGCTCGATGCGCTGCTCGGGCTGCCCGAGGGGGTGTACCCGCTCTTTGGGTTGTGTGTCGGGACACCCGCCGCACGCGACGGTGCGACCCCCCTGCAACGCCCGCGGCTGCCGCTGGGGGCGGTGCTGATGCAGGATCGGTATCACGATGATGAGACGATGCGTGCGCACATGCAAGACTATGACGACGGGTACCGCGAATACCTCCGCGAGCGGGGCGTGAAGGATTCGCAGCTTGCCGCGGCGTGGTCGCCCCGGATGGCCGAGTATCACCGTGTCCCGCGTCGCCCGGCGCTTGCAGAGCATTACATCTCGAAGGGCGCACGGCTCGACTAATCAGGGTTAGCAACGCAGGCCGCGCCTGGCAGCCTGCTTGACCTCGAATGGGGCGGCGGCAGCGCTTCTCCACTCGTGCCGATGGGGTCGCGGCGGGCCTGATACGGATTCCACTTCGTTTCTGCGTGGGTGGCATGCTTTCGCGCCAGCGTAAGCATGACGGATATACCCGCATGGCTACGCTGGCGCGAAGCCATGGCACCCCTGCTGAGGGGAGGCCATGAACGCGCAGAAACTTCGTGGAACCGGTATGATATACACCATGCGTATCCCTCTCTCCAACATCTGGCGTGCCTTCCCCGAGCTTGACCGGTTCACCGATGACCAGTGCAAGCGGTTTGTGCGGGCTGCGTGCAAACGGGGCTGGCAGCGGCACTTTCACCGCACGGGGATCGGGTGCCTGACTTTTGTTTTCTTTCTTTTCTGCTTCTGGGCGATGATGAACCTGCTCATGTGGCTCGATTCTTCTTTCCGCCTCAACCAAAACCGCATCCCCTTTGTCCTGCTCACGGCTGCGTTGCTCATGGTTGCCTTTGGAATACCCGCAGCCGTGGCAATGGTCATCCGCGACCGCCTCCTTCTTCGCCGCATCCGGTTCGTGCTTCGCGCCAGGGGGTCGTGCCCGAGTTGTCAATACTCGCTCCTGGGGATCGTCGTGTCGGCGGGCAATATCGTCATCTGCCCCGAGTGCGGCATCGAGGTCGAGGCCGATCCTTCGCTCAAGGAACTGACGACCGACGAGCAGGGGCGGGCGTTGTTTACGCCATCAGATAGGATCGAGGACACCCGGTTCTGGACCACCCGGCGCAAACGCTTCGCCAAACGGGTGGCGATCGGGCTTGGGGTCTTCCTCTTTGTCGTGCTCCCGGCGGGGTGGGGGGTGTATGAGCTGTTCCTGTGGCGACAGGCCAAGACGGCTGCTGCCGAACGGCCCGGAGTGGCAGGGGTCCTCGAGTTTATCGAGTCGTACCAGCCGGCTGGCACACTGTCTACCGACCTGAACGCCTGGGATGGTCTGTACGGAGCAATAACAACCGCTGCCCAGATTGAGGCAACCGTGCCGGTGCCGAGGACCTCGGGCGGGATGGAGGCGATTGCTTACTTTGAGTATGTCGTCGATCCCCGTGCCCTGGACCGCAGAGGCGAGCCGACCGCTGAGGACCTCGAACACAACCGGGTCAGTCTTGAGTACACGCTCGATCTGCTCGAGGCGTACAAGCAGCAGGGGCTCTACGACGCTCTGGACCAGATCGCTGCCAGCTCGCGTGCGGTCCGCACGCCGACCTCGATCGCGGGCCATGCTCTGGTCTTCACCCCGATTAGCGAGCTGACCGATGTTCGTAACTTTGCCCGCATCAGTGCTGCCCGGATGCATCTGGCCCGTGAGGCGGACGATCTCACCGAGTTTATCGCGGCCCTTGAATCCGGCGTTGCCCTGGCTCGTATGTGCGACCATCAGCCAACGCTCATCGAGGGCCTTGCGGCGATGGCTATCGAGGGCTTGATGCTGCAAGAAGTCCGGGTGTCTTTGGCTGAGCATCCCTCAGCCGAGTGGCTCGATGCTCTCGAGGCCGCCATCGATCGGCAGCGGCCAGCACTCCCCCGCAACTACCACATTGTCGGTGAACACCTCCAGACGCTCGATGCGATCGCATGGATATTTTCGACATCCAAGAGCACTCGCTTTGGGAGTGTCTCGGCTGGGCTTGGAGGCCTTGCTGGGGGAGCAGGGTTCTCAGTTGGCCGCCTCGGAACCTACGCGGCGAACCGCGATGCGATAGATGCGTACTACGCTGTCTATGAACGCGAGGCCCTCCTCGACCCATTCGAACGAACGGGGGGTGCGACACTGGGTGTCGGTTCGGGCCTCATGCTCGTTGAAATGCTTCTTCCTGCGCTTGGCAATGCTGTCGATGCGTTTGACCGTCGCGAGGCTGTCCGCCGTGGTCTGGCTGTTGCGTTGGGTCTCGAACGCTACTACCTCGACCATGGCTCCTACCCCGAAACTCTCTCGGTGCTGGTGCCTGAGCATATTGCATCGTTGCCGGTCGATCCGTGGACGGGCGAGCCGTTGCGATACCGGCTGATCGGCGAGGGTGCCTATGTTCTCTACTCCGTCGGTCCTGATGCCACCGACGATGGGGGCGGCCCCAACATCGTCTCCACATGGGGCGGCACCCGAAACCCTGACATCATCCTGAGCCTGCCTCTTGCTGAGGAGTGATACGCATCCCATTTAGTTCTCGTGCGTGTGCCGGTTCCTTTCTTGCACCCCGATAGGGGTGATCTTCAAAAGCCGGGGGTGGAGCAATGCGACACCCCCAGTTGTGAGCGCAAGACCTTTGGACTCTGCAAGGGGTCCTCTTGCTGTGCGGTTCTCAAGAGCACCCCGATGGGGTGCGTTGTGTCTCACGGCCAGCGTCCGGGGGTGTCGTCCGCTGCGCGGGACTCCACCCCCGGCTATTGACGATCAGTCCTCCGGACTGGTGAAGGGGAGCGAACGCATGGGAACTTCGTGGAAGCCGTGTCAGGGACTACGCCGACACCCGAGCTTGCGCTCGGGGCTCGTAGAGGCAAAGACACCCGAGCTTGCGCTCGAGGGCTCGTAAAGACGCATACCAACTCTTCGTGAGTTTTTTCGTGAGCGGTGTGGCTCATCCGCTTCACCAGAAGACAATCAACCCGATCGCTGTCAGCATCAGCACGCTAAACCACATGGCAAGCCGCCGGGCGAGCTTTGCTCCCCCGAGGCTCCAGACGATCCCAGTCTTGAAGACCATGTTGGACATGGTTGCGAGGAGGATTGCCCGCCACGCGGCATCGGGTTCGAGCCGACCGCGTTCGGCAAGCCGTCCGGATGTCAGTGTGATGGCATCCATATCTGTGAGCCCACTGATCGCTGCGACGGCATAGATTCCCGTATCTCCGAACCATTCCTTCGCTGCTGCGACGAAGAGGAGGATCACTGTGAAGAGCGCCCCGAACATGAGTGCCCCCTTGAGTTCGGTCGGGTTTTCTTGCTCGGGCATCTCGCCGCTGTCTTTGCCGTGCCCGAGCAGGGCGAGCGCAGCGCAGACCATGGTCACTGCCGCCATGATCGCTATGGGCGTAGCGATTTCTGTGACATGTGTAGGGGAAACAAGGCGGATTTCAGCGATCACGCGCCCAAACATCACGAGTGTTGCCAAGAGCAGGATTGCGCAGACCGCGCCCTCGATTTCATGCGATTCCTTCGCCCGTCTTGCGTAGCTTACCGTTGTCGCAGTGCTCGAGATGAGCCCGCCCACAAGCCCCGCGACAAGCGTGCCGTGCGTTTTGCCCAGCATTCGGAATGCGATATACCCAGACAGGCTGATCCCGACAACGAGCACCACCATGAGCCATATCCGGTGTGGGTTGAGCACATCGAACGGGCCATAGGTCTGGTTTGGCAGGACGGGGAGCACGATAAAGGTGATGAGCGCAAACTGCATGACGGCGTGGATATCTCGATCACCGAGCCGACGCGCCCAGCTGTGGAGGCGTTCCTTGAGTTGGAGGAGGATCGCAGTCCCGACTCCGACCGCGACGGCAAGGTCTCGCATCTCTGAGGCGAGCATCACGCCGACAACGAACATCACCATCATCGCGACTTCGGTCGTCATCCCTGGCTCGGGGTCGCCGCGTCTTGATCCGATGACATTGGCGAGAATCCCCGCGGCAACCACACCCAGGAAGGCGACCACCGCAAGCCAAGGCCCCATCACCGGTTCGAGCATCGCACACATCGCCCCGAGGACTGTGACGAGCGGGAATGTCCGCACGCCGCCCACATGTGTCGAGCTCGGCGACCGTTCCCGCTGTAATCCAACGAGCATCCCCAGCCCGAGTGCAATCGCCAATGTCAGTAGGGGTCCGGTCAGTTCCATGGAGATATAGTATACGATGGCATCCAACCGCTGTGTTTACCAGAGGAGGCACACACTTTGACGCTCAAAAACCTTTCCAGTCTGTTGTTTCTGACTGTGGCGGTCTTCACAGGCACGACCACCTGCGCACAAGAGCTTGTTCAACCCGAAGCCCACCCCCTCGGCATCCTGTTTGTCGTCACCGACTCGACCGGGTTGGTCTCGAACGACTCGCCGCTCTATCTCGCGTCGAACCATGTCAAATGGAACCCCGGCGATGCGTCGATGAAGCTCTCTGGGCGATCGGACCTGCGCTGGCAGATACTTGTCCCGATGCCTGATCAAGATTCCAGGCTGGAGTTCAAGTTTACGCGGGGCTCGTGGGAGACTGTCGAGATCGCGGCTGACATGACCGATATCAGCAACCGCACACTCACGCCGGTCGCGCGCGACACGATTGAGCCGGGCAAGCCGATTGTGGTCGAGTTGGTCATCGAACGGTTTGCTGATGAACGCGAGGGTGCTGCAAAGCCTCGGCACCGCAGCGATACAACAGAGCCACTCAATGTCACCGGTCGTGCGCTGCGGCTGCAAGTGGTGGGGGGTGCGGGTGCTGCCACGGGTGCGCTGCGCGATGTGGTTGTCTGGCTCCCGCCGGGGTATGACGATGCTGCCAACTCCGAGCGGCGGTACCCGGTGCTCTATATGCAGGATGGGCAGAATGTCTTTGACTTCCACCCGCCGACGCCCGCTGAATGGGGTGCGGACGAGACCGCGACACGGCTGATCGAGGCGGGCTAGATCGAGCCGATCATCATCGTGGCGGTGCCCAACTCTGGCTCGAACCGCACGCTCGAATATCTCCCTTTCACTGCGTTGGGTATCGAGGGGCAGGGTGATGCGTATATCGACTGGCTGGTGCGAGAGGTTGTGCCGAGGGTGGAGCGGGTCGTGCGGGCGAGTGGCGACCCGGAGGATCGGGGGATCGGTGGTTCGTCGCTTGGGGGGCTTGTTGCACTCCGGGCGGGGGTTCGATACCCAGAAATGTTTGGCCGTGTGCTCGCGGAAAGTCCATCGCTGATGCTGGACGGCACCCGCATCCCACTCGGCAATCACCATCCATGGAATCCTCGCACCTTTATAGGGATTAGTGAGTTGGAGTATTGGACGGACGGGAAGGGCGAGCGATTTCCGATGAGCAATGTTGTTATGAAGTTTGGTTCGCTGCTGTCGGGCCAGAGTGGACCTGATCGACGAGAGCGGGTGATGGTCGTGGTGACGCCTGACGCCGAACACAACGAGCGGGCCTGGGCGGCGAGATTTGGCACTGCATTGCGGCATCTCTACGGTGCCGACCACGAGTAGTTCCCGTCTTTACGAGCCCTGTGCGCGAGCATAGGTTCAGTATGTGTCCGTGATGGTGAACCGTTCGTGCTCCCGAGCTTGCGCTCGGGGCTCGTAGAGGCAAAGACACCCGAGCTTGCGCTCGGGGCTCGTAGAAACGCACGAGATTTTCTCGCAATGCGTATCAGTCCTGGGCGTATCAGTCCTGCGTCTTCCACTTCGCCCAGTTCTCGGCGAACTCCTCGACATTCTCGGTGGTTACAACATCAAAGTCGGCGTAGATGAACTCACTCTCGGGGCTCTTGGCGTTGTGGAGTTTCTCGACGATGTAGCGCACCGACTCATAGCCCCAGCCAAAGTAGGGCTGCCCGATCAGCACCTGCACCTGCCCCTTTTCGAGGTATTCGAGCGGGAGCGGGAGCGGGTCGAGCGAGACGACCTTGGCGTGCTCGTACACGCCGTCGAGGGCGTTGTCGGTGTAGAGAGGCCAGCCGCCGACGAGTGCCCAGCCGGTGATCTGGGGGTTGGCGTTCTGGACCTGCTGCATTTTGGCTGCGGCGTCATTGGCGGTCTCGGGGTGGTAATAGACATCGATGATGCTGATGCCTTCGTGGCGGTCTGCTTCTGCCCGCACACCCTCGACCCGGTTCTGCAAGTTCGTCGCTGCCTGATTGCCCGCGAGGACCGCCACGATGCCCGTGTTGCCCATCTGCTCGGCCAGTGCTGCCATGACTGCCTCGCCTGCGGCCTTGTCATCGACGCCGTAGTAGGCCATGCGGCCAGAGTCGGGGGCATCAGAGTCAAAGGTCATCACCACGATGCCCTTGGAGACCGCGTCCTTGAGGGCGCTGTTGAGCAGATTGGCATCGATGCAGGAGATGGCGATGCCGTCAACGCCAGCGGCTGTGAGCTGCTCGACATACTGGGCTTGCTGCTGGGCGTCCTCGGTGCTGGGCGTCTGCCAACGGATCTCGACATCGATGCCATACTCCGCTGAGAGATCCACAGCCGCCTGCTCGGCACCGACGCGGGCGGCCTGGAAGACGGGGTTGACCTGGCTCTTGGCGACGAGGCCGATGACATACTTTTGTGTCGCGTCTGTGCTGTCACCATCGGTGGTCGTTGATGTGCTCGAGTCTGAGGACTTTGAGCACGCGGTGGCAAAGGAAAGCACAGCGGCGGCGATGAGTGAACCAGTGATGAGGTTCGTGAGTTTCATATGTTGCTCCGTGGTGGGATCGATTCTGGCGGGCGGCTGCCCGTGAGTGAGCCGGTGGGGATGATAGGGGTTCTCGCGTGTGAGAGATTATTGGGATGAGAGGCGGCGCTTGGCCTGATCGATCACGACGGCGACAATGATCGCGGCACCCATGACGACCTGGTTCCAGCTCTGGTCGATCTGGAAGATGATCATCGCGTTGTCGATGAGTTGGATGATGATCGCCCCGAGGACGGCCCCGAGCGCAGAGCCCCTGCCGCCCATGAGGGATGCACCACCGATGACTGCTGCGGCGATGACACGCAGCTCATACGCGGTTCCTGCACCAGTCTCGGCCGAGCCCAGATATCCCAGGTACATACACCCGCTGAGCCCTGCGAGCATGCCCATGACGGTAAAGACGATGACCTTGACTCGACCGACCGGGATGCCCGCATACTGGGCGGCTGTCTCGTTGCCACCGATCGCAAAGACCCGCCGCCCCAGCACCGTGCGGCTGAGCACGAACCAACCGGCAATGGCGATGAGGACCATGATGACGACCGGGACCGGGTACACACCCGCGATCTCTCGTTTAAAGAAACCGGAGGTGAAGCCGCTGGGGAACCCGGCGATCGACTGCTCGCCATAGACCCGCTGGGGGATGATGATGGTCAGGCCTCGGAGGGCGGCCATCATGCCGAGAGTGATGACAAAGGGGTGTACGCGCAGCCCAACGACCATGATGCCGTTGGCCAGGCCGCAGAGTGCGCCGGTGAAGAGCGTGACTCCCAACCCGACCAGGAGCGCGGTCAGGCCGCCAGCCTCGGGGCCGAGTTCGTGGAGGGCGATTGCACCGACGATCGCAGAGAGGGCGTAGATCGAGCCGACGGAGAGATCGATCCCGGCAAGGATGATGATCGCGGTCATGCCTACCGCCATGACGGCGATAAAGCTGGCATCCTTCATAACCAGGACGATATTTTCGAGTTCAAGGAATCGGTTGACCTGCCGCCGGACGGTGACAAACCGCTCGTCGCCCGATTCTCGATAGCCGATCTCGCCGGTGAAGGACTGTTCCTTGCCGTCAGGAGAGGTCACGACGATGCGGGCGATGCTGCGGTCGGGGATGGAGCCGGGTTTGTGGGCTGCGCCATCTGTATCAAAGAGGACGACTGTTGCCTCGGACTGGATCGACTCGGTCGTGGTCTTGAGTTTGGTCCCGCCGAAGATCGTCAGGGCGATCATCATGAGCGCGATGACCATGACCAGACCCGATTCCTGCGCAGAAAACAACCGGCGGAGCAGGCTCGGCACAGCGGGTTTCGTCGATTGAGCGGTGGGGGCCTCGGTCATAGGAGCGAGAGTGTAGCAGCGGGCCAGTTGGGATACCAAATACGACGGTTAGCATCAGTCGATGGTCTGGACGCGTCGGCTCCGCGAGCTGTCGAGCAGGTTGATGCTCTGGTCGTTTGTTTTCGCGTCGCCAAAGAAGGTTTCCTGGATGTCCCCGGTGAGAAACTCGGCGTGGCCATCGGTGAAGACGAAGTTGCCTCCCTTATTGCCGTGATTATCGCCGGGGGCGTAAAAGCCTGACTGAGTATCGGCTTGCTGCGCTGAGTTCCCGTAGTTGTACCACGCATCGGTCGAGATATCGTGGCCGTTGGTCTCATCACCCCAGATTGGTGCAGGGCGGATGATGTTCATTTCTTCGCTTTTGAGGCCCGCGATATAGAGGTAGCTGATGTTGTATGAGACAACATCGCGTTCTGAAGCGGGCGTCTCGGGCTTTTTGATCGACTTGTACGAGTTGAATTCTCTGCCCGGTTTAAACGGCATGCCGTACCAGTTGTCCTCGCGGTCGGCCTGGCAGGTCAACACGCCGAAGCCATCGAGATAGCCACGCATGAGTGGTTCTTTGTTCCCGTCAGGGTAGATCTGGGTGTCTTCGGTGCCGTCGGAACCGACATAGCCGTGATCACCACGGCCAGCTCTGGGTGCCTCTCCAAGCTGGTTGAGGCTAAAGAGCCCAGCCAACCCGCCGACGGTGTACTGCCCATCGAGATACCGGGTGCGGGGGTTCCCGGTATAAAAAGCATTCCAATACCCGCTGCCTTCGCGGAGGGGCACAATGGGGTACCAGCCTCGTGAGTCGTTGGCATAGCCAGAAAGTGCGAGCCCCATCTGCCGGTCGTTACTCATACAGGCTGCAGACTGGGCGGTTGCCCGGGCTTTGCCCAGCGCTGGCAGGAGGATACCGATGAGGAGCGCGATGATCGCAATGACCACGAGCAACTCGATCAGTGTGAAGCCTCGATGGTTGCGTAGAGGTTGCGTTGGCATGTTATGAATCTCCTGGCATGGGACCGGTTCTCAGCGATTCTAGGGTCTCTGGAGCAATCCACGCAATATAACCTGCTATTTTGTCTCTATTGGCGGGTATTGGCCAAGTCCAATAAGCCCACAAAACATGCCTGATATATCGAAAAACGCGGGTTTTTTGCTCGAAATCGGGACCTCTTGCCATAGAATATCAGAGCCGTTCTGCGGGGAAATTCCGCTGCGCGGGCCGAGTTTGGAGCCGAGAAACCACTTTCGTAGCAGGAGATTGATTGATGAACGCCAGAAATGTCTACCGTGCCGCAGGGCTTGCAGCAGCCCTCGCGGTGATGCCCGCTCTCGCCCAGCCCGTCGTTGATGGCCAGAAGGATGCCGACTATGGGAGTGCCATCGCCCTCCAGACCACCGGGACCGGTTTCGGTGATTCCGGGCACGGGGACTGTGATCCCTTTAATATCGGTGACCCCGGTGCTGTCGTTACCGGTATCGAGATTGCTATCCCGCTCTTTGAGCTTGGCGACCCTGCTGGCGCGATCAAAGTCTTTGCTGCGATCAACGGCGGCGGGCATGACTTCATGTCGAACCAGATTCTGGGGAGCCTCGCGCTGGGCACCCCCAACCTTGGCGAGCCCCGCAACATTGATTATGGTGCCTTTGCAGGGAATCAGTATGTCGAGTTTACACCGACTGCTGGTGCGACACCCACGATCGACGGCGTGCTCGATGCGTCCTACATCCAGCTCGCGCTCCAGGCCAACCAGACCGCCTTCGGTGACAACTCCGACGGCACCGTGGATATCGGCAACGGCTCCGAGCTTGACGGGCTCTACGCGGTCGAGAGCGGCGGGATACTCTATATCTTCCTCACCGGAAACCTTGAGTCCAACTTCAACAAGCTCGAGCTCTTTATCGACTCCGAAGCCGGCGGGCAGAACAAGCTCCGTGGGGACAATGTCGATATCGACTTTGACGGTCTCAACCGCATGGGTGATGATGGCTCGGGCAACGGCATGACCTTCGATACCGGGTTTGAGCCCGACTACTACTTCACCTGCACCAACGGCGGCGACCCGACCACCATCTACGCAAACTTCGCATCCCTTAACAACTTCTATGGCGAGTATCTCGGCAACACCTTCCCCGGGTCCGATGGTACCCTCGTCGATGGCAACAACTTCTATGGCATCTTCGCGACGATGGATAACTCCAATATCGCGGGTGTTCCCGGGTATTGCTCCCCGGCGGGCACCGTTGATTACGCCAACGGCTCAGAGCTCGACGGTCTCTACGGCTATGTCGATGAGGTCAACAACGATCTCTACCTCCTCTTCACCGGCAACCTCCAGAATGGTGCCGGGGGCAAGGACTCGAACTCGGGCAACAAGCTCACCGTGCTTCTCGATGTCCAGCCGGGCGGGCAGAACAAACTCCGTGGTGACAATGTCGATATCTCCTTCGGCAACCTCAACAACATGGGCGATGATGGCTCCGGCAACGGCTTCACCCTCGACGCCGGCTTCGAGGCCGACTACTGGATGAGCATCAAGACCAACAACTTCCCGGTCTACCAGATCCTTGATTCGGCGGTCCTCCGCACCGATGGCAAGCTGATGGACTTCTCGGGCAACTCGCTCGACTACGGTGCCTATGACAGCAACGCCAAGAGCGACGGTGTGCCGGTGCCTTATGACGGGCCGCTGCTCGATATCCAGGACGGGTTCACCCCCAACATCTATTGCAACTACGGGCCACGGCTCACCCAGATTGACCCGTTCAACCCCGTCGATGGGCTCATCGGGCTCTTCATCGACAACTCAAACATCGACGGCGTGACCGATGTGGATGTCTCGGATGCGGGCAATGTCACGACGGGTATCGAAATCGTGATCGACCTCGACGAGGCCGGCTGGGACGGGGTGAGCGATATCAAGGTCATGGGCTTTATCTCCGGTGAGGACGCGACCTACCTCTCCAACCAGTTCCTCCCCGGCCTGCCCTTCGGTACACCCAACCTCGGCAACGACGGCGCAACCCGTGACATCAACATGGCCAGCTATGCCGGTCAGCAGTGGGCGGTCGTGCCTCTGGGCGGCGGTGATCCCTGCGACTTTGCCGACTT
>JAJRZG010000257.1 GCA_024275365.1 Planctomycetota bacterium | reverse complement strand
GTGCCGAACCGAGGCGAGTTGCAGCGAGCCTTGGCGCGTTCAGAGGCATCGATCGGCGGACGCAGAAACTCGGGGACCGGGCTGTGCGGGGTGGGGCTGTCTGCGTCTATGACGACTATGGCCACCACCCAACCGAGGTGGATGCCACGCTGCGAGCGTTGCGTGACTTTGAGCGACCCCAAGACAAGGGTGGCCGCCTGATCTGTGTCTTTCAGCCCCACCAGCACTCGCGGACACGGTTCCTGCTTGATGAGTTTGCCCAGGCGTTTGGCCAGGCGGATATCGTGATCGTGCCGCACATTTACTTTGTGCGTGACAGCGAGATCGAAAAGACCAAGGTCTCTGCTGCCGACCTTGTCGATCGCCTCCGCAAGCGGGGCGTGCGGGCAATGCACCTCTACCCCTTCGAGGCGATCGTCGAACAGCTCGAGAACCTCTGTCAGCCCAACGATCTGCTGGTGGTGATGGGGGCCGGGCCGGTGTGGCAGGTCGGGCATAGTTATATGGGGATTGTGAAAGAGATTCACCGATGAGGGTGCTCAAGAAAACAAAGGCAGATTTACCACAGAGGACACAGAGTTTCACAGAGGAAAGGCAAGAAGATTTTTGCCACAGATGAACACAGATGAACACAGATGAACACAGATGAACACAGATGAACACAGATGAACACAGATGAACACAGATCAAGGCAAGGAAGTAAGCATGCTAAGTTCTTGTCTGTGTCAACCTGTGTTTCTCTGTGGACAATCGCATTTTCTTTCTTCTTCTTCTTCTTTTCTTTGTCTTTTCTCTGTGAAACTCTGTGTCCTCTGTGGTAAAACGGCCTTTCCGCCCTTTGTCGCTCCATCAAGCCCCCCGTTATGGCAAGCACAATGACCACCATCCCGATCGAGCGAGATGCCCCCATCCCGACCTGGTTCGGTGTTGGTGGCGGTGCCGACGCGCTGGCACGGCCGCGCACCGAGGCCGAGCTGCTGGCATGTCTGGACATGGACCCCGCCTGCCGAATCCTTGGCGAGGGGGCGAACCTGCTTGTGCATGATGCGGGGGTGAGCGAACTGATCGTGAGCCTTGAAGGGCCTGTTTTCACCGCAGTGGAGCAACTACCCGGGTGTGAGGGCGAGCCGGACAGCGAGACAGTCATCATGTGCACAGGCGCGGGGGCCAGTCTCCAGAAACTCGTGATCGATTCTGTTCGCCAGGGGCTTGCCGGTCTCGAAGGGCTCGGGGGCATCCCTGCCACCCTCGGCGGCGCACTGGTGATGAATGCCGGGGGCTCCTTCGGCCAGATCGCCGATATCGTCCATAGCGTCGAGGCGCTCGACCGAACCAGGCGGAAGGTCACACTTGCGCGCGCAGACATTGACTTTGGCTACCGTCGCAGCGGGCTCAATGATCTCATCCTCACCACCTGCAAACTCGAACTCCGTCGGGCCGATCCAGCCGTGCTGCGCAGCCGCCTCAAGGAGGTGATGGCGACCAAAGCAACGACCCAGCCGATGGGGGAAAAAAGTGCGGGGTGTTGTTACAAGAATCCCACCCTTACGCGCACGATCGAGGGATTGGGCGACAAGGACGATCGCATCGGCGCGGGGCTCGTCATCGACCGGGCCGGGTGCAAGGGGCTCAGCGTCGGCGGGGCCCGCGTGAGCGATCGGCACGCTAACTTCTTTCCTGTTGCCAAGGACGCGAGTGCAGCCGATGTCATCGCACTCATGGAAGAAGTCGAACGCCGAGTCTTCGACCGCTTCGGCATTCCCCTCGAACGCGAGGTCATCCTCTGGCAGCGGGGGTGCCCATGAAGCCACTACCGAGTGTGTTGGTGCTGGCCGGTGGCCCCGATGCCGAGCACGAGGTGAGCCTTCAGAGTGCCGAGAGTGTGGCTGACGCGCTGCGCGAGGCCGGGGCCGCGGTGTATCAGGTTGTGATCGATCGCCCGACGGTCGAGGAACTGGCCGAAATGCCTGGGGAGGTGGTTTTTCCCGTTCTCCACGGCTGTTTCGGCGAGGGGGGGCCATTGCAGGACATGCTCGAATCGCTTGGGCGACCGTTTGTGGGTTCGGGTGCCCGGGCTGCACGCACAGCGATGGACAAGCTCGCGACCAAGCTCCTTGCTGCCCAGTTGGGGATTACGACCAAACCGGCGTGTGTCTTTGATCCGGGTGATGCAGTCTGTCCGCTGCCGCTGCCGGTGGTGGTGAAGCCGGTGCGAGAGGGGTCGAGTGTGGGGCTGCATTTGTGCGAAGATGGTGCAGGCTGGGCGCGTGCCCACGGCGAAGTGTCACGGGATATTGCTGCGCATCCCGGGCGGGCGTATATGGTCGAGCCGATGGTGTGTGGGCGAGAGCTGACAGTAGGGGTGCTTGAGAAGGCCGAGGGGCTTGTGGCCTTGCCGATGATCGAGATTGTGCCGAGGGAGGGGGTGTATGACTTTGCAGCCAAGTATGATCGGGACGATACGCGGTATGTGGTGAACCCCGAGTTTCGGGCGGGTCAGATGCACATTCCACTGGTATTAGAGTGTGCGGCAGTTGCGCTCGCAAAGTCGCTCGGTGTGCGGCATTTGTGCAGGGTTGACTTCCTGCTCGATGAGTCGGGCGAACCATGGTTACTTGAAGCGAATACGATGCCCGGGTTCACCTCGCACTCGCTTTTCCCTATGGCAACAGTTGCGAACGGGATGGAGATGTTCGAGCTGTGCGCACACCTGGTGCGCATGGCAGTCGGGCGTGAAAGCCCGAGCACCAGAGAACCACCCCGGGGCGGCGGTGTATCCTGAGGTTCGATGTGGAGGAAATGGCAATGGCACGAAAAGCACGAAAAAAAAAGACCAAGCGAGCACGCCCCGATTGGCTGGAACACTTCAGCTTTCGGGCAGCGGGCATGGCTGCGCTGACGATGACCCTGCTCGGTACGACCGGCTGGGGGATCGCGGTGGTCCACGCCCGGTCTGGAGCCATTCTCGCGCAGCACCCCACGACGACCGAGTTTGTGTGGCCGTCGTTGCCAGATGCCGAGCAGACTTGGATGGGTGAAGCACTCCGCGATCAGATCGAGTCGATGGTCGAGGCGCGACTTGCAGGCCAATCACTCGATGCAAAGGCTCTTGCTAGCGTCGGGGAGATGCTCGAAGCAAGCGGGTGGTTTGACAGCACACCCCGTATCGCGCGCACAGGCGATGCGAGTATCAGCATCGGGGGCGCATGGCGAGAGCCGGCGTGTGTGCTGCGGTCGGGTAAGCGCGACTATGCGCTCGACTGGCTCGGTCGTCCCTTCCCCATCGACTATCCTGCGGGCACTTCTGGCATGCGCGTCATCATCGGGGCAGCATCCAATCCGCCCGTGAGCGATGTAGGCGTGCTCAATGTCATGGCACCCTGGCCGGGTGACGATGTGGCTGCCGGGCTGGAGTTGCTCGCGCCGCTCCTCAGTGAGCCGTACGCAGCACAGGTCGCTGGTGTCGATGTTTCGGGCTATTTCACGCAGGGGCAGCTCGCAATCGTCACCGATCGTGATACCCGTGTGATCTGGGGCGGTCGCTATGGCGAGTTTATTCCTGGTGAGGCGACAACCGAACAAAAACTCGGTCGGCTCCGCTCGGCTGCGATCAACCCGCTGTTCGACTCTCGGATTGATTCCGGGGCCGACCGTCTTGATATCTCGGGCGAGCACCTCATTCTTGATCGCACTCGTCAGCCGTGAACGAACACTCGAACTAATCCCCGGACGATCCAGACGATACACCCGTATCGATGGATGCCATTCTCAACAAGCTTGAAGCCGCTGCGGGTGGCACACCCGCGCCAGACCTCGACCTGTTTGGTCGGCCCGCACCCAAGGGGCGTGACTGGTCACACCGCCGGGGCGAGCCCCGCATCTTTGCGTTTTTCTGGACGCTCTACCTGCTCTTTGCCACGATCGCGGCGTTCTGGAGTGTTGGTGCGCCGGGCTCAAGTGATCCGCTCTCGCTGCGCCCCGCGGCACGGGCGGTGCTCGCGACGATCACCGTTGGTATCGCGATCCTCTGGCCGATGACAAGGCTCAGCCAGGAGATGCCCAGCCGGCGCGTGCGGCGTGTGTCACGGATGGTCGGTCAAGACCTGATCGTGCTGCTGGTGCCCGCGCAGGCGATCATCTGGCCTCAGATCGCCATGGCAGCGTGGCCGGTCTCGGTCGTGGCTGTGCTTGCGTGTTCGTTGAGCGCATGGGCAGTATTGATCGGTGCGTTTTTGACGATTGCGATCGTGTATTCGGATACTCGCCGAGGTTGGTGGATGTTGGCCTTTGTAGCGATCGCGGGGTTTGGCCCGCTGCTTGCGATTGGTCCGGGGGGTACGATTGTTCACGGTGACGAAGCATTCGACTGGTGGTGGATGACCAGCCCGATCACGACGGGCTTTGAGATCGCCCGCGATCGGCCCTGGACGGGGGCGGCTGCAACCGTCGTCGAGGGGCATTGGTGGGCGGTGGGGGTTGTGGGAGTTCTTGGTATACTCGCGTGGTGCTTTGTGGCAGTGCTGGGGTTGTTTGGTGGGCATGAGCCTGCTTAAATACGGTTGCCGATGGAGTTGCGACAGAGCACTGCGGTTGGTATTGGCTTTGAGAAAGGCACACGATGGAACTGATCACGATCGATGAGAAAGTACGGCTGGAATCCAAGCTCGCCGAGTTGCGTTCCAACCGTCCCAAGATCACCGAGAGGATCGCTGAGGCCCGGGCGCTGGGCGACCTCAAAGAGAATGCCGAGTATCATGCTGCGCGTGAGCAGCAGGGCTATGAAGAAGCCGAGATCACCCGTCTGGAGAAGCGGCTGAAGGAAGCGCAGGTGATCGACGAGAACTCACCACACGCTGAGGGTGTTGTGTTTCTCGGGTCGATGGTGAAGCTGCGTGATTTGTCCGACGATGACGAGGATATGTATCGGCTTGTCGGCGAGGCAACCGGCGATCTGTCACTCGACTATGTGGAGGTCACGGTCACCAGCCCGATGGGCGAAGCACTGATGAAAGCGAATGTCGGCGAGACGATCAGCGTGCGCGCCCCGCGCGGTGTCAAGAAGTTTCTCATAGTCGAAGTGGAGTGAGTCGCTTGCCACGGAGGGGCTCAGGTGTGTAGCCACGGTTGGAGCGGGCGCAGCCTGCCGAACCCGTGGTATGTGGGCTTATGACATTGAGCCCCGGATCGGGCGATGGTGTGTGTGGTGGGCATCCTCCGCCCCTCTCGGGGCGGGATTCAATCGATGCAACGAACCACGGGTTTCGCTGCGCCCTGCGGGCTGCGGGCTGCGCTTCACCCGTGGTTACATCCCTTCACCCCATTGGAGCGAAACGGTGCAGACCACGCTTCTCTCTTCTCTAACAGCCCTCAGTCCAGGCGTTGAGGAAGGCGAGCACATCGCGGGTGTCGATGATGCCGTCGGCGTTAAAATCGGCTTCGGGGTCGTTGGCGGCCCAGGCGTTGAGAAAGGCGAGCACATCGCGGGTATCAACCTCGCC
>JAJRZG010000256.1 GCA_024275365.1 Planctomycetota bacterium | reverse complement strand
GCTGGCTTCGCTGGCCGTCGGCGCCGTCAGGCCTGATACCAGTCGAAGAGTTTGATATGCAACACGGCCCCCGCACCTGCGGGGGTCGTGTTCTTTTTGAAGAAACGCGGGTGCCGTAGCCTTGCGATTCAACGGCTTTGGATGTCGTGCGGATTCTACAAAGTTCTCGTGTTCCATCGTCTCGGCAGAGCTTGAGCCAATGAGAATATCGAGAGGAAGAGCCCTCCCCCCAGCCCCCTCCCACGGGGCGCGGGAGGGGGAGCAGGAGAAGCCAATACATAAGTCATACACGGAATCTGTATCACTCTCCGAGTACGCGTTCGGCCACGGCGACATTGTGCTGGAGGTGGTCGGGGTTGATTGTGCCCACGACGACCGAGGAGATGCCGGGCTCGGTGAGGAGGAAGGCGAGAGCAGATTCGATCGGATCGGGGGAGAGCTGCCCGCCGAGATGGCCGGAGGAAAGGCCCTTTTTGATGAGGACGCCCACCCCGGCGGCGTGCGCCTCGCGGACCATCGGCAGCATCGCGGGCTCAGCAGCATTGAGCGTGAGCATCAGGACATCGGAGAGGGGGAGAGCGGCCCGGGCACCAGCAGGAGTTTTTGGAGAGAAGCCAATGGCGCGGACTTTGCCCTCGGCTTTGAGGTCGGTGAGTGTGTGCAGGGCTTCAAGGGCTGGGGCGTCGTTGGTGCAGCCATCGGAGTGGACGAGGACGATGTCGAGGATCTCGCGGCGGAGGCGTTTGAGGCTGCGCTCGATGCTTGTGCGCGTGTGGGTAGGTGAGAAGTCATAGCGAGAGCGCGGGCCTTGGGGGCTGTCGTCAAACTCTTCGCCAACTTTGGTGGAGATGAGGAAGTGTCCAGGCAAATCTGCGAGAAGTTTGCCGAGGCGCTCTTCGCTTGAGCCATAGGCGGGGGCGGTGTCGAGCAGGTTGATACCCAGGTCGACAGCGAGGCAGAGAAGGGCGCGGGCGTCTTCATCGGAGGGGAGATCAAAGGGCTGTGGATACTTGACCGCCTGGTTGCGCCCCAGCTTGACGGTGCCGAGGCTGAGGGGGGAGACGGGGATGCCGGTACTGCCGAGGGGTCTCAGGTCCATGGGGTGTCCTCGCGGTCCCAGGGCGGGGTGGCGAGCCCCGGGGGGGAAATGGCAAATGGCAAATGAGCAAATGGCAAAGCAGGAGGGGAGGCTTCGGGGTCTTTGGATGGCAAAGGGGTGATGCCGAGGGCTCGGAGGTGAGTGAAGATTTCGGCAGTAGCAAGAGGAGCCAGGACGAGCTTGGTCGGCCAACAGGCGATGACCGATTCCTCGCAACGGACGACGGGGGTGTCGGGGCGGCGGCTGTCGGGATGGGCGCCCTCGGCACGATCGATGCGGAAGGTTGTGAACTCGAGGCGGGAGAGATCGAGCCACGGGAGGATCTTTGTCAACTCGGCCTTGGTGGCTGCGATCTGATCGTGGGGCGAGCGGGCAGTGCCCGTCTCAGCGAGCTGACCACCGATGAGCCAGACGCGGCGGCCGAGGGCGTCGATCGGGGTCGTGATCGTGGCGCGGGGTTTGTCAGAGAGAGAAATGCAGTGGGCGTAGAGCAAAGGCAGCCCCCCACTCTCGCCTCCCCCCGTGGGGCGCGGGGGGAGAGGGGATACAGAGACACCCGGCTCGGAGAACCGGGCCACCGTCATGTGGAGGGGGCGGCGTTGCATGGGGATATCGGCAGCAAGACCGAGCTGCGCAAGGAGGGCTTCGTTGCCCGAGCCTGCGGTGCAGATAAGGACGCGGGGGTGGAGGGCGAGAGTGCCAGAGTCCGTAGTGATGATGGCGATGGTTTTTCGTGTGCGGTTCGGGCACTTTTCTGAGGGAGATGCACCGGCTGGAAGCCGGTCCCACGAGAGTTCAACATCGTTGGCGTGGATGAGACGGTCGCGGACAGGGACTGCGAGGGTCTCGAGAAGGGAGGGGATATCGAGGACGGGTTCGTCGAGTTGGTAGAGGTCGACGCCGGGGGGAGCAGCCGTGAAGGGGGGAGGACGGTTGGGGGGGGAGAGTTTTTTGGGACCGATAGCGAGGGCCTTGGAGGCAGCAAGGGCGGTGAGGCGAGAGGGAAGGCCGGGGGTGGTGAAGAGGTGGGTGTGGGGGGAGAGGATTTTTGTCGTGGAGAGGTCTGGCAGTGCTGGACCCCGGACTGAAGTCCGGGGCTCGGAGGGGGATTGAAGGCAGTCTCGCCAGATGGCAGCCGCCTCGCTCGCGGCTTTGCTGGCCTGGGCAGCATGGCCGGTGAGGGCGTACTTGGTGCCGGCGTGGAGGATGCCCTGGCTTGCGATGGTCTGGCGCGAGCCGAGGGCGTTGGTTTCGACGAGGGCGGCGTCGTAGCCCTCTGCGAGCAGCGTTCGCAGCGTCCAGAGGCCGGCGATGCCGCCGCCGAGGATGAGGCAGTCGAGAGAGTGAGGCACGGGGGAGGGTAGGGAATCAGCGAGGCGAACACCCCCCCACCCCCGGACTGAAGTCCGGGGCTCGGAGGGGGTATGTCAGTCAGCAGCCGGCAACCCAGGCATTCAGGAAGGCGATGAAGTCCTGCGTGTTGATGGTGCCGTCATCGTTGAAGTCGGCGCTTGGGTCACCTGCGACCCATGCGTTGAGAAAGGCGATGAAGTCCTGGGTGTTGACAGTGCCGTCGTTGTTGAAGTCGGGCGGACAGGGGGCGCTGGTGAAAACGATGCCGTCGGCGTTGGGGCTGCCGAGGGCGGCGATTTCGTCCGGGGTGAGCATGTCGTCTGCGAAGTAGAGGTTGGCGAGGTAGGCGGTCTCGCTCCGGCCGCCGGGCCCGAGGTCGGAGTCGCCCAGGTCGCAGAAGAGGCCGAGGGTCGAGGCGAGGGGGGTGGGGCCGAGGGAGCCGGGGTGGTTGCCCGAGCTGAGCGCCCAGGGTGAGGGGAAATCGCCCCATGCCTGCCAGTCGGCGGGGTCGACGGGTTCGCCATCGCCATAGAGGGGGTCGGTGGGGTTGACAGAGTTGTAGAACCAGTCAGAGTTTGTGGTGCCGATGGGGGTGCCATCGACAAAGATGGTGGTCTGGTTGGTCTGCATGAAGTTGGCAACGAGTGCGATGCGCATCCAGCGGTCTGGGCCGATGAGATTGGTCTGGAGGTAGTCACCGGGCTGTGCGTCGAACCCGATCGAGCCGTTGCCATTGCCGGGGTTTCGGATGAGGCCGCTTGCTCGCCCGTCGTTGTTGTGTGAGCCATGGACGAGGGCGAGGGGCCATTCGGTGTTCCAGCTTGCGTTTGGGATGTAGAGGTCGTAGATGAGTGTCCATTGGCCGAGAAACTCGCCGGGGAAGTCCGGCTGGGTGGCGGGGAAGAGGGCGAGACCTATGCCCCTGTAGAAGTCGGGGTTTGGGTCGTTGAGGTTTCGGGCCGGGCTTGTGACATACACCATGTCTTCTGCGCCCCCAGGGCCGGGGATGCCCAGGGCGGTGGTGGTGGCGAAGGAGGATTGGGCTTCGGTGATGCCTGTGGGGATGGTGGGGTCTGGGTTGTCCTCGTTGCCGATGCCGCCGAGGATGGTGCCAAAGGCCGGGTCGTCTAGATAGCGGAGCGCGGAGGGGCCGGAGTTTGGGACGCTTTCGAGGGAGGTGTCAAAGTGCCACTCTGTCTGTTGGCGGGGGGCGGGTGTCCAGGTCTCGATGAGGGCCGAGCCTTGGGTGATGCGGAGCGTACCGAAGAGGATGCCCAGGGAGATGTCGATGTCTCTGATCTCGAATCGGCTAACGCCCTGGTCGGAGATCGAGGTTTCGAGCGTGATATCGAGCGTGAGGCCGGCGATGTCATCGTTGAACCGCTGGAGCCAGATGGGGTTTTTGGGGTCGGGGAGATCGCCAGCGGGGTTTCGGGTATAGCCGGTAAGCATCCGGGATTGGCCGGGATCGAGGATGTCCATCATCTCGGCGAGTGTCGAGCCATCGGGGATGATCGCCTCGATGAGGCCGGAGGTGGAGAGTGTGCCCTCGAGTTGATAGCGGTAGCCGGTGTGGGGGAGGATGTATTGGGGGGTGCCGGAGGGAATGGGGTGGTTGGCGCTGTCTCTGGACTGGTCGGGGAAGCAGTCGCCAAAGAGGACACACCTGAGCTCCATGCCGGTGAGATCGAAGAGGACATCGTTATCGGGCTGTGCGATGAGGGGGGTGGTCAGTGGAAGAGCCAAACCAAGGACACAGGCCAGGGCAGACGGGGTGCGCATGAGTGGATCTCCTCTGAGGCTGGAGTGAAATGCCAGCCTGCGGAATCATGGTACCAACATTCTGGGATTCTTCCAAGGGTTGGGCTCTGGGCGAAGATGTGGTAGGCTCTGGACCATGCTTGGACGAACCCGCCTCGGATTTACGCTCATCGAGCTGCTTGTGGTCATTGCGATCATCGCGCTGCTCATCGGCATCCTGCTGCCGGCGCTTGGCAAGGCGAGAGAGGCGGCCAGGCGCGGGGTCTGCATGTCAAACACCCGGCAGCTCGGACAGGCGTGCCAGAGCTACTCCAACGAGACCAAGCGGGAGGTCTTTTTGCCGACGGTCTTCACCTTTGAGGACAACATCGGGTGGCTCTTCCCCGACTACATCAGCAGCCACGAGGTGGCGATCTGCCCATCGACGCGGAATGTGATCCGCGAGAATGAATGGCTGAGCAGGCATGATGTGCTCGGGGACCTGACGATCCTCTATGGGCGAGACTTTCTGATCGACACCATCATCGCAGCCAAGGATCGGGACGACGACGAGGGCGGGCACAGCTACGAAACCTTCGCGTGGTTTAGCGATGGGAAGTATCCCGACGGGACGATCATCTATGGGCGTGATCGTGGGACGATCGGCGGGCAGCTCGGGTGGCAGAGCGACCGGGACGGGGGAATCGACATACTCAACGACTACCCAGAGGGGGTACTCAAGACGCAGGTGAGTGTGCGGTTCCCGGATCGGACGATCATCATCATCGACAATGACAACGACGATGTACAGCCGCCGGGGGATGCGCTCGGGTTTGGACGGACCGATGGGGTCAACAACTATCCCGACGAGTGGAACAACCACGGGACGAGCGGCGTGGACGCAGCCATGGCTGACGGGAGCGCACGGTGGATCGGGGCTGCGGGATTGATCGAGGCGTACATGCAGGGGGCCGACGGGTTTGAGGGGGGGGATGCGGTCTACCTGAAACTGCTCAATGGCGCTGGGTATGGCAAGCGGGGCTTTACCTATAAGGGGGCGAGTCTGCCGGAGTACTTTGAGCGGTAGGCGGGGAACCGAGCTTGCGGTTGGGGCTCGTCAAGACAAAAGACACCCGAGCTTGCGCTCGGGGCTCGTCAAGGCAGGCGGGCGGGGACGCCCACCCCACTCTTTGCAATGCCCACCCCACTCTCTGCCATGCAACGCCCGCCCCGCGGGGTGTCTGGCGTGTACGATCCGGGCATGAAAATCTCAATGCTTGCGTTTTTGGTTGTGGCGGGGTCTGGCGTGGCCGGTGCGAGCGCGCAGCCCGCGGCTGCTCCCGGGGCCTCGGCGGATCGCCCCAATATCGTCTTCATCATGGCTGACGACCACGCCTATCAGGCGATCAGCGCGTATGGCTCGAACCGGAATGTGACACCCAACATCGACCGGATCGCGCAGGCGGGGATGCGGTTTGACAGGGCATTTGTGACCAACTCGATCTGCGCCCCGAGCCGGGCGGTGATCCTGACGGGGCTCCTGAGCCACCTCAACGGCGTGCTGACCAACGGCGAAACATTTGATCCGGAGATGACGACCTTTCCGGAGCTACTGACCGAGGCCGGGTATTCGACCGCGATGATCGGCAAGTGGCACCTGCGGAGCACCCCTCGGGGATTTGAGCATTATGAAGTGCTGATCGGGCAAGGCCCCTACTACAACCCGCCGATGATCCGGGATGGGCAGCGCGTCGAGCACTCGGGATATACCACCGACATCATTACTGACCTTGCGATCGAGTGGCTGCGGGAAGGGCGGGACGAGGGCAAGCCGTTTTTGCTTATGGCGCAGCACAAAGCCCCGCACCGCAACTGGCAGCCAGGGCCGGAGCACATCAATGACTATGACGGCGTGGTCTTGCCCGAACCCGCATCGCTGTTTGATGACTGGGCCGACAACGCCTCGCCGGCGAGGCAGCAGGAGATGACGATCGCCAAGCACCTCACTGAGCACGACCTCAAGCTGACAACGCCGGGGCGGCTGAGCGAGGAGCAGCGGGAAGTGTGGGACGCGGCGTATGACGAGAAAAACCAGGCGTTTGCAGAGGCCGGACTGACGGGGGACGAACTTGTACGGTGGAAGTATCAGCGGTATGCCAAAGACTATCTGCGGAGCGTGCAATCGGTTGATGACAGCGTGGGGCGGCTCCTTGATGAGCTTGAAGCGTTGGGGCTTGCGGACAACACGATTGTGATCTATACCTCAGACCAGGGGTGGTATCTGGGTGAGCACGGGTGGTACGACAAGCGGTGGATGTATGAGGAAAGCTTCCGCACGCCACTGCTTGTGCGCTGGCCGGGGGTTGTTGCGCCGGGTTCAGTGAATATGGACCTAGTGCAGAACCTGGATTTCGCGCCGACACTGCTTGATGCTGCGGGAGCAAAAACCCCCGGGCGGATGCAGGGGGTGAGTATGGTCAGCCTGCTCAAGGGACAAACGCCGATCGACTGGAGGCAGAGCGTCTACTACCACTATTACGAGAATCCCGGCTCGCACAATGTTGCCAAGCACGAGGGGGTGCGGACAGCCACGCACAAGCTGATCAGCTTCTATGAGACCGGCGAGTGGGAGCTCTATGACCTGATCGCCGACCCGGGTGAGATGCAGAACCTGTATGGCAATGCAGGGACCGAGGGCATCACAGAGCAACTCAAGGGCGAACTGGAGTTCTTGCGGGCGAAGTATGCGGTGACGGATTGAGGCAGGGCGGGGTGTGGTTGGGCGGTGGGCTCAGGCTACGATATCGGTATGAGTCACGACCCGATTGCTGAGAGTGTGCTCGCGTTTCTGCGCGAACAGGACCCGGAAGCTGGCGCGATCCTTGCTGCCGAGACCGAGCGGCAGGCGACGACGCTGGAACTGATCGCGAGTGAAAATCACGCGAGCCCGGCGGTGATGCACGCGATGGGGACATGCTTTACCAACAAGTACGCCGAGGGCTACCCGGGCGCGCGGTACTACGGCGGGTGTGTCCACCATGACGAGTTGGAGACCCTCGCCCAGGAGCGCGCCAAACGGCTCTTTGGGTGTGAGTTTGCCAATGTGCAGCCACACTCGGGGGCGCAGGCGAACGCGGCCGTCTTTCTGGCGATGCTCAAACCGGGGGACACTTTCGCGTCACTTGAGCTTTCCGATGGCGGGCACCTGAGCCATGGCCTGAAAGTGAACATGTCGGGCAAGTGGTTTAACCCGGTACATTATCCGCTGCACTATGACAAGGGGCACGAACGGTTTGAGCAGATTGATTATGATGCGGTGGAAGAGGTGTGTCGAGAGCACAAGCCGAAGATGCTGATGTGCGGCTACTCGGCCTACCCAAGGGTGATCGACTTTGCGAGGTTCCGTGAGATTGCGGATACTTGCGGGGCATTGCTGATGGCGGATATCGCGCACATCGCGGGGCTTGTGGCTGCTGGCGTACACCCCGCACCCTTCCCGCATTGTGACATTGTAACAACGACGACGCACAAAACGCTGCGTGGCCCCCGAGGCGGTCTCATTATGACGAACGATGCTGATCTTGCCAAGAAGATCAACCGGGCGGTCTTCCCGGGCATGCAGGGTGGGCCTCTGATGCATGTGATCTTTGCCAAGGCGATTGCCTTTGGCGAGGCGCTGAAGCCGGAGTTCAAGGCATATCAGGAGCAGGTCGTGCGCAACGCCAAGGCCCTCGCTTCGGCCCTCGCCGGGCGCGGCTACCGCATCACCAGTGGCGGAACAGACAACCATGTGATGCTTGTAGACCTTCAGCCGCGGGATGCGGGCCTGACCGGGGCGGATGCCGAGCAGTGGCTCGAACAGGCGGGGATTATTACGAACAAGAACGGCGTGCCTCAGGACCCGAGGCCGCCACGGGTGACAAGCGGGTTGCGCCTGGGCACGCCTGCGCTGACCACGCGAGGGCTTGGCGAGGGCGAGATGGTGTTGGTCGCCGAACTTATCGATCGCGTGCTAGGGAGCAAGGGAGATGAGGGTATCTGCACGCAGGCGCGCGAGGAAGTAACGCAGTTGTGCGGGCGATTCCCGATGCCCTGATGCTGTTCTGAGACGCTGGTGAGTTTATCCAGCCGGCCTCACGGTGAGCCGCCAGTCTTTGGCGTTGGTCGAAAGGGCGTTGGCTTCGAGGAAAACCTGCGTTCGTGCGGGGATGACTTCATACTTCCAGCCGCTCTCGCCGATGGGTCGTCCCTGAGCATCGAACCATTCGTATTGGTATTGCACGCGGGTGATGCCGTCCTGGGTTGATCGGCAGGGTGTAACGACATGCAGGGGTGTGTCGCCGACACCGGGCGTGACCATCGGTTCGGAGAACGCCACGAAGTTATTAAGTCGCGGCGCGGGACTGATCTTTGGATAAGGCTGTGCAGGGTCGAGACGACCGCTG
>JAJRZG010000255.1 GCA_024275365.1 Planctomycetota bacterium | reverse complement strand
TCGCCCGCGGGCATGGCATCGAGGCCTCGGGGCCCTATCCGGGCGATACGGTCTTCCGCGACGCAATCCCCAGCCCCGAGGGCCGACGGGCAAAGTTCGATCTCGTCGTGGCGATGTATCACGACCAAGGGCTGATCCCCCTCAAGCTGCTCTACCGTGATGAAGCGGTCAATGTCACCGTGGGGTTGCCGACGGTGCGCACAAGCCCCGACCATGGCACCGCCTTCGATATTGCGGGGCGCAATGTTGCTGATGCAGGGAGTATGAAGGCTGCGATGCTCCTGGCAGCAAAGATGGCCCAAAAGGTGGCACGGTTCTCCAAGCCGTGAGATGGTGACACGGTTCTCCGAGCCGTGAGGTTTTCTTTGGTATTGAACCACTCGCGCACGCGAGGGGTTGCTCCCCCTCCTCCTTGAGGAGGGGGTGGTCGCGCACGCGACCGGGGGAGGTGCGAACTGTCCAAAGTGCAGTTGCCGTCAGATCAACCCCCAAGACGCACCTCCCCCGACCATCGCTTCGCTCGGCCACCCCCTCCGCAAAGCGGAGGGGGATCAAGCCCTCGCGTGCGCGAGGGGCTCTATCCCGGGGTGTCGGCCTAGACTTTCTGCCCGCCTGCTCCCCAAGAACCGGATATTCCCATGTCATCTCCCCGTGAGACAACCGAGCCCCTGCGCGCCCTCAAGCGCCTCCAACAGCGCAGCCCGCTGATGGAGATGGTCATCATCGCGGCTCCCTCCATCGTCACCATGACGAGCTATACCGTCATGCAGTTTATCGATGGCAAAATGGTCAGCGAAATCACACCTGCCGATTCGGTCTATGTCGCTGCCCAGGGGAACGGGGGCATGGCCGTTTGGCTCGCACTCAGTCTGGCGCTGGGCGCAATGGGCGTCATCAACACCTTCGTCTCGCAAAACCTCGGCCAGGGCACGCCCGAACGGGGCAGCGCCTACGGCTGGACAGCCCTCTGGATGTCGCTCATCTGGGCGATCGTTCTCATCCCCTTCGGGCTCTATCTCCCGACGCTCTTTGCGAACATGGGCCACCCCGAGCGGCTCGTCGAGCTCGAAACCCAGTACGCCCAGATCAACCTCGTGGGGGCCTTCTTTGTGCTCGGGTCGCGGGGCATCGCCCACTTCTTCTACGGCCTGCACAAACCCTCGGTCATCATGATCTCGGCGCTCATCGCCAATGTCATGAACATCATACTCAACGCCCTGCTCATCTATGGCGACCAGGGGCCACCGAGCTGGGTGCCTTTCGGCACGCATATTCAATCCCTCGCGGTGATGCTCGACCTCCAGCCGATGGGTGTTGCGGGGGCAGCCATCGGCACCGTCTGCGGCGCAGCGATCGAACTGCTCATCCCGTTTGTGGTCTTTCTCAGCCCGTGGATGAACCGCACATACAAGACCCGTAGCGCTTGGAGGCCCTCGCTTGCCCACTTCCGCGACATCTTCCGCCTCGGGTGGCCGGCGGGGGTGATGTTTGCCAACGAGATGCTCTGCTGGGCGTATCTCATGGCGGTCATGCTTCCGATGGGCGGCGCTGCCAAGGCCAAGCTCGCCGACCTGCCCCCCGAGCAGCTTGATGCTGCGGTCGATCAGGCGATGACCACCGCCAACACCGCCGGGTGGATCGCCCTGCGCTACATGCACCTCTCGTTTATGCCCGCAGTCGGGATGTCGATCGCAGTCACCGCGATCGTCGGCAAGTACATGGGCATGGGCCGACCCGACCTCGCTGAGAAACGCGCCTGGCTTGGCATGAGGCTGACAGTTGCGTACATGGGGATCTGCGCGCTGATCTTTGTGATCTTCCGCGAGCAGCTTGTGGATGTGTTTGTCTCCGACCAACTCCACGAGACCAACCCGGAAGCCGCACAGGCACTGCTCCGTGTCGGCGCGAGCGTGATGATCGCAGCCGCCATTTTCCAGGTCTTTGATGCGATCGCCATCACCATCAGCGGTGCCCTCCGCGGCGCGGGCGACACCGTCTGGCCCGGCGTGGTGACGGTGATCGTCTCCTGGGCGTGCATCATCGGGATCGGGCACCTGGCGCTCGTCTTCGCCCCCCAGCTCGGGTCGCTCGGGCCTTGGATCGGGGCGAGCACCTATATCATCCTGCTTGGGGTACTCTTCCTCATCCGGTTCATGGCCGGGCGGTGGAAAACGATCGATGTGCTCGGTGCCTCGGCGACCGGTGGCCCTCCAAACGAAGAGTTTCCTGCCCCGACCGAGGCTTTGGCTAGTGGTTTGCCTGGGGAAGTCTGACCCCGGGGCTGGAGACTGCCCAGCTTGGGTTCTATTATTGATGCTGACAGCATTCGGTTGCGTGCCCGTGGTCTGCCCCCTGCCAAGTGGGGGGACGGGTATCAAGACGAACTGCTGCAAGGAGTTTCCATGTCAAACGACCCGATGGACATGATGATCGGTGTGGAGTCTGCCAAGCGCGATGCCGAGGCCGCCCTCAAGCACGCCGAGGCTGCCCGGGCAGCTGAGGCCGAGGGCGAGCACGAGCTGGTGCTCGAAGAATACAGCAAGGCGGTCGCTGCCGACCCGACCAACGCAGCGGTGATGTTCCGCTTTGCCTTCCTGCTCGATATGGCAGGGCAGGACGACGAGGCGATCGCGCTCTATGAGCGGGTGTGCGAGTTCAAGCCCGCGCCGATCAACGCCCTGATGAACGCAGCGGTGCTCTATGAGGACCGCGGGCAGTATGTCAAGGCCGAGCGATGCCTGAGGCAGATCCTCGAGACCAACCCCACGCACGCGCGGGCGGTGCTCTTTATGAAGGATGTGCAGGCCAGCCGCGAGATGGTGATCGAGGAAGAGCAGGACCGCGATATCTTCAAGCGCAAGGCCCTGCTCGATACCCCGGTGACAGACTTTGAGCTCTCGGTCCGGGCGCGGACATGCTTGAAGAAGATGAGCATCCGCACGCTCGGCGATCTGCTCCGCATCACCGAAGCCGAGCTGATGAGCTACAAAAACTTCGGCGAGTCGAGCCTGACCGAGATCAAGCGGATGCTCACGATGAAGGGGCTTCGGCTCGGGCAGGGGCTCGAAGACGCCCACCGTGCTGCCCGCCGGGCGATCATGGAACAGCTCAAAGGCTCGGGCAACGAGGCAATGCTCGCCAAGCCCGTGACCGATATGAACCTGTCGGTGCGTGCCCGCCGGGCGTTGCAACTGCTCAATATCCAGACCATCGGCGACCTGGCGAGCCACACGGAAGCCGAGCTGATGGGCGTCAAAAACTTTGGCGCAACATCACTCGTCGAGGTCCGCGAGAAGCTGCACGAAAACGGGCTTTCGCTCCGGATTCTGGACCCGGAATAATCAAGGTTGTGACGCAGGCTTCCAGCCTGCACATTCTCCATTGGCGAGAGCATCTTGCAGAATCATGCACTGTGTGCCACGGACATCTTGGCCGTGTGCGGCTGCACGCTGCCATCCCTGACGCTCACACAGCCAGAATGAGATGACACACAACGCCGATGCAGGCTGGAAGCCTGCACCACAATCGAGCCCCTCGTTACTCTTAGTCATTGATGATCTTGAGCACCGCACCGGCATCCTCATTGGGCACCATAAAGGTCAGGCTGTACTGCGCGATCTTCCACTCGCCCTCGACTTGCAGCACGACCCCCGTGCCCCGCAGATCGCCATAGGACTTGTTGCGGACAACTTCATCAAACCACCCGACCTTGCCGCCCGGGGCGATCTCGATGTGGCGTTCGACCGCGCGATAGGTCCACGCCTCGTCGCGCGCAAAGTATGGCTTGGCCCATACGCGAAACTCCGCAAGGGTCCACCGCTCGGTCGGGTCTGTCCCCAAAAACACCGCGTCCTGGGCAAAGTGACCAAAGTACCGGGCCTCATCGGCATGGGCTGCAGCATCATGAAAGTCGTCAAGCACCTCAGAGATCGAGCCGCCGCGGGAGAGGCTGGTCATGGATGCACCCCCAGCACCCCCAGCACCCGCAAGCACCAAGACAGCAAACGAACCCAACAGACAGACAGCAAGGAAAAAGCGTGCGCGCACAATGCACCCCCTAACTTGGCGAGCAGGCGCCCGCGGGTGTCAGGAGAGCATATCACGCAAGGTGGCAGCACGGGCAGCAGTTATCGGTCGGGCCGGCGCACCAGGAACCCCAGTCGGCAGAGAAAGGCAGTCGCCTCTTCGAGCTCTTCACTGGTGAACTCATCGAGACACTCAGGGTGCTCGTCCATCTCGAGCATGGCAGGCGGATACGGGCATCGCCCTGTCGATGCGTCAGCGACCTCGGCAAGCGCAACCCCGACCGCATCGGCAGCGTCGATCAGTCGCATGGGGTCAATAGTAAAGTCGTCGTCGTTCCGCATGGCAGTATCCTTGTCACACTCTCATTCGTATCCGAGCCGCTGAGGTTTCACTCTTTCAGCGATACCGGCGCACGAAAGTCACGATGCACAAACCATGCCACACAAGTTCTGCCACTCTGGCAGGATAAAGATATTTTTTGCATCACCGCGAGTGTTCTCAGGTATTCTCTGGTGTGGATACCAGTGGCCTTACCCAGATATTCCGGAACCGCATCGGGTTGCCGTGGTCTTGGAGTTTGATCGGGCCTTTCGCCTTGTGCGGTGCATAGCTGGGCAGCGCGCGGTGCGCGGTCCTGCCGAGAAACTCCCGGCGGTTATGCACAACGACACCGTTGTGGATCACTGTCACAAAGGCGGGCTTCTCCAGGTTGCCCTTGCTGTCAAACCGCGGCGCCTCGAAGATGATGTCGTAGGTCTGCCACTCGCCCGGCGCTCGGCAGGCGTTCACCTCGGGCGGGTACTGCCCATAGAGAGCCGCCGCCTGCCCGTCAGCGTAAGTGGTGTTGTCATACGAATCAAGGATCTGAATTTCGTACATGCCGAAGAAGAACACCCCCGAGTTACCCCGTCCCTGACTCTCGCCGATCACTGTTGTTGGTGTTGCCCATTCGATGTGCAGTTGGCAATCACCGAAACTTTGTCGGGTGAGGAGGTCGCCACTCCCCGCCTTGACCTGCATCGAGCCGTCGTCTTTGACGATCCACTCTGCATCGCGTCCGCCTGCGTGTTGCCAGGCATCGGTGTTGGTGCCATCAAAGAGCACAATGGCATCACTCGGCGGCGGCGCGGGCTCGGAGGCTGCCGGGCCGGGATCGATCACCGGCGGGTTGGGGCGGTCCTTGTCGTGGACTTTCCATTCCTGCCCGGGCAGCTTCGGCGTGTCGGTATAGCCAACGCCCTGCGCCATGACGACGCTGGAGAGAGAAGCGAGTACAACAACAGCGATCGGGTGGTGTGTTTGACGCATAGGTAAAGTCTCCGTGCAAGGTACACGCGCAGTGTAGCGAGCCGGCCCCTGTGGGGCCGAGTCTCTTTCTGGATGCGCCCGCAAGTGCGACACCTCTGCGCATGCACGCACACCCACCGGCCCCACAGGGGCCGGCTCGCGGGGGAAGTCGATAACCCGCTTATTGCGTCAGCGATTCGAGCTTCCGGGCATACCGGGCAGCCTCCTCGTCTAGTCCCCGCTGCCGACACATCCCCACCAACGCTTCGAGGATGTCCCGGTCGTAAGGGTGCGTCTCGTGGGCACCCCGCATCACCCTGAGCGCCCGTCCAGGCTGCCCCATCGAGTCGAGCGCCACCGCATAGACATACCCATGCCGGGCGACCTCGGGTGCCCACTCTGCCGCCCGCGAAAGCTCAGCCAGGGCCTCCTCCCGCTGCCCCAGCCGGATGAGCGTGAGCCCGAGCGCATGCCGGGCAGCCGCGCTTCGGGGTGTTTGCTTGAGCACCTCCCGGAGTATCTGTTCCCCCTCTTCATCTCGTCCCTGCATCCGGCGCAGGTCGGCAAAGTTGACCGCAGCCGCGATGTTTGCCGGGTCGAGCCCCAGTGCTGTGCGGTACTCGCGCTCAGCGTCCTCAAGCCGAGCCAGATCGGTATACACCACCGCGAGGTTGATGTGAGACTCTGGTCGCTCAGCGGTTGCGAGTTGCGTAGCGATAAAGTCCTCCATCGCCGCCTCGAACGCACGCTGCACGACGGGCGACGCTGCCTCGCTCATCGAAAGCGCAAGCACCCTCACCGCCTCTGCCCGTACCGCGAGCACCGGGTCATGCAGCAGAGCACCCGCTAGTGGCACACGCTCTGGGGGCGCAACACCACCCAGAGCCGCCAGAGCCCCCAGCCGCACCAGCGGGTCAGTATCAGCAACCCCCGCACGCACCGCCTCCACCAGTTCTTGCCCCGGATACCGGGCAAAGAGGGAAAGCCCCGTCGCCCGCGCGATCGCCGGCTGGTCGGGGTCGCTGGCAAGCCTCGCAAGCAGATCAACCGCCCCCGGCTGCCCGTTGCGCCCCGCGTGCAACGCCTCGCCAAAGCGCCACTCCTGCCGACGACCCTCTCCAAACCACTCGGCAATATGCCCCGCGCTCCACTCGGGGCTCTGGTCATCGTGGCAGGCATTGCACGCATTGGGAGTCCCAAGCGCAGCAGATAGATCAGGCCGAGGCACGCGGAAGCTGTGGTCGTGCCGATCATCCACGACCATAAAGGTGCGCACGGGCATGTGGCACTCAACGCAACTTACCTAAGACCTACCCGCAGAATCGACCCCACCCGCCGACGGATGGCGGCTGTGTGATTCGACACCAAAGACCGTCGGCTGGTGACACTGGAAGCACAGCGCATCACCCGTCGCCCGCAGCTGCGCGGTGTGCGGGTCGTGGCAGTCTGTGCAGGTCACCCCCGCAGCATACATTCGGCTCTGGAGGAACGAGCCATAGACATAGTCCTCTTCAAGCACCTGCCCATCGGGGAAATATTCGGGCGCAGTCAACAGGGACACCCTGTGAGAATCAAGAATCGGAGCCCCGTGCTGATACTCATCGGTCAGGGCTGCCCGCAGGGAGTGGCATCGAGCGCACATCTCGACTTCAGTGCGCACACTTCGGGGCGTGCTGCGGACCGCTGTAGGGGCACCCGGCAAAAATCTCCACTTGCCCCCATCCTCATCCGGAAGGTTGATGACAAGCCCTGCGTCCAGCGCATCGGCTTTATTTGCACCCTCGCCCGCTTCCTCAGCCCACGCGACATGCCCCGACCCCGGGCCGTGGCACGCCTCGCACGAAACATCGACCTCGGACCAGGTGGTGTGGAAGGTATCTGTGCTCAGGTCGTAGCCCTTGTGCAGGTTCGTCGAGTGACACTCGGCGCACGAGAAGTTCCAGTTCTGGTTCCGCCCGGTCCAGTGCAGCTCATCCCCGGGCAGGATTGCTTCATCAGGGTAGAGGTGGAACCACCGCTGCCCGCCCTCGGCTCTGGGTCGCGTGTCCCAGCACAGAGGCAGCGCCTGAAGCCGCCCACCCGGGAGCGCGACGAGGTATTGCTGAAGTGGATCGACACCAAAGGTGTACTCGACCCTGTACTCCCGCAGCCCTCCATCGGGGCTGTCGGTTTTGATATAGAAGTTGCCGTCGCGTGTGAAGAAACGACTCACGACGCCGAAGTACACAAACTCGGCGTTGTCAAAGTCCCCGAGCACGGTTTCAGCGGTTGCCGGCTGCATGGCAAGGTCGTGGTGTGAGCCGGCGTGGGCATCAAACTCTGCCTGATGGCAGGCAAGGCAGGCATCGCGGCCGAGGTAGGTCGATTCCTGGGTCGAAGATGTCGTATCGGTATGCGAGACATCCTCCCGCCAGCAGCCGGACAGCAACAAGATCGTCGCGGTTGCGACCAAGGCCAGACAGGGTGTGTGTTGTTGCAAGCGGTGCATGGCGTGGAGTCTATCTGCCTCTCTTCTCGCTGGTGCTAGCCAGAGACAGCTCCAGATGTGGGGCACAGGTCCATAGCCCCGAGCGCAGCCCGTGGAGAGCCCGTCCTCCAAGCCCTAGGTGCTGTCCGAAGAGAGCCCGTGCCCCAAGCCCCGAATGGGGCTATGAACCGGAACCCTTCCAGGGCTCAAGGCAAAGAGCCAAGGCTCAAAGCAATGAGCCAGGGCTCAAAGGAAAATACGAATCCCACAACAAACTCGTCCAGCAGATGAGGAGAAAAGTAGAATCGCTCCGGAGGAGCGAAGTACCCAGGAGCACGGATTCTTTATGAAATCCGTATTTCAACCCTCCGGCCAGACCGAGGCACCCATGACCTGTTTCTCCTACGCTCTCCTTCATGCCTCCCTCACCCCCAACCCCACCCCACCTGGCCCTCTGGCTCAACCTCGCCCGCTCCGGCGGCACGCTCATCAGCCGGTGCCTCGGGTGTATGGAAGGTGTCGCGCTGCTCAGCGAGGTCCACCCGCTGGGTGTCCGCATGATCGACCCAGCCGAGCAGGCGATGCGGTGGCACGGCTTGCTCAAGCCCGCTGAGATATCCACATGGCGCAGCGGGCGGGGCCGATATGACGAACTCATGCTCCTGCTCGCCAAGCGCGCACGCGACACGGGCAAAGCCCTCCTCATCCGCGATTGGTCGCACCTGGACTTCCTCGGCACACCCTTCACAGAGCCCGGCTTCACCAGCCGATCGTCGCAGCTGCTGGGCTCGCGATTTGCGATCTCTCGATTCGCCACAGTCCGCCACCCCGCCGACCAGTGGGTCAGCCAGCAACGGCTCGACATGCTTCGGGGCAGGGTCGATCCCGCGGTCTACCTCCGTGGCTGCCGGGCCTTTGCCGAGCTTGCCACAGATGTCGGGTTCGTCCGGTATGAAGACTTCACACTCGACCCCGATGCCGAGCTTGCCAGCCTCTGCGAAGGGCTGGGTGTTGTGTATGACCCGACCTGGCATGATCGCTACCGAACTTATGCTAACACCACCGGCGACGAGGCAACACTTGCCAAAGCCATCGGCGAAATCAGACCGGCTGCCCGACGCACGCTCGACCCCACCACCCGCGAGTTCTTCGAGGCCAGCGACGACTACGCCCAGACCTGCCGACTGCTTGGGTATGCGCAGGCGTGATCCCCCTCTGCCCTGCGGAGGGGGTGGCCAAGCGAAGCGATGGTCAGGGGAGGTGTGTCTGAGGAGTCGAGCCGACCGGGACTGGTCTTTGAGCGTCTCGCACCTCCCCCGGTTGCTGCGCAACCACCCCCTCCGCAGGGCGGGGGGGGATCGGGCGGGCGAGACGCCCACCCCACTGGATCGGACGAGTGGGCCGCCCGCTCCACTGCGGAACCAGGACAACAATGCAGCCATGAGTCTCCCAGATTCACACATCATCCATCGCCGGGTCGTGGTGCTTGGTTCGACTGGTTCGATTGGTACCCAGACCCTCGAGACCATCGCCCACCTCAACGCCCTTGCCGATGCGGGCCAATCGCGTCAGCGGTTCGAGGTGGTCGGCCTTGCTGCCGGGACGCGTGCTGAGCTTCTTACTGAGCAGGCCCACCGTTTCAGCGTCCCTTTCGTTGCGCTGGCAAACCCCGACACGGCACTCGACATCCCCGCCCGCAGCTTTCAAGGCCGCGATGCCCCCGAGCAGCTCGTCCGCGAGACCCGCCCCGACCTGGTTGTCGCGGCGATGGTCGGGGCTGCCGGCCTGCCCGCGACCCTGGCTGCTGCCGAGCTGGGCATTGATATTGCCCTTGCCAACAAAGAAACACTCGTCGCAGCCGGGCATCTGGTTGTCCCCCTCGCCCGCCGGGCTGGCAGCAGGCTGCTCCCCATCGACAGCGAGCACTCCGGCTTGTGGCAATGCCTCCAGGGCCTCTGCCCACGGGGCGAGCATCTTGTGCCCCCGTGTGTTGTGCCTCCGATCCTCACCCGGGCGATCCTGACTGCATCTGGTGGCCCCTTCCGCACCACGCCCATCGACACGATGCGCACCGCAACCGTCGAAGAAGCCCTCGCCCACCCAACCTGGAGCATGGGGAAAAAGAACACCATCGACTCGGCGACGATGGTCAACAAGGGGCTCGAACTCATCGAGGCCCGCTGGCTCTTTGAACTTGATGCCGATCATTTGGGCGTGCTGATCCACCCGCAGTCGATCGTTCACGCCATCGCCGAGCTTGCTGACGGCTCAAGCATCGCCCAGCTCTCGACCCCCGACATGCGGAGCCCCATCCAGCTCGCCCTCACCTGGCCGATGCGCCTGCCCGGGTGTGCTGCGCAGCTTGACTGGCGCACACTCACCAGCCTCGACTTTACCGAGCCCGACCCGGAGCGGTTCCCCGCAATCGGGCTTGCCTATGAGGTCATCCGTCGTGGCGGCGGAGCGGGCACGGTCTTTAATGCAGCCAACGAGGTCGCGGTGCAGGCATTCCTTGACCGCACGATCCCCTTCGGGCGGATCGTCGAGATTGTGGAAGCCGCGCTCCGAAATATCCCAGTAGGAGACACCCCGTGGGACCGCCTTCCAGGCGGTGCGCATCGATTGAGTTTAGGCTCCAAGCAGACCACATCGAAACAGGAACGCGCACGCACCGGCTGGAAGCCGGTCCCACGAATGCCCGAAACGCTCGAAGAGGTCCTAACGCTCGATGCAACCGCCCGAGAGTTTGCAAGGTCGTCACTCTGACCCAACGCGAGCCGGACCCTGTGGGTCCGGTTTCCCCATATTCCCGGAGACTTCGGAGAGACACAGAAACCGGGCGCACAGAGCCCGGCTCGCTCCGCAGAAACCTCTATGATGCGGGGACACAAAGGAGCACCAATGACTTTCCTCGTGACAGGCGGCGCAGGCTACATCGGATCTCACGCGGTCAGACGCCTCCTGGCAGAGGGAGAAACCGTCGTCGCACTCGACAACCTCTCCGTCGGGCATCTCGAGGCAATCGAAGCCCTCAAGACCATCGCCGACGGCCGCCTCTCGTTTGTCAAGGCAGACATCGGCGACCGCGAGCAGGTCCGGGCAACCCTGCGAGACCACAAGATCGACTCGATCATGCACTTTGCAGCCCTCGCCCAGGTCGGGGAAAGCGTCGAGCAGCCGTTACGGTACTACCGCAACAACACGGCCTCAGCACTCACCCTCATCGAGGAAGCACTCGAAGCCGGGGTCAGCCGGTTCATCTTCTCTTCAACCTGCGCGACCTATGGCGAGCCGACCCCCGAGTTCATCCCCATCCCCGAGTCCTGCCCCCAAGCCCCCATCAACCCCTATGGCATGAGCAAACTCCATGTCGAGCACATGCTCCGTGATGCCTGCGCTGCTGCTGCCAAAGAGGGCAGGGACTTCGGCTTTGCCGCCCTGCGATATTTCAATGTCGCGGGGTCTGACCCTGACGGGCTCATCGGCGAAGACCACGACCCCGAGACCCACCTCATCCCCGTCATCATTCAGGCTGCCCTGGGCCAGCGAGACGCCATCACGATCTTTGGTGAGGACTACCCCACACCCGATGGCACCTGCATCCGCGACTATGTCCATGTCGATGACCTGATTGATGCGCATGTCGCGGTCATGCGTTACCTCAAGCCCGGCCAATCAAGAGCCTACAACCTCGGCATCGGGAATGGATACTCCGTGCGCGAGGTAATCGAGAGCGTCCGCCGCGTGTCTGGGAAAGATTTCGAGGTCCGCAAGGGCGACCGCAGGCCGGGGGACCCACCCGAGCTCTTTGCCAACCCCGCCAAGATCAAGGCTGAGCTTGGCTGGTCAGCGAAATACACCAACCTCGACGAGGCTGTCGCAACCGCATGGCACTGGTTCAGCGAACACCCCAACGGGTACGCATCATGACCTGCTGCATTCCCCTCCAGTGGGGCGGGCATCTCGCCCGCCCGATCCCCCTCCGCCCTGCGGAGGGGGTGGCCGAGCGAAGCGATGGCCGGGGGAGGTGCGTCGAGCCCCCTCCGCCCTGCGGAGGGGGTGGCCGAGCGAAGCGATGGCCGGGGGAGGTGCGGCACTCTACATCGACCCGCGTGCCTCGCTCCACACCGTATTCTGCTGCAATCCGTGCATTGTCTGCGAAAGTCATTGGGTTTGGGTGTTTGTGCAGTTCCGCACCTCCCCCGGTCACTGGCGCGACCACCCCCTCCTCAAGGAGGAGGGGGATCGCGTGTCTCCTGCTCGCCGCGATAGCGACACTCTCTCAGGCTGCGTGCGCCACTCAGCCCGATCAGCCCGATCAGCCCGAACCCCCAGCCGCGGCAGCCACCGAGCCCCTCCCCTGGCCGACCCGGGAAGCAGTTTTGGTGCGAGAGCTCAAGGTCGGGCCATGGGCGTTGCGCTGGGTCAGCGAGTTCGGCATGGGCTGGGAGGAGGCCGATGTCGCCGACGCGACGCGGATAACCGACATGCTCAAGAACAGCACGGTCCGCTTCGAGGGCGAGGGATCCGTCGTCGTGCGCATGCCCGAGGGCAAGCTCTCGCGCACCGCTCGCCTGGCAGGAAAGCCCATGGCAGCCTACGAATACCTCTCTGCCGACCGACGCGAAGGTGACACGGTGCAACTCCAACGCACCTGGTTTGCCCTCTATGCGCCCCGTACAGGAGACGCGACACCATCAAAGGGCGTGGTTGTTTTCCTCCCCGGGATGTTCGGCACACCCGAAGCCATGATCGACAGCCTCGTCGGGATGCTCCGCGATCGCGGCTGGCATGTGCTCCGCATGCTCACCCACTCCTCCCGCTTTACAGAACGAGTGTCGTACACGCTCGACCCCGAGGGCAACCTCGAAGCCATCGCCCGCGAGATCGCAGACGAGCTCGGCGACCGCGCGGTCGAGAACGCCCTTGCGACCGAAGCGGTTTGTGCCTTTATCGCAGACACCCGCCCCGAAATCCCGATCGACACCCGCGTTGCTCTGGGCATGAGTGGCGGCGGGATGCTCCTGCCCACCGTTGTCGCCCGGGAGCCCGGTCCATACAAGGCGGCCGTCTTTATCGGGGCGGGGTGTGACTTTGCTGCCATCGCGATGGAGAGCAACTACGCCGACTGGATCAACGCGGTGCGCATCGAATGGGCTGACGATGCCGACGGTGGCACGGCTCTCCGAGCCGTGCGCGATCCGGCTCTCTCTGATGCAGCCGACCGCTTCACCAAGCTCTACCTCGACGCTGCCCCCTTCGACAGCTACCACACCGCCCCGCGCATGGCTGATATCCCCATCCTCATGCTCCACGGCAGCACAGACAAGGCGGTGCCCGCAGCAACTGGCGACCTGCTCTGGCAACGCCTCGGCGAGCCCGAACGATGGGCAGCCCCGGTCGGGCACGAGGTGCTCTTCTTGGCGTATTTGCCCGCCAAAGCCCCCGCGCTGCTCGACTGGCTCGATGCACTCGAGCAGTAAGGGCGATACATCTCTATTTTTACCGCTGAGGACGCAGAGTTTCGCTGAGTGAAGGCAGAGGAAAAAGGCAGTATTGCCACAGATGAACACAGATTGACACAGATAAAGGCAGATGAAGAAAGATGAAGGACATGGTGGCACGGCTCTCCGAGCCGTGAGTTTCGGGCATTATCCAACTCGCACGGCTCGGAGAGCCGTGCCACCACTCATCTTCTTGCCTTTATCTGTGTTCATCTGTGTTCATCTGTGGTTAAAAATATCTTCATGCCTTTCCTCAGCGCAACTCTGCGTCCTCTGCGGTAAAAAAGTGTCTTTGAGCAATGCCTGTTTCTAAAAAAACAAAAGAGGGACGCCATACCCACCAAGGCGCACCTCTCATAACGCGATAGACTCTCCCCATGAAGATCCACCCCTGTCTCGCGTGTGTCCTCCTGCTCCTCCCCGTGCTCGTGTCGCGCGCAAGCGCCCAGGACACCGACCGCTGGTACGAGATATGGATATCCGATTCGCGGTCGGGGTGGTCGCACGAGACCGTCACCACTGATGAAGACACCATCACCACATATTCCGAGATGTCGATGTCGGTTGGCCGCTCCGACCAGGCAATCACCATCCGGACAACCAGCTCGTTCGTTGAATCGCTCAAGGGCGAACCCATCGAGATGACTGTCAGCCAGTCGCTCGGCCAGGTTCCCATCGAAACACGCTATGTCTTCCAAGATGGCGAAGTACACATCACCAGCACCCAGGACGGCAAGACCCGGGAGTCCTCCATGCCGTTGCCCAAGAGTGACTGGCTCCCCCCGGCTGCGGCGTCGCGGTTTCTTGCCAAGCGGCTGGCATCCGGTGCGACCGAGATCACCAGCCACACGCTCGACCCCAGCAACGGCTTGGCGATCGTCAAGATAGTCAGAACGCAGATCACCCCGACAGAGATCGAGGTGCTCGGGAGAGAGACAGACTGCTTCAGTGTCACCAGCACGACCAAGGTCGGCGCGGTCACCTTGGAGGCAAAGGAGTGGCTGACCATTGATGGAGCGATGCTGCGAAACGAAACAAACCTCGGCGGGCTTGAGATGACCATGATTGCCTCGACCCGGGAGCGAGCCCTCGAAGAGGCCGACCCCGCCGAGATACTGGTCTCGACCTTTATCAAGCCGGACAAGGTGATTCGTGCTGCCCGCCTGCAACAGCGGGGGGTCTACAGGGTCCGTCTGAGCGAGGGGACGATGCCCGAGCTGCCGACCTCGGCGTATCAGCAGGTCGAGCTGCTCGCTGGCGGCGAGGTGCGGGTGACGGTGGACATGAACAACCCCGTGCCCGCGGGCGACACCGACCGTCAGCTCTTCCTCGCCTCGACGACCTATGCCGATGCAGATGATGAGCTGATCCAGGAGCTGACTGCTCAGGCTCTTGCAAGCGCGGGTGATGCGCCTCGTGTCCAGGCGGAGGCATTGCGTCGGTTCGTATTCACTTATATTTCCGACAAAAACCTCGGCACCGCCTTTGCAACCGCCTCGGAGACCGCCCGATCGAGCAAGGGCGACTGCTCCGAGCACGGTGTGCTGCTGGCAGCCATGTTGCGGGCGGCGGGCATCCCCTCGCGCGTCGCGGTGGGGGTGGTCTATGTCGATCGCTTTGCCGGGCAGCGCAATGTCTTTGGCTACCACATGTGGACGCAGGCACTCCTTGAGACCGACGCAGGCCCAGCGTGGATCGACCTCGACGCAACTCTGAGCGATCGCATCCCGTTTGACGCGACCCACATCGCCTTTGGTGTCAGCAGCCTCAAAGAGGGCAAGGCAGTCAGCTCGCTTGCGGGCATCGCACCGCTCCTTGGTACACTCGAGATCGACATCGAGGAGGTCAAGTGACAAGAGACCCCCCCGAACCAGACCTCCCAGAGCCCTGCCTGCCTGCCCGTGACCCCCTCGGGCACAAGGGATCGTTTGGCACCATCGCGGTGATCGGGGGGTGTGTCTCGGGTGGCGCGATGATGATCGGTGCGCCCGCCCTCGCAGCCCTCGGTGCGCTCCGGGCTGGCGCTGGGCTCGCCCGGCTTGTCTGCCCCGAGCCCGTGCTTGCCGGGGCGCTCGCCATCACGCCCTCAGCAACGGGAGTCGTGCTGCCGACAGACTCGACGGGCACCATCATCGCCCACGAGGCAGCCGCCCTGCTTGATTCGGTCTTTGCTTCGTGCGATGCCCTCGCCGTTGGGCCTGGGCTGGGGAGTGACACCGAGGGTAGCCAGGGAGTCGAAGCGGTCACGCTCCGCGCGGTGATGCAGGACACCCTCCCGGTTGTTGTCGATGCCGACGCGATCAACGCCCTTGCCGGCATTCCTGAGCTTGCCCGCGACTTCCGGGCCTCTGCTGTCCTGACACCCCACCCCGGCGAGTTCCGAAGGCTGGCTGGGCCGCTCAAGATCACGCTCGACCCGACCGACCCCGCCCAACGCCCGGCTGCTGCCCAAGCGATGGCCCAGAAGCTCGGGTGCATCGTGGTGCTCAAGGGCGCGGGCACAGTCGTCACCGATGGCCACCGCTTGTGGGTCTGCCCGAGGGGGCACGCCTGCCTGGGCACCGCCGGCACAGGCGATGTGCTCACCGGCGTGATTGCAGGGCTGATCGGGCAGGGTGTTGCAGGATGCGGGACCGGCGTCCAGGCGGTTTCAGCCCGTGGGACCGGCTTCCAGCCGGTACATACCTCTGATCTCTTCGAGACCGCCCGCGCCGGTGTGTTGGTCCATGCCCTCGCTGGCGAACGCTGGGCCGAGCAGCACAAAGCCTCGGCTGGCCTGCTTGCAAGCGAGCTTGCCGACCTGATCCCAGGGTGCGCCGAGTCAATCCGTAAAGGGGCGTAGATGTTTCGGTGGCACGGCTTTCTGGTGGCACGGCTCTCCGAGCCGTGTGTCTTGATTCCCTCACGGCTCGGAGAGCCGTGCCACCATTCAACTCCATACCCTCCCCCGTGCCAACGCCCATGCAGACCATTCAGCACGCCCTCGCCATGTCCCAGCAGGGGCGGCTCAAGCCCGCCATCGCGGTGCTCGAACGCATGACACAGAAACGCGGTGCCCCGCCTGATGCCTACCACTTCCTAGGCGTGCTCCAGAGCCGTATCGGGCGGCTCGACCAGGCGCTCTTCAACCTCGAACGGGCCTCGAAAATGGCCCCCGGCAGGCCGCAGTTTGAGAGCAACCATGCCGGCGTGCTGACAAGCGCAGGCCGAATGGAAGAAGCGCTCGAACACTATCGGCTCGCGCTGGATGCCGACGATGCCTACGCCCCAGCCCGCGTCGGGCTCGCCGGGGTGCTGCTCAGCCTGGGTCGGCTCTGCGATGCAGAGCACGAGGCCAGAGAGGCGCACCGACTTGCCCCCGACAACCCAGAGGCGGCTGCCAACCTCGGGTCGTGCCTCATCGTCACCGGGCGCGCGCACGAAGCGGTCAAAGCACTCCGCACTGCGATCGACACGCTCGGCCCGAGCATCACGCTCAACACGCTGCTCACCGCTGCGATGAACTATGACGACGCATCGACACCCGAGCAACTCCTCGAAACCCACCGCACACTCGGCCGCCTGCACACGCTTGCAGCGAAGCGATTTGCTGGCGACCTGCCAGAGCTCAAGACGATCGATCCGAGTGCCCCCCGACTCCGCATCGGGTACCTCTCAGCCGACTTCCGCGACCACCCCGTCGCAGCGTTTCTCGAGCCCGCACTGGCAAGCGATGACCGGGTCGAAGTCTTTTGTTATGACACGACACCTCATCAAGATGCGTGGTCAGCACGGCTGCGCGCCCGCACCGTGACATGGAGAGAGGCTGCCAGCCTCAGCGATGCCGAACTGGTCAGCATGGCCAGAAGCGACGGGATCGACCTGCTCGTCGAGCTCTCCGGCCATTCGGTCGGCAACCGCCAGACCGCCCTTGCTGCCCGCATGGCACCGGTACAGGTGAGCATGCTGGGCTATCCAGCAACGACGGGCAACCCCGCGATCGATGCTCGCGTTGTGGACAGCCGAACCGATCCCGATGGTGCCGAGGTGTGGTGCAGCGAAAGACTCATCAGGCTCGACCCCTGCGCGTGGTGCTATAGCGAGCCCGAACACGCCCCGCAAGTCTTGCCTCTGCCAGCGATCGAGCGGGGGCGCATCTCGTTTGGCTCATTCAACAACCTCGCCAAAACCACACCGGGTGTGCTCGATGTCTGGGCAAGGCTGCTCGCGCGAGTGCCTGGTTCGAGGCTCGTTCTGAAAAACGCGGCGTTCACCGATGAGCCGACGCGAGCGAGCATCGTGGGAGAACTCACCGCCCGGGGTGTCGAGGTCGATCGCATCGAGCCGCTCGCCCCGACTGGTGACACCGCCGACCATATGGCAGCCTACGCGCATGTCGATATCGCACTCGATACCTTCCCCTATGCCGGGACAACGACCACCTGCGAGGCGTTGTGGATGGGTGTGCCCGTCGTCACGCTTTCCGGGCAGTTGCACGCGGGGCGGGTGGGGGTCTCGCTGCTCTTTGCGGTGGGGTTGGAGGAGTGCATCGCGTCGGATACGGAACGGTACATCGAGATCGCTGCGGCGTTGGCAAGTGATATGGAGAAGCTCGCAACACTCCGTACTTCGCTGCGCGCGCGCATGAAGGCCTCGTACTTGATGGACCAGACCGCGTTTTGTGACAGGCTGCACGGGGCGTACGCAGCATTGGTGCGAGCACAGGGAGCCACCCGATGAAGGTCGTCTGGCTTGCGAGCTATCCCAAGAGCGGCAACACCTGGGTGCGGTTCCTGCTGCACCATTATTTGTGGGGTGAGCCCCGCAACTCACTCGATCTCAACCGCCGCATCCCGGATTTGCACCGTCCCGCAGGGCGAATTGACACTTCGAGCGAAAAACTATTCGTGAAAACACACTTTGTGCTCACTGACACCCTGCCCTATCTCGGCATGACAGACAGGGCGATTGTTATCACCCGTCACCCAAAGGACATCCTGCTCAGCGGCATGAACTACGCCCGGCTCGAACAGGCATCCCGGCTTGATGCGACCTCCTATGCGCGCACATTCATCGACCGTGGCGGCGACCCGACATGGATCGAGATGGGCTTTGGCTCCTGGACACAGCACGCCGAGAGCTGGACGACAACCGACCGATTCCCCGTGCTCGTGACCAGCTACGAGGCGATCAAGGCCGACACTGCCCGCGAGCTTCGGACGATGCTCGAGTTTGCTGGTGAGGCGATCGACGAGGCGAAGGTCGCCCGTGCTGTCGAGCTTTCTGACTTTTGGCGCATGAGAGAGATCGAACGCAAAGAGAAGGCCCGAGGCGGTGAGAGCCTCTTCCGGGGTGGGCGGGAATCGCTCGCGCGGGAGGCGATGTTTCTTAACAAAGGCGCGACGGGGCAGAGCCTCGACCACATCGATCCCGATCTCGACGCGGAGTTTGATGCTGCGTTTTCCGAGGATTTGGCGAGATATTGGTATGGTGGGTGAAGAGATTGCGAATATAGCTCGTGTGTTTCTACGAGCCCTGTGCGCAAGCACAGGATTGGGACATGCCTGTGACAATCGGCCATTCACAAACCCGAGCTTGCGCTCGGGGCTCGTAAAGACACCCATGAACTCTTCGTACACCGCGTTATTCCTCGTGTGCCCGGGAGGATTCTGAGGGACCGATCTTGCGGCGGGTGGAGCCGTAGAGTGTGCGGGGGGCTTTCTTGGCAGCAGTCTTTTTCGCAGCCTTCTTGGCGGCTTTCTTTGCTGTCTTTTTCGCATTTGCTTCGACGGGCTTGGTCTCAACGGTGGAGTTGCTCACCGAGCCACTCGGGGACTCACTCGCGGTCTCACCCGCAGGCTTTCGACGGCGACGCTTCTTTTTAACTTTCTTGGCAACAGGCTCTGAGTTGGCGGGCTCTGCTCCAGTCGTGTCGGTGCTCAGGGAAGCGGTCTCATCCGAGGCAGATTCGGCCAGTGCAGATGCCGGTGTTGCTTCGGCGGTCTCGGTCTGTGCATCTGCATCTTCGGTGGCAAATGGCTTTCTTTTCCGGCGAGAACGGCGGTTCCGTTTTTTCTTCTTGGGTTGTTCTTCGCCTTCGGGTGTTACTTCGTCGGTTGCCTCGTCAGTCGGTGCATTGTTCTGTGCCTGGCCCCCCGCGTTGGCATCCGACTCGGTTGTCGGCACCTCGGCTGTGGATTGGCCTTCGGTGGTTGCAGCAGTCTCTGTTGTCGTGCTGGATTTCTTCCCCCGTCTGCGCCTGCGACGCTTTTTCTTGGGCGCTTCGCCATCTGCCGATGCACTCTCGCCTGCTTCACCCGCGTCCGGTTGTTCGGGAACCGCTGTGGTTTAATCCTGCGGTGTCGTGTTCTCGGTGGGCTGGGCCTGGGTGGTCTCGGCTTCTGTGGTTTCGGTACCAGCCTCACCCTCGCCCGGCTTCTTCGAGCGGCGGCGTCTTCTGCGGCGTTTCTTTTTGCTGGTGCCTTCTCCATTCTCGGTGTCGCTGGCGCGCTCTTCGCCAACCTCCATCTCGATGGGATGGAGCGTGGGGCCTTCGGGTGCGGGCGGGGCATCATCGTCGAGATTTGCGGGTGATTCGATCGGATCGACCGCCCACCCATCGGGCACAGCGGCAGATTCAACCACTTCGAGCTGGCTCTCAGGGCTCTTGGGCTTGGGCAGCCTTGAGGGGTCAACATCCGAGCCGTTGGCGTCATAGGCGTAGATGCTGAACCGGTCGATCCCGAGGGTTTCGCTCACACGGACCTGCACCTGCTTGCTGTTTGCGCGTTCGAGCCGGTTGAGGCTGCTGCGTCGGTTGCTGAGCAACTCGCCAGCGATGCGCCAGCTGACCACAAGTTCGACCCGTTCGACTTTTTCGTGTTCGAGCAGGACCGCGACCTCACGGAGCGCGTCGCTCGAGACCGAGTTGGGGCGTTGGACGAGTCCCTTGCCGTGGCAGGTTGGGCAGTCGGTGTAGTGCTGGCTCCGGAGGCTGCCTCTCATGCGTTGGCGGGTCATTTCGAGGATGCCAAAGGGGGAGATCGGGGCGATGCTCGATTTGGCGCGGTCGCGCTTGAGGCGGTCGCGGAAGAGCGACTCGATCGACTTGCGGTTTTTCGACTGGCGCATGTCGATGAGGTCGTTGATCACGATGCCACCGATATCTCGCAGCCGAAGCTGACGGCAGATCGCCTCGACCGCCTCGACATTGGTTTTGTAGGCGTTGGTCTCGGCATCGCGTGCCGATCGGCTCTTGCCGCTGTTGACATCGATCGCGATGATGGCCTCGGTCTCGTCGATGACCAGCCGACCGCCCGAGGGCAGCGGCACCTCGCGAGCGTGCGAGAGGGCGAGCTGCTGCTCGATACCAAAGGCATGAAAGATGGGTCGGCGTCCCGTATACCGCATGACCTTGACGCTCGATCTCGGCGCGACAATTTTCATAAACTGGGCAGCCCGGGCGAGGGCACCCTCGTCATCGACAATGATCCGCGAGATGTCGTTGGTGACCAGGTCACGGAGCGCACGGACGAGCAGGTCGCTCTCGGTATAGAGCAAACGGGTCCGCTTCCCGGCCTTCTTGCGGCTGGCCTCCATGTCCTTCCAGAGCCGCATGAGGTAGGCAAGGTCGCGCTTGAGGTCGGTCTTGGTGCGGTCAAAGCCGGCGGTGCGGAGGATAAACCCAAAGCCCTCGGGCAGGTCGAGCTCGTTGAGGATGTCGCGCATCTTGGTGCGATCTTCTTCGTCCTCGACCTTGCGCGAGACGCCGACCTTGTCCATCTGAGGCATCATCACCAGATAGCGACCGGGGATGGAGAGGTAGCTGGTGAGTGTCGGGCCTTTGGTGCCCACGCCTTCCTTGAGGACCTGGACGATGATCTCCTGCCCGCGCTTGAGACAGTGCTGGATGGGCGGCCTCTCGCGGCGGGGGGTCTTTTTCCCGACCCGCTCGGTCGCGTCGTCCTCGACAAAGTAGCGAGGGTGGAGATCAGAGATGTGGAGGAAGCCGTTGTCTTCGAGCCCAAAGTCAACAAAGGCAGCCTGAATGCCCGCTTCGACATTGGTCACTTTGCCGACATAGATGTTGTTGACCCGGCTCACCGCGTAGGTGCGCTCCGCGTGGAACTCTTCGAGCATCCCGTCGCAGACGATCGCAAGCCGGCACTCTTCGCCGGGGACATAGTTGATAATCATAGAAGTTTCTGGCATCGTCGCCTTTCCGCTACGACCGCTTTGTGGTCGCGCTGCAGCGAGCTGCCCAAGGGGGGTTCGTGCGGGTGCTTGCCTCTCCTCCCGTGCCTCAGGTCGGCATGGGAGCCTTGCGCACTGTGCCGCCCCAAAGCGCGGTGCGCTCGTGGCGGTGGAATGCTCTCGTCGAGGTCCGGCATCCGATTCCGGGTGGAACGCTCGTCGAGTGTCGGGTCTTGGGTGTCCAACCAAGAGCCCGGAGTGGTTCGTCCCGGCACGACACCGAAATGGGCGTCACGCCGTGTTGTTCTGTGCCCGTTGGAGGGGGTTGTGCCGGGGGCGGGCTCATTCTGCCCGGTGTAGCCCGGCTCAATCCCTTGCTTCGACAGCACGCCCGTCGAAGGCCTCGGGGACCAATTTCCGTGTCTGGTCGCGCAGATAGGTCGCGGCCAAGACTTCCGAATAGAACGACCGCACCTTTCGGGCGATCCGCTCGCACTGCTGTATCGAAACACTCCGCACCAGCCGTTTGAGGTGGGGGATGGAGTTGCCGGGCACCGAGAGGGTCCGGAGCCCCAGCCCCATCAGCAAGAGGGCGTAGTCTAGCTCGCCCGCTGCCTCGCCGCAGCAGGAGACCTCGATCTCTGCTTTATTGGCAGCTTTGACGATCATGCGGATGAGCTGGACGACCGCGGGGTGGGCCGGCTGATAGAGCGACGAGACCCGTTCATTGGTTCTATCGACCGCCAGGGTGTATTGCACCAGATCGTTTGTCCCGATTGAGAAGAACTGGGCCTCCTGGGCAAAGGTGGGGGCTGTGAGGGCTGTTGCGGGGAGCTCGATCATCACCCCGACCTCGATCCCACGGTCAAACTCGACCCCGAGATCATCGAGGTCTTCCATGACATCCCCGAGGATATGCTTGGCTTGCCTGAGCTCACCGATGGTTGTGACCATGGGGAACATGACTTTGACCGGCCCGAGCGCACTGGCCCGGAGGATCGCTCGGAGTTGCCTGACAAACGCGGGTTTGTCTGCAAGGCTGTAGCGGATCGAGCGAAGCCCAAGAGCCGGGTTTCGTTCGGGCGTTACTGCCTGTGACTGTGTATATTTGTCAGCCCCGAGATCGACGGTGCGGATGGTCAGGGGCTTGCCATGCAGCCGATCGAGACATTCTGTATAGGCATTGAAGTGGTCTTCCTCGGTGGGCTCGCTCTCGCCGCCAGCAAAGTAGAGGAACTCAGAGCGGTAGAGCCCGACTCCTTCGCCGCCTTTTTCGATGGTGGTGGTACATTCTTCAGGAAACTCGATATTCCCGAAGATTCGGATGTGGATGCCATCTCGGGTGATGCTGGGCAGATCGGCGACCTCGGCCAGCGAGAGCTGGTAGGTGCGTCGCTGCTCGATGAATCCTCGGTATTTTTCGAGTTCCTGAGGCTCTGGGTCGAGGATGACCAGACCCCGGTCGCCGTCGATGATGGCGGTGTGCCCGGCCTTTGCGGTCATGGTGATATTTCGGCAGCCGACGACCGCAGGGAGTTCGAGCGCGTTGGCGACGATGGCGGTGTGGCTTGTCCTGCCGCCCAGGTCGGTGACAAACCCGACGATGGTTTCGCGGTCAAAGGCTGCGGTCTGGGAGGGGGTCAGGTCGGTGGCGACAATGATCGCGGGGTGCTCAAGCTCAGCAAGCCGGGCGGGTCCAGAACCCATGAGGTGGTCGAGCACGCGGGTGGCGAGGTCGCGGATATCGTCTGTTTTCGTGCGAAAGGCGGAGTTTCGTTGCCGACGAAAGGCCCGGGCGAGCGCGTCGAAGGCCACCACAACCGCGTGCTCGGCGTTGACCCGCTCCTGGCGGATCATCTCGCGGATGGGATCGATGAGCGAGGGGTCGCTGAGCATGCCCTTGTGGAAGAGGAATATCTTGGCCGTTTCGATGCCCAGTTCGGCTTCAGCCTCGGCATAGACACCATCGAGATCGGCCAGAGACTGCTCGATCGCGGTATCAAACCTGGCGACCTCGTCCTCAGCACGATCCGGGCTGACCGTCCAGCGGGCGACGCGGTGGGGGTCGTGGTCGAGCACGAAGACCCGCCCGATAACGATGCCCGACGAAACAGGGATGCCTTGGAGAATCTGCATGGAGGGCGTTGGGGTCCTTTCTAGGCTGCATGGTAGCGGCTGTGGACCCATTCTTGCCAGAGACCCACAAGCCCGGGCTTGACAAACCGGGTTGAAGCGGGTCTGATAGTGGTGTTGGCGTGGGGGTGACTACGAAAGAGTGCCACCAAGCCGACTCTGACAGGCGGGGTTTTCACCCCGTGCGTGTGGTTGCTGTATACCGCATCCAGGGCAGAGTGCAGAGACCGTATGGAAACGCTGACCGGTATCCTTGAGTGGCCTCAGCGCGCCGAGGGTCGTGTTCGCCAGTTGCAGGACGCGAACATCCTCGAACACGCTGACGACCCCTTTGTCCCCCTTGCCTTTGGCGAGCAGTTCAACCTGCGCAACGGGCTCGAGGTCACTGTTACCGTGACCATGAAAAAGCCCCGCCGGCGGCGTCGGGCGGGCAAGCACAAGCAGAACAACGCTCCCAGGCCCCCGCGCCCGGTGGTCGAGTCGTTTGTCTCGATCGAGGGGATGCCTCCCGAGGAGTTCTGCACACGACCCCAGTTTGCCGACCTGACCTCGATCGATCCTGAGCCGATGCTGGCTCTTGAGCACCCGGGCTGCCCGGACTCATGCCGATTGATTGATCTGTTCTGCCCGATTGGGCGCGGGCAACGCGGCTTGATCGTGTCGCCTCCCAAGGCCGGCAAAACTACGCTCCTTAAAGATATCGCAACAGGCCTACTGACCAACCACCCCGAGTTGTATGTGTTCATGCTGCTCGTCGACGAGCGGCCGGAAGAGGTGACCGACTTCAAGCGGTCGTTCCTCGGGCCGATGACTCGCGACCCCGACACCGGCAAGCAGTCTCGCAAATCCCCGCCCTGGGGCGACCGGATCGAGGTCATCGCTTCGAGCAACGACCACGACACAGAGCGGCATGTGGCGGTCAGCACCACGACCGTCGAGCGGGCAAAGCGCATGGTCGAGGCCGGCAAGCATGTGGTCATCATGCTCGACTCGCTGACCCGTGTCGGCAGGGCGTTTAACCGATCCAGACAGCACGCCAGTTCGGGCCGAACTCTCAGTGGCGGGATCGACTCGAAGGCGCTCGAAGTGCCCAAGCTGCTCTTTGGCGCTGCCCGCAACACCGAAGAAGCGGGCAGCCTGACTATTCTGGCGACCTGTCTTGTCGATACCGGAAGCCAGGGCGATCAGGTGATCTTCGAGGAGTTTAAGGGCACCGGCAACATGGAACTCATCCTCGACCGCAAGATCAGCGAGAAGCGGCTCTTCCCCGCGATCAACCTCGCTGCCAGCGGCACCCGCAAAGATGAGAAACTCCTCGACCCCCAGACCCTCGCGACCATCACCGCCCTCCGGCGTCGGCTGATGAATATGAAGCCGCCCCAGCAGGTCGAGCAGCTTTTAGCCGCGATGAAGCGGTTTGAGAGCAATGCCATGCTGGTGGGGTCGGCAGCGGGCAAGCAAGCCTAAACGCTTTCGCCGCACCACGCTTCTTAGTGCAGCCGTGCGGAAAGAGGGGGCAGGTCACGATTGATGGTCATCGACGAGTATTGCGGCTGTTCCAAAGTCTGACTTTGAAATAGCCGCACGGATCGCCCGTTTTCCGTCAATCAGGCCCGTCTGAGGCTCCAGCGGCATCGTGCTCTAACACCCCGCTGCCCAGTTTCTCAGAAACGCGATGAAGTCGAGGGTGTTAATTTTACCATCGCTGTTCCAATCGGCGTTGGGGTCGTGGGCTGTCCACAACGCGAAATACCCGAGGAAATCCAGGATGTCTGCCACACCGTCGCCGGTGAGGTCGGCCCTGCAGGGCACGGGGTGGAAGAGGTAGGCCGAGCTGGAGTTCTCGCCGTTAGCTCATGAACATGAAGCCGCCCCAGCAGGTCGAGCAGTTGCTCGCAGCGATGAAGCGGTTCGAGGGTAGCGGTGAACTGGTGGGGTCGGCGGGAGGTTGATACTGGACATGTATAATTGTAACCCCTTAAAAACACTAGGTTCTAAAATGCAACTAAAATAAGAGGTTTTTGCCTTGACAGGTTGGGGGGGGGGGTGGGGGGTAGTCTGTCCGATATCTGAGTCATAGCTCATCCGAGCAGATGAAGGGGCAAGATACATGAGGACATTTCGAACTCGACGGAATCTCATGGCAGCCTGTGTTGGTATGAGTTTCATGACAGCGGGGGTATCTGCACAAGTCGGGGGTGGGCCGGGCGGTGGGGCGATGATCGTACCGCTCTCCGAGTGTACTTGCATGCTCCCTCACGACAACGATTTCTGTTGTACACCGAACCAAACATGGTGCCGTCGGGTTGATGGCACACCCGTTGTCACACTCCCTGGAACGCCACTTGTTGTCGCGGGCTCGCTATTGTGCAAAAACTGTAACGAGGAAGCAGACCCAGGCTGCCCTGACAATCCGCCCAGCGGCCCGTTAACCTGCACTTTGGGAACCAAGCTTTCTCAAACACAGTCAGCAACGGCGACCATCAGTTCCGAAGTCACTGTGGGCGTGCCCGGGATTGAGGCGTCGCTTGGTGCTGCCCTTGGGGTGACGATTGGCACCACGGTTGAGTTGAAATACGGAGCGATTGCACATACTCGACTCCTCCTTGCAAGATCGCGACAATCTCGGGAACTCTGTTGGGTACCATGGGAAAGACTGTCGAAATGACTCACTCGTGGAGTACCGGCGGCACATGGGGCAACACTTATACATGGTGTACCTGCTCGATTCTTGGGAACCCGTGGCAGCAGCCATGTGGCGACGGGACATCCACCGGTGTTGCCAATCTCTGGGCAAACGGCAGTTGTTCGCTCCTCTCAGAGGTCGATTGTGAGACTCTTGAGTGATCGTGTGGACATATGTTTCGGGAAAGGAACCTATACATGCGAAGCATGAACCCCGCCCAGCTGTTTCGGAAGTTATTCCGATCTCGCCTTGCCATGTCCCTTGTCGCTGTGGCCATAACCAGCGTGGTATTGGCGGGTGCAAGAACCTCTGATCCGGGAGATGATGATGCGAACTCCCTGCTTCGTGCGTACTCCGAAGCTGCGAGGAGGTTTGAAAGGAGCAATCCAACTCGTGACGACCGCATCCAGTTCTATCGGGATTGGCTCGGTCTCCTATTTACAGAATACGAGCGGACACCGCCGAATCAGGCACCAGAATCGGTTCGTTTTACATGTCTTGCACTGGCAAACGGTGTCGAGGACTTTGTTCTGGCAGAGGTTATCGCTGTTGATGGCTCGATGTATGCTCTTCGGTTGCAGGATCGTCTGGCGTACTGGGATCAGCGAGTTGCCCTACGCGAAACAGCGGCGGCACGAACTGGTAGTGACGAGGATCGGGATGCCACGCTACAGACTGCAATAGAGGCACTGGGTGTTGTGCGTTCCACACTGGACGATCCTCTCTTTCAAGTAGACCCGGTTTCCGTGCTGAGCGTGCAGCGTTTGTTCCGGGTTGCATCACATGGTGAACGGGCAGCCGGGGCTTTTGAGGCATCTGCCTCACTTCTTGAGGAGTCCGCCAGTTTCGTGAGAGGGTTGCCGGAGTCTGTGCAGCAGTCGCTCGCTTGGTCTTGGTGGGCCGATCAGTGCCTGCAGGATACCGCACGGGATCGGGTCGATGCCGGCGACCTCGATGGTGCGATCGGTATTTTAATACAGATCAACGGTCTGAGTGTTCGGCGAGCAGGGGCTGGAGAACATGCCCTGTTGTGCGCAGGTGATGTAACCCCACTTGGCAGCTTCCGTGAAGGATTCGCCCGAGCATGGCTTGCCCAAGCGGAAGACTGGGGCAGTGCTGAGGCCCATCTTGCGTACATGCTCGCGTTCCATCTTGCAAACTTCCCTCCGAGTAATCGAATGCGCCTTCAGGAGGCGGTAGATTTGCTCGAGAGCGTCTTGGCCCACCCCGCGGAACTGGCCGAGGCCGACATAATCGCGAGTGCGCCATTGCTTGGAGGGGACCAGCAGTCCGAGAGATGGATGTCTGAACCGGTGCGAAGTAATGTGCTCTGCACACTCGCTCTGACCTACGCCAGACTCGGAGAGCATGACGAGGCCGCGGTGATTGCCGGAATGGTGGTTTCGGAATACCCGGACCATCCGGCGTTTCAGGCAATGGAGGCGATGCTGGACTGAATCGCTGAGTCGCCAAAAGTACTTCACATCGCGTTCATACCATGTGGCTCGCATCATTTCTGCCTCCGCTTCGGTGACTCGGAATCTGTCGAACATGCATTCTTTGGCAGGTAGGGTCGTCGAGCGGGAACGGGTAACGCAAGAGTTCAGCAGATACCCCGGCTATCTGCGACTGAGTCTCAATCCCCCGGCTATACTCCCCCGGCGGGTCCGATTGGGCCGCTGGAAGGCGTAGAGCGTGGCTGAGCAGACTCGGGATAACCAGAATCCAACTCGCAAGGACCAGGCAGGTCAGGCGGGGCACGCGGGCGAGCCCGAGGGCTGTGGCCGTGAGAACGCCTGTTGCGGCAAGCAGGGCTCGGGGCGGATCGTCGGGCTCTGTTGCATGGAGTCCGGCGAGTGCGGGATCATCCGAGGCTTGTCTGCTGCCGGGGCCGACGCGGCGTATCTGCGGGCACTGGGTCTTCGTCCCAATCAGCGGATCAGGCTCTGCCGGGCGAATGGGCCTTGGATCGTCGAGGTGGGGTGCCAGGGCGGGCCAGCGAGCCGCATCGGGCTTGCGCGTGAGCTTGCCGAGCAGGTGCAGGTCGAGGTCAACGAGAGTCTCCCCGGCTCGGTGAACGGTGCAGCGTTGTGAAGCCACTGACTCGTCTCGTTCTTTGAGTGAGAAAGCAACCCCGCGATGACGAGCCCTTCTGCCGCCAATCACGCCGATGATACATCACCTGCTCGCTCGGACGCCGACGCTGAGCGAGTCTTCGAGCAAAGCGTCGGATCAGGAGCACCCGATGCTCCCCGAAGGGTTGTCTTGCTTGGCAACCCCAACACCGGGAAGACGAGCCTCTTCAACCGGCTCTGTGGTGTGCGGCACAAGACGAGCAACTTCCCCGGCACCACGCAGGAATCTCGCGTCGGCGCGCCCCGAGGCCTGCCCGAAGGCAGCGAACTCATCGACCTCCCCGGCATCTATTCGCTCGAACTCGAACAGAGCGAGGCCGAGATCTGCCGAAGCGTGCTCGCCGGAGAACTCGCACTCAAGGGTGAATCGCTCGCAGAGCCCGACGCGATCGTGGTCGTCGCCGACGCGACGAATCTCTCGCGCAGCCTCATGCTCGTTGGCGAGGCAACCCGGCGGGGCCTGCCGATGGTGGTGGCGATCAACCTCGTCGATCAAGCGCGCAAGCGGGGCATCCACGCCGACGAGAAGGTGCTGGCCGATCGGTTGGGCGTTGGGGTGGTGGTGTGCAGCGCGCGCACCGGCGAGGGCGTGGACACACTCTGCGAGACTCTCGCCACACCCCGTATCCCGCGCGAGAGCCCGCCGGGCACCGAGGAGGGGCTCTCCGACTGGGCCGACGAGCTCTATGCCCAGATGGCAGCCGGCACAGCCCCGCCGCTGCCCGACACGCTGACGGATCGGCTCGACCGGGCGTTCACGCACCCGATGCTTGGCGTGCTGACATTTGTCTCGGTGATGACCGGGCTTTTCTGGGTCATCTTCAAGCTCGCAGCCTATCCGATGAACTGGATCGACATGCTCTTTGGGCACCTCGGGGGCTGGCTGAGTGGGGTGTTGCCAGCCGGCGCGGTGCATGATCTTCTCATTGATGGCGTGCTCGCGGGGGTGGGCTCGACGCTGATCTTTGTGCCTCAGATATGTATATTGTTTTTGTTGATCTCGTTGCTCGAGGACACGGGGTATCTCGCCCGGGCCGCGTTCGTGATCGACAAGGTGCTCCGCCCGTTTGGGCTGAGCGGGCACGCGTTTGTGCCTTTTTTATCGAGCCATGCGTGCGCGATCCCCGGGATCATCGCGGCGCGTGGCGTGCCAGACAGGCGGGATCGGCTGGCAACAATCCTGGCTGCGCCCTTTATGAGCTGCACCGCGCGGATCCCGGTCTATGTTTTGCTGACGGGGTTGCTGTTCCCGGAGAGCCCCGGGATGCAGGCGCTTGCGTTTAGCGGGTGCTATGTGCTTGGCGTGTTTGCGGGCGTGGTGAGCGCGATGATTGCAAGGCGAACGATCCTGCCGGGCAAGAGCAGGGCGATGGTGATGGAGCTGCCGAGCTATCGTGCGCCGAGCATGTGGAACGCGCTGCTCACAGCCCGGAACCGGGGCGTGCTCTTTTTGCAGAATGCAGGGACTGCGATCCTGGCGATCACGATGGTGTTGTGGTGGCTCAATGCGTATCCGATCGTTGAGCCTCCGGCGCAGGCGGTGGAGCTGCGGGAGCGGGCAAATGGGCACATGGCAAATGAAGAAGGGGGAGAGGAGGGAGCAACCTCTGAGGAGTTGCTCGCTCGGGCAGATATTCTCGAAGCCAAGCACGCCTCGCGGTACAGTTATCTGGGACGGCTGGGGGCGACGGTTGAGCCGATCTTTGCACCGCTTGGGTATGACCGGCAGCTGACCATCGGCGTGCTTGCGAGCTTTGCAGCACGAGAGGTGTTTGTCTCGACGATGGCGGTGCAGACCGCAGGGACCGATGAGGGAAACGGGTTTCTCAAGTCTCTCGCGGTCGCAAAGCGTGATGATGGCAAAACGCTCATCTTTACAGCCGCGACGAGTTGGTCGCTGCTGATCTATTATGTGCTTGCGATGCAGTGCCTGCCGACGCTCGTGGTGACCGCCAAGGAGGCGGGGCACTGGAAGTGGGCTGTCCTGCAACTGGGCTGGATGTGTGGGCTCGCGTATGTGTTCTCGGGAGCGGTGTTTCAGGTTATGAAGGTGGTTGGGTGAACAGCATCGCGATACAATCGCAGGGGCAATGCGCAACGCCCGAGAGGGATAGTGTGCGAGTCTCTTGGTTTTGCTTAGCCATCAGCCTTGTTGCTCAGTGCTCTGTGCTCGCTCCTATCACGATGGCGGCCCAGGAGTCTGCCCCGGCAGAAAGCGTGACGAATACACAGCTCCCCTTTGCCGACCCGCAGTTCTGGTTCGTGACGCTGGCGGCATTGTGCGCGGGCGCGTGGTTGCTTCGGCGGGTGCTCCCCTCGTCGCTCTTTTCCAGGCACCGCACGCGCAGCAGCACGCGCGCGACGCTCACCGTCGGGGGCGAGCCGGTAGAAGTCAAACGACAACCCGAGCGGAAGTGCCATTAGCTGGCAGATGCCGATACGGAGCTCGCATCAGGCTGCAAGATGCCTGCGGTCAAAGTGCCGCATGGCATCCGCGGTATCGTGGGCCAGGTGCAGGTGCTGATCGAGCCCGGTGCCCTTGAGCATGTGCCGCATGTCTGGACTCAGGCCGACGATATACATGCGGCCGCCGAGGGCTTCACACCGATGGGACTCACAGATCAGCTCATTGAGACAGCTCACGCACACATCGGCATTATTTCGAAACCGCAGCAACACCTGCCCGCACGAGCGATCAACGACATCGGCAAGCTCATTACGGAGCAGCGAAACCTGATGCTCGCGGAGCGCATCGGGGCGAACCGTGACCATCGCAAATGGTTTGACCATCCCGACATCGAGCACAGAGACTAGTTCCGAAGCCGACGGCACTTCTTCCAGCATGGACATACTTCACCCCTCCCCAGGAGCCCAGATTCAGCCAGACCCAGCGCCCGGCACACAGTGAATATGTGCCAAACAGGGAAGGGCAGGGCGAGCATTCGTGCAGCCCATCTTGCGTGCAGGGACGGGGTGTGATGCGTATCCGGGCTGAGTGGATTGGGGAAGTGTGCGGAATCCGGTCCCCGGTGGGACGGCTCTCCGAGCCGTGCGTGTGATACGGATTGTGTGACTTTGTGTGTGTCTCTACGAGCCCTGTACGCGAGCACAGGGTCGGGCTTTGTCTGCGATGCTGGACATTCCCTTCTCTCGGGCTTGCGCTCGGGGCTCGTAAAAACATGGAGTATCGGCGTTCAAAAAAAGAGGTGCGCACGCGACATGCACGGCTCGGAGAGCCGTTGCACCGGGAACCGAGCCAGCGGGAGAGTGGTTACGCCGCGTCGTTGTTGTGCTTCTGCCCGAGTTCACCGGGTGTGAACCGTTCGTGCCAGCGTTGGGGGCGTACGCCAGACTCGGTATGAGGCTGCTCGCGCCAGTCTTCAGCGTTCCTGAACTCAATTTCTGAGGGCATCGTTTTGCGGTACCCAAGCAGACGCACAACTTCGAGCACATCGGTCCAGCTCGGGTACGCCACGCTGTTGGTTTTCTTGAAGGCATCGATCGCGACCAGGAACAGGAACTGTTCGGGGGTCATCTCGCCTTCTTCTGCGGCTTTGACAAAGTCACTGAGTCGCCGACCAGGCCCTCGACGGCGCGCAAAGCCGGTGTCTTCGGTCTGGAGATCGCGGCGGTCCTCTCCCGATCGGCGGTCATGGGTGACCCCCTGTGGCAGGGATTCATTCTCGGGCGTGTTGTTGGCGGCTGGCATGAGATCTCTCCCCGCCGCACCGTTATGCACGATGGGCGTTAGAGATCATCATCGTCATCGACGGGGTCGTCATCGAGGTCATCGTCGTCATCCCCGAACTCATCGAAGGCTTCGTCGTCGTCATCATCGTCAAAGTCGTCAAAGCCGTCAAACTCTTCCTCGTCCCCGTCCTGGCCGAGGATGAATGTCGCAGCGCGTGACCAGTTCGGTTGCACGGCCCTTTCCAGTAGTTCGCACGAGTCCATAACCTGCTCCATCGCCATGATGCACCTTCCTGCACGGTCCCCGGATCGCCTTACCGACCCGTCCCCCTTTTCTGGGGGGATGTCTTTGTTCTGACGGGCTTCTTGCGGGTGGACGCCCCGGCTGAATGCCCCGCCTGTTTTTCGCGGTACACTTCCAAACCGCGTACCCTTGTCACTCAGGGCGCGGAGCATACGCACGATGTTGTCCCCGCGATGGGGTTCGTCCCGATCTTCTGTCTTGCCCGCTCGATTGCTCCTGAGTCATGTTGTTCTGATGCCCACCGGCCTGCTGCCCGGCTCCCCAAGACCATCCCTAGTTTGACCCTCTCCACCCCCTGATCTGCCCTATGAACCCCACCACACACGACCACCTCGAGACCCCGCCTTTGGACCCGATCGCCGGGATTCTGGCAATCATCCTCCCCGGGGCTGGGCACTTGTATCAAGGACAGCTCAAACGGGCCTTGCTGGTCGCGGGCGGCATCCTGGGGCTTTTCTTTGGGGGGCTGCTCATCGGGGGCATCGATGTCATCGATTCAAGGCAGGATCGGCTGTGGTTTATGGGGCAGGTGCTCGTCGGCCCGGTTGCCCTGGCGACCGATTTCGTCCATCAGAACCACTTCAAGGCCCTTGATCCGGTGACCGGCGTGCCCCGGAGCCCAAAGCCTGGTGAGATCAAAGACCCGTCCACCGGGGAGTGGGTGGTCGGCCCGGCTGGGTCCCGCCCTCCGATCAGCAAGAGCCTTGCAAAAATGAACGAGATCGGGATTCTCTATTGCACCATTGCCGGGATGCTGAACCTGATTGTGGTGATCGACGCAGCGTTCCCATCTGCGGGCCGAGTGCGGCGGGGGCGTGTGTCATGATTGGCCCCTTCAGTCCGGGTTCCATCCTCATGGGTCTCGAGTTGCCCCTCGCCTCGACCGGGTGGAGGCCGTTCCTTGATCCAATCGACCTGCATCGGCAGTGGTTCCTGCTGCTGATCCCGCTGGCGTTTGGGATATCGCTGACCTACCGGGCGGTGCGGGTGGCAACCTTCGAGAAGTATTGGCTGAAGGTGCTCATCCTGACCTTCCAGGTGGTGCTGGCGATGATCCTGCTGGGCGTGGGGTCGTACCTGTTTATCCAGGTTGCGGTACCGATGTTGCTGCCGATGCCGGAGTAGGCAAAGGTCTCAGGAGTCGGCTTTGGACTTGCCGTAGCCATACCCGCCTAATGCCCCGGCTCCGAGCCCGACGAGACCGGTGATCGTGGGGAGAAGCACATCCGGCTTATCCTGAAGCACTATCACAAGAGCCACAAGAACACCGAGGATGATGGCCAGAACAGCTAAAGCGAACCAGCGATTCGAGCTTTTGATGTCAATCTCACGGTTATCAAGCTTGTAGTTGTTCTCTACCGCTTGTGACGCGAGACCCAACGCCTTGCTGATGTGTTCCTCGTTGATCTTGTCCATGATGGGGTTAGGGAGTGGACCCATCGTGAACGAGGTCATCATTGCTTTCACAACCTGTGGCGGCATTCCTCGCATGACATCCGCCATATCTTCGGGCATGCCTTGCACATCTTGTGAAGCCGTCTCGGGATTCTCTGTTCGATCAAGTTTTGTCTGTTCGTCGGGCTCGCTCATCGCCGATCCATGCTCCGGCTCAGGGCTTCGAGTGCGCTGAGAAAAGCCGCGGAGACTGCCGCTGTGGCAACCGCGGCAGCAAGAAACTCGGCCATCTTGCGGGAATCTGCGTATCTGCCGGATTGGTCAACTCGGCTGTGTGCTTGTGCTGCGGTGTCTAGCCAGCGGAAATCCAACGGGCGGCCTGTCGGACATTCATAGCCAATAGCCTGCCGCCTGGCAGCTGTGGTGCGTTGTGTTCGGTGTGTCCGTTCCATCAGTTCCATAACTCCGAATACTACCACTTCTCTTGCAGTACTCTCAACCTTTTTACCACTCTACAGGCCTATTTGTTCGGCAGTTGGACCATATCCCATAGAGAAGAAATCCATAGTTCAGTGGTATAACCCCTAGTAGGAGCTGAACTTGCAGGTAAACGGACGATCAAGACCCTGGATGAGGTACCGCAGCGCGTCCGGGGCGTGGTCAAAGCCATCCTTCTCAGGCTTTTGGCACTCGGGGCGGTCTGCCGGGTAGTGGTACCGTTCGAGGCACTCGATGAGGCGGGTGCATCGGGCATGGATAAACAGTCGCGGCGGGGCGGCTGTGTCCGGTCTCGCACCCGCACCCGCGCCGGCACTCGCGCCTTGGTCTGCGCTGGCTGCTGGTTTGAGCCTTGCGCGCACAAGCGAGAGCCCGGCCTGTTGTCCGAGAGATTGATCCTTGACCGTCAGCCCGGCCTTGCGCAGGGCGGCTGAGGCGCTCAGGCCGGTCTGGTCGTTGCGCTGTCTGCCCGCTGGGTCAACCCCGATCCAGGAGGGCGGACCTTCGATCCCGTCAACACCCGGTCCCTCCACGATCGCCCGGGTGTGTTCGGCGAGCACCGTCTCGGCCTGCACGCGCTCGGCGATCACCCAGAGCACGCCGTGCTCGTCGTGGATTGTCCAGAGCACCACCGTCGGGGCGCGAAAGCCAAAGTCCATCCCCGCCAACAGCTCGCCCTTGGGCGCTTGCCAGGTGTCCCCCTCGCCGACGACATGCACCGCGCGGTCAAACTCGGGGAAGACCGAATCGCTCCGGCTGGGTCTCTGGCAGAGCATCTCGGCATCCCAGGTCGCTGCCCCGACGCGGGACTTCATCCGCACCGCGTCCTCAATGCTGATGTGCCCAGCATCGCGCCGGTCTTTGGCCCTCCCGAGGCACTCGGGGTGGAGGTTGCACGACTCGCAGGGCCGATCCCTTTCGCACTGTTCGAGCACATCGACCACGCCCCAGCGGAAGAGTGACCGGACCCCCTCGCGAGCATCCTGGACGATCCGGTGCATGAGGCCGTAGGGGCGGTGCATGGTGCTGAGGCACTCGATCGAGCCTCGCACCTCGACGCGGCGCCCGCCGGGGAGGGTGAGCGTTGTCGAGCGGGTGGTGAG
>JAJRZG010000254.1 GCA_024275365.1 Planctomycetota bacterium | reverse complement strand
CTTCCTTCAACCCTTTCGGAGGCCCGCCATGGCTGTGCTCGTCAACAAGGACACGCGACTCATCTGTCAGGGTATCACCGGCTCGTTCGGGGCTGTCCACACCCGCGGCTGCTACCACTATGGCACCAACATGGTCGGGGGCGTCACCCCCGGCAAAGGGGGCACCAAGGACGCCAACGGCTTGCCAGTATTTGATACCGTCGACCAGGCGGTCCGCGAGACGGGGGCCGACGCGACGATGATCTTTGTCCCGCCCGCCTTCAGCGCCGATGCGATCCTCGAGGCTGCCGACGCGGGGGTTCGACTGATCTGCTGCATTACCGAGGGCGTGCCGGTGCAGGACATGATCCGCGTCCGGGCGATCCTCGATGAACGCAACCTGGCAGCCCGGGGTGCTGATACCAAGCCGGCCCGCTCGCTTATCACCCTCATCGGCCCCAACTGCCCCGGGATCATCACCCCCGGCCCCAAGACCGGCTCGGGTGAATCAGGCACAGACACCTACACCAACGCGGGGTGCAAAATCGGGATCATGCCCGGCTACATCCACACCCATGTCTCCGAGGCCAAGACGGGCAAGGCTGTCGGCATCGTCAGCCGATCGGGCACGCTCACCTACGAGGCCGTCTGGCAGACCTCGAACCTCGGGCTCGGGCAATCGACCTGCATCGGCATCGGTGGCGACCCCGTCCGGGGGATGAACCACATCGACAGCCTCAAGCTCTTTCAGGATGACCCCGAGACCGAGGGCATCCTCATGATCGGCGAGATCGGGGGGAGCGACGAGGAAGAGGCAGCCGCCTATATCAAGAAGCATGTGACCAAGCCGGTCGCGGCCTTTATCGCAGGGAAGACGGCCCCCCCCGGCAAGCGGATGGGCCACGCCGGAGCGATCATCTCCGGCGGCGAGGGGACAGCCGACGCCAAGATCAAGGCACTGCAAGAGGCGGGTGTCGAGGTCTGCGAAAGCCCGGCCGACATGGGCAGGGCGATGGGCAAGGCGATGGGGTTGGGGTGAGCGAGCCCTTGTTGCGTTGGGTCCATCGGGGCTGCTATCCTTCCCACAGATGGAGTATTCCAAGATCATCACCATTGATCCCGGCAAGCGGAGCGGCAAGCCGTGTATCCGCGGGCTGCGCATCACGGTATACGACCTGCTCGAATACCTTGCCTCGGGCATGAGCGAGAGTGATATTCTCCGCGACTTTCCGGAGCTCACGACCGAAGATATCCGTGCCTGCCTCGCGTTTGCCGCAGACCGCGAACGCCGCCTGATGGGTACTTCGGCGTGAGGATTCTGCTCGATGAGAATATCTCTCGTCGTCTTCTGAGCCGCTTGCAGACTCGCTTCGAGACGGTGGAGCATGTCGCTTCCTTGGGTCTGAGCCAGGCGAGCGATGAAGCAATCTGGGATTACACGAAAGAGCATTCCCTGATCATCGTCTCCAAGGATTCCGACTTTCACCAGCGGAGCTTTGTACGGGGTCATCCACCCAAGGTCGTCTGGCTGCGAGTCGGCAACTGCGCGACCGAACGGGTGGCCGAAGCGATCCTCTTCGCTGCCGACTCGATCCAGAAGTTCGCTGCAGATGAGCAGGCGGCGTTTCTGATCATTCCGTAATACAGTTCATGAACATTTGTATGTGCCTTTCCGAGCCCTGAGCGCCAGCACAGGGCTGTTGTTCCCTGAAAATATCGACATCTGTGGTCCCGAGCTTGCGCTCGGGGCTCGTAGAAACGCACGAGTCGTTCTCATATTTCCATCGTGTGCATCGCACAAAACAAACAACGGGCCCGGATCACTCCGGGCCCGCTGCGTGTTTCAAGATTCAGCGGTCAAGCCGCTGTTCGGTAGTCGTCTCTTCGAGGATCACTCGTAGAAGTTGGTGGACTCGGTTTCCTCGATCGGACGGGTGAACTGATCGGAGGTCATCGAGGTCTTGAAGCGGACATCACCAGCAGCGTTGGCCTTGACGGTGATACGGAAGGTCGCCTTGGCACCCGG
>JAJRZG010000253.1 GCA_024275365.1 Planctomycetota bacterium | reverse complement strand
CTCAAAACCCACTGCAAGTGCTCCCTCGTCGTCCGCCGAGAATCCCAGGGTCTCCGGTGCTACGCCCATGTCGGCACCGGCAACTACAACCCCACCACCGCCCAGCTCTACACCGACCACGGCCTGCTCACCTGCAACCCCCGCATCACCCAGGATGTCGTCAGCCTCTTCAACCTCCTCACAGGCCGAAGCGCCCAAACCGAATACAACGAACTCATCGTCGCACCGTCCGCCATGCGGAACCGATTCCGTGACCTTATCGAGACTGAAATCGACAACGCCAAAGCCGGAAAGCCCGCACGAATCTTCGCAAAGTTTAATGCGCTCGAAGATATCAAAATGACCGAGCACCTCTACAAAGCTTCACAGGCCGGTGTCCAGATCGACCTGGTCATCCGGGGCTTCTGCTGCCTCCGTCCCGGTGTGCCGGGACTCTCAGACAACATCCGTGTCTGGTCCATCGTCGGCCGATTCCTCGAACACTCCCGCCTCTTCCACTTCGCCCAGGGGCACCAAGACCCCATCGACGGGCTCTGGCTCATCAACTCGGGCGACTGGATGTACCGAAACCTCAACGCCCGCGTCGAAGCAGCCTGCCCGATCTACGACCAGACCGCCAAAGAACGCCTCTGCGCACTCCGCGACCTCCTCACCCGTGACAAAAAACGAGCCTGGGACCTCCAGCCCGACGGCTCCTATTCGCTCCGCACGCCACCAGAAGATGCCCAAAAAGACTCACCCGAAGCCGACGGCGTCTTCCGCTCGCTCATGCACCTTGCCCGCGCCGGCACACCCGTGTAACACGCTTTGCAAGAGTATCTCGTGTGTTTCTACGAGCCCCGAGCGCAAGCTCGGGTGTCTTGTTTTGCTTCTACGAGCCCCGAGCGCAAGCTCGGGTTTGGTGAATGCCCAACTGCCACAGGCATACCAAGAACCTGTGCTTGCGCACAGGGCTCGTAAAGACGCACACAAATTATTCGTGATCCGTATGACACCGCTGCCGCGTACCATGCACGCACTATGCCTCTTCGTGTCAAAGACCTCTCCTTCGCTTACCACCCCCGCACCCCCGTCCTGCGCGATATCACCACCTCGTTCGAGCCCGGGCTCCTCACCGCCATCCTCGGTCCCAATGGCTCGGGCAAGTCCACCCTCCTCCGCGTCATGCTCGGGCTTCTCAAACCCAGCGCCGGGTCCGTCCAGATCAACACCCACGATGTCCACGCCATGCACGAGCCCGACCGCGCGCGCACGATCGCCTATATCCCCCAACGCCCGGGTGTCGCGTTCGGGTTCACTGTCGCTGATATCGTCGCCCTCGGATGCACACCAAGGTCCCCAGCCGCCACAGCCCGCGAAGCAACAGCCTCAGCACTCGACGCGGTCGGTCTTGCCGAGCGGGCTGGTGAACCCTTCACCGAGCTGAGCATGGGGCAGCAACAACGAGCCGTCCTCGCACGCGCAATCGCCCAACTCGCCGCAGCAGATACCACAACCAACCCTGCCAACACAACACCCGACCAGACTGCCAGCCGAGCCCTGCTCGCCGACGAACCAACCAGTGCCATGGACCCCCGCCACGCGATCAAGGCAATGCACCTCCTCCGCGCCGAGGCTGCCCGGGGACGCGCCGTCGCGGTCGTGCTGCACGACCTGACCGCCGCGCTCCGATTCGCAGACCGTGTGCTCCTGTTCAATCAAAACTGCTCGATCGCAACCCAAGGCCCCACGCCCGAGACCCTCGACCCCACCACCCTCAGCCGGGTCTTCGAGGTGGGGTTCACCCGCCTGACCGATGCTCCAACGGGACCACAAGCCCTCATCCCCACCAATTCTCCAGCATAAATGGCCTCCGACACTGAGCGAGTCTTCGAGCGAAGTATCGGATGGTGCAAAACCGGCTCCCGCGACACGCTCCGCCGCGAGGCAGACACCAGGCACACTCCCGCGGAGAAGATGCTAGAATGGCCTCACTATGCAGTGGATGCAATACATCGTCATCATTCTCGTCGTCGGGGGCCCCATCATCGGCCGTGGGCTGCAAGCCCTCGACAAAAAGCAGAAACAACGCAAAGCAGAGAAAGAAGCCGACGCTCGCCGCCACGAAGCCCTCCGCACCGGGCAACCCACAAGCCGCAGCACACAGATATCAGTCGGCACAGCAACACCAACACCAACCAGAACCACCACCGAACGGATGCAGGAACTCGCCAAAAAACGCCAGCAACAACTCGAAGCACTCCGCAGACGACAACAAGCTGCCCGCCAACAGTCCGGTCGGAGTCCCACAACACCCACCGCACAACGAACGACCACTACCACTCGACAAACCACTGCTCGAAGCCAAAGCCGAACCAACACACAGCCAACACGCTCCCCTCGCAGGCAAGCACCCCAGCCGGCACCTCGCCCAAAGCCCCGAATCGTTGCTCAATCGCCTAAAGCACCGAAGCACATCTCGCTCAGGAGTCGCATGCACACCGACGACTCACACGACCTCCCCATCCACACACACGCACGGACCGTCGCCCCTGTCACGCTCATGGGAAAGACCATGACCGCCCAAGACTGGCGAAGAGCCATCATCGCCCGCGAGTTGCTCCTGCCCCCGCTTGCCCTCCGCCGCCCTGATGAGGGGGGATTGCTCTAGATTTCCGTCTCTTGCGAGCCGGTCCGTGTCGGACCGTCATTTGCTCACGACCTCCCAATGCTCTCATAAACAACCCAAAGACACCGGTCCGACACGGACCGGCTCGCGGGAAACCCCGTACACTCCTCCTATGCCTCACCGATACCCAACTCTCGCCCCAGGCCTGCTCGCGTGTATCTTGCTTGCCGGATGCGATGCCCCCGAGTCGATGCGAGGAGCAACAAGCCTCCTCCAGATGATGCAGCCGCCCGATCCGCTCGTGGCTACCGAGATGGCGATCAACCCCTGGGATGCCGATGCCCGCGCCCGAGGCACGATGCTCCTCGCCAACGGCTACTTCGGCGGCGAAGACCCCTACCACGCCCTCTATCTCGAACGAGCTGCCGACGAAGACCCCAATGTCAGAGCAGCAGCCCTGCGGGGGCTCTCCCTCCACGGCCAACCCGAAGATGTCCCCGTCCTCATCGCTGCCCTCGAAGACCCCAACACCCGCGTTCGGCTCGAAGCCACCCGGGCGCTCCAGCGGGTCCACAACCCAGAAGCGATCGATGCCCTGATCCTGACCACCCGCAGGCCCGATCCGGGGAGTATCGAACGCACCGGCGAACCCGAGCCGACCATCCGCGCAGAAGCCGCCCACGCCCTCGGGCAATACGCCGAGCCCCGGGTCATTCAGCCGCTCATCAGTGCCCTAGACGATCGGTTCCTCGCGGTCAACACCGCAGCCAGGCACTCGTTGACCACCCTCACCGGCCAAGACTTCGGCCTCGACCGCAAGGCGTGGATCGAGTGGAACACCGCAACCGATGAGCCCTTCGCTGGCCAAACCGCCTACATTTACCCCGCCTTCCACCTGGGCAAGTTCTTCTGGGAATACATCCCCTTCCTCCCAGGCCCTCCCAACGAAACCGCGAGCACGCCAGTCGGCTTCCCCCCCGCCCTTGAACGCCACGATACCCCCTCGCCGGGGTAGACCCTCGCCACCACGCCAAGGACCCACCCCAACAGAGCCCTGAACGCTACCGACGGCTTTAGGGTGTGTAGATGCCACCGAAACGCAAACCCGTCGCTTGCGCTCAGGGCTCTGTCTTCAAAGATCGCACTCCACCCACCCCCCACAAACGCCGATACCACGGGCAGACCACGCCCACCGCTCCCGGTGCGCGCAAGGGAGGTTCCCCGTGAAAGCCATCCGCTGTCAGCAAGGCTCGGTCCTCCTCGCCCCCGACACCCAGGAACCCACCCCCGAACCCGGCGAAGCCCTCGTCGAGCCCACCCGACTGGCGATCGATGCCGACGATGCCCTCGCAGCCGACAGCGAGTTCTCGGGCGTGCTCGGGCACGAGTTTGTCGGCACCGTCACCGAGATCAACCTGCCCAAAGACAACCCCACCCGCCAGCAACTGCTCGGGCAGCGGGTCGTCGGGTCGGCCCATGTGCCTTGCAGCGAGTGCGACCGGTGCAAAAGCGGGTTGAGCCTCCACTGTGCCCACGCGACCACCCTCGGCCTCGAGGCCCGCGACGGCTGCTTCGCCCAGCGGTTCGTCATACCCGCAGCCAACCTCGTCCCCCTCCCCGACGATCTCGACGACGACCGGGCGATCTTTGCAAGCAGCCTGGGGCGGGTGCTCCACGCCGCCCGGATGCTCCGCCTCGAAGGGAAAGCCTTTGTGAGCGTGCTCGGCGACGGGCCGGTGGCGCTCCTGGCTGCACAAGTCATGGCCACACGCAACGCCTCGGTCCGCCTCTTGGGCACCCACGAAGCCAACCTCGAGCTCTGCACCAAGTGGGGCGTCAAGCACCGCCTCTGGCACGAGGTCGGCCGCCGACACGATCAGAACATCGTCTTCGATTGTGCGGGCACACCCGAGTCGATCAGCCTGGCACTCGGCCTCATCCGCCCCCGGGGCATGGTCGTCCTCATGCGCACCGCCAGCACGCTTGCACCCAGTGGGGCGGGCGTCTCGCCCGCCCTGGACCCAGCCGCCATCATCCACGACGAGGTCCAGGTCCTCGGCTCCCGAGGCTGCGCGATCGCCGACGCGGTGGCGGAGCTTGCAGCCGGGCGGGTCGATGTGGTGAATCTCATCGCCCGCCGCCTGCGGTTTGCCGATGGGCCACAAGCGATCATGGCAGCCAAAGAACCGGGCACGCTCAAGATTCTGCTCGATGCAGCGTAAAATACAGGCGTATTGAAAAATAGATCAGGTGTCTTCCATCCGAGCCTCGGACTTCAGTCCGAGGTCTTCACCCGCTGCCCCCAGGCTCAACCCCGGACGGAAGTCCGGGGCTCGGAAGCGCAGGTGCATCTTCTGCAGCAGGCGGTTCGATGCGGACGATCCCGCCCAGGATCAAGCCTCCGAGCACCGCGCAGAGCGCGAGCCGATACCACCCGAAGGGGGCAAGGCCGTGCTTGTTGAGGAAGCCGACGAGCCACTTGATCGCCACAGCTGCCGAGAGCGTGGCGACGATGATGCCGAGCAGAACCGAGCTGGTGCCGATGACCTCGAAGAGGTTGGGGGTATTCGTCTCCTGCGCATGTTTGAGGTTTTTGGCAAGCTTGTAAACGCACGCGCCGCCGAGCGTCGGTAACCCCAGCAAAAAACTGAACTCGGCTGCTGCCCGGGGTTTGAGTCCGACGAGCACGCCGCCGGTGATCGTCATCATCGAGCGGCTGGTCCCGGGCCACATCGCCACGCACTGGAGCAGGCCGATCAGCAGTGCCTTCCCCGGCGTGACCTGATCGATCTCATGCTGGAGATCTTCCCCGTGGCCCGCCTTCGCTTTGCGCGTGCGCCAGCGGTCGAGCACGATCATGTAGACGCCCCCGATCGCAAGGGCTGCGAGCACCGGGCCCGTCTTGAAGAGGTGGGCTTCGATCTTGTCATCGAGCATCGGCCCGAGGATGGCTGCCGGGAGGAAGGCGATGAAGAGGTTGATCCCCAGGCGGAGTCCGACCGGGTCGCCGGGGCCGATCTTGAGAAGCCCGAGGCCGCCGAGGAGCATCTGCCTGACCCGCGACCAATAGAGCCCGAGGACCGCAAGAATCGCCCCCCCTGAATGACGACATTAAAGGCATCGACCGCGCTCTTGAGTTCCGGCGTCTCATCCAGCCCGAGCAGGGCCGAGGCGAGGATCAGGTGTCCGGTGGAGCTGATCGGGAGATATTCGGTAATACCCTCGACGAGGCCGAGGATGACCGCGTGCCACCATTCCATATGCGGGGATTCCTTCTGTTCTGCCGGGCCTGGGGGGGCTTGCGGATGGTTGGGAGTGTAGTGTCTGGTTGCCATGCCTTCGGCTCAGCGAGACCCCAAACTGAACACGATCACGGTTCCCGACCTGGATGATCCCAGTCTGGACACGCTGCTCGCGCCCTACCGCAATCAGAAAGATGCCTGGCTCCGCGTCCAGCAGCAGGGGGGTACGGGGCTAAGGGATGGGCTCTTTTTGGCAGAGGGCGAGCTGGTCGTGCGGATGCTGATGGAGTCGCCTCACCGGGTGATCTCGGTACTCTGCACGCCGACCCGGCTGGAGGGGATGGGGGAAGCACTCGCCCAGTTGCCTCCCCAGACACCGGTGCTGGTGGCCGGGCGGGGGGTCATCGAGCAGATTCTTGGCTTCGACATGCACCGGGGTATTCTGGCACTGGGACATCGGCAACTGCCCCCCACAGCCGACGACCTCATCGCCAGAGCCCGGCTGCTGGTGGTCTGCGAAGACCTTGCAAATCACGACAATATCGGCGCAATCTTCCGCAATACAGCCTGTCTGGCGGGAGCATCGGACAAGCCCAACTACCCGATCCCCGCAGCGATCCTGCTGAGCCCGGGGTGTTGCGACCCACTCTATCGCAAAAGCCTTCGGGTCTCGATGGGGCACGCACTGCGTGTCCCATTTGCAACGCTCGACCCCTGGCCAAGCGGGCTCGATCGGTTGCGCGAGGCTGGGTTTGTAACCATTGCTCTGATGCCGCGTGCGAAGGCTGTCGATATCAAGAAACTCGAACGAGACCCAAACACAAGGCTGGCCGTGGTGCTCGGGGCGGAGGGGCCGGGGCTGAGCGAGGATGCACTGTCAATGGCAACAAAACGGGTGCGAATCCCGATGGCGGCGGGGTCAGACTCGCTCAATGTGGCGACAGCACTGGCAGTGGTGCTGTCGCGGGTGGTTTGATGTATCGCAAAACAGAGCCCCGAGCGCGAGCGACTGGTTGTTGGGGTGTCGGCCCTTGGAAGGCAAACCCGTCGCTTGCGCTCAGGGCTCTGTTTTTCGGCAACCCCCCCGCTTGCGCGGGGGGCTCTATTCAGGAAATGACTGGAACCCCCTCCCAGCCCCCGGCGTCCATAGAGTGTTGGGAATATGGCTGCCCCGAAGTGGTCGGTCTGGATGGAAGATCAGGAGACCTGTGATGCAAGACTGGAATCGGCGTGTAATCCTCACCACTCTCTTGGCAACCGGGCTCGCCGGGGTCGGGCAGGCAACCGCCCAGCACACGGACATCCTCCGCGAGTCGATCGGGGCGCGGGCGGCAGAGCTTTCAGAGATGGAACTCAAGCCGTTCGACCAAACCCTGTGGTCGTCCCTCTCCTCATGGACCAACGGCTCGCCTCTCGACGCGGCTGCAACCCAGGGCAATGTGATCCTGATAGCCACCTGGGCCTCATGGAACCCCGCATCAACCCGCGCGATCTCGACCATGCAGAACCTTCACAAGAAGTATGCCGATGACGGGCTGATCGTTGTGGGAGTCCACCACACGCAAGGCTGGGACAAAGCCACGCAGGCGATGGATCGGCGCAAGGCGGACTTCCTGATCGCGCTCGATGCCGAGGGCAAGTTCCGCAATGCTCTCAAGAGCGACCAGGACCCCGACTTCTATGTCATCGACCGTGCCGGGCAGTTGCGGTTTGCTGATATCCGCACCGAATCGGTCCAGGCTGCGGTCAAGCTGCTGCTCGCTGAAGATGCCGCGACTGCCGGGTCGCTCGTCTCGCGGCTCGAAGCCGAGGCAGCCCGGAAAGAAGTCGAGTTCCGCAAGCCCACACAGATTCAGGGACGGGTCGATATGCAGGCAATGCCCGAGGTGGCGTTCCTCCCGCCATCCGAGTTTGAGTACGCTGTCGCCAACTGGCCCAAGATCAAGACAGACGACAACAACCGAGGGAGACGGAACGAGAGCCAGGGCCCCAGGCCGTTCCCCGTGCCGGGGAAGGGGTGGATCAATGATGTCGCGCCCAAAACCGATGGCCGGGTCATGGTGTATTACACCTGGGAACTCAACGACCCCCGCAGCGCCGAGATCGCCCGGCAGATGGACACGCTCCAGAGGCAACTCGGCCGCGACGCGGTGATCGTCGGCGTGCTCACCGGAGTGCGATCGTCAGACAAAAACAACAGACGAGGCAATGATCGCATCGACCCGGAGATGCTGCTCCCACGACTCGAAAGCTTCCGCACGGTACACGGTGTCCAGCACACCATGATGATCGATACGGACGGCTCGATGTTCTCTGGCAACAACCGCAGCCGGGGGAGCGATCAAGATTATTCCGCGGTGGTCGTCAGTTCTGACAACATCCTGCGCTGGGAGGGTGCTGTCGCCGACCCCGCGTTCCGTGCAGCCCTCAATCGGGTGGTGGACGCCGACCCGGGTATCCACGCCAGACGCGCAGCCGAGGCTGCCTACATCCGGGCAAAGGGCGGGTGAGTTGGACACAGATTGAGACTCCGGCCTTCGGGTAGTTCGCCCCTCCGGGGCGATGGCTTGGTGGCCTTTGTGCTTGCCGGGCAGGCGAGACACCCACCCCACGACTGCCCACTCCTGTATATTCTCGAGATATCTCACAAAGTTGCGGATCGGGATGATTGAGAAAAGAAGGTAGAGAAGAAGTAAAGAGGAAAGGCAGGGAGATCGTCCCGGAGGGACGAAGTACCCAAAGGCAGAGAACCCAGAGGCAGAGGTGCCATGACGAACCGCACAAGCCCGCTGCTGCATGTCGTGCTGCACGAGCCGGAGATCCCCAACAACACCGGCAACATCGGGCGCACCTGTGTCGCGCTCGATTCTGCGATGCACCTGATCCATCCGCTGGGATTTGCATTGGATGAAAAAGCGTGTCGGCGGGCGGGGCTTGACTATTGGCCGAGGCTCGATCTGCGCGAACACGACTCCCTCGAACGCTATCTGGAAACCCATGCCGAGGCACACAGAAGCAAACGCATCTGGGCACTCTCGACCCACGCAACCCGCCCCGTCTGGGAGGCCACCTTTGAGCCGGGGGACCACCTGCTCTTTGGCAAAGAGACCCGTGGGCTGCCACCGAAAGTGCTTGAGCGATTCAGCGATCGGATGCTGACGCTGCCAATGGTCCCCCCCGAGCGATCACTCAACCTGGCCACTGCGGTCTGCGCGGCAGCGTACGAAGCTGTTCGGCAGTTGGTTGGATCAGGCGGGGCAAAGCTCGATGCGCAGGGTCGGCTGGAAATCGCCGCCAAAGCACGAACAGAGCCGAGGAGCGGGGCGTAGAAATGGTGTCAGATGCTTCATCGTTCTGGCTCTCCTCCCTCTCTTCGGCTGCGCAGTGCTGCCGCCCCTTTGTCGGGGCGGTACACTGCCTCCGATGCGTGTTCTGAATACAAAGAAAACCAATAAGGCATCGGTCACATTCGGACCCAATCACACCAGAACTGCGCTCATGGTCTGTGTGTGTCTTGCGGTGTTTGAGAGCGGGTGTACAAAGCCCTTGCTCTCACCAAATGAACCCCGCAGTCAGTACAGCCGCTACGACTTGGTGCGTGGACGGTTTGCACCCCAATATATCGAGGATGAGTTCGGACGCAAGATGCCAAACCTGACGGGCCGCCTGCTGCTGGCGGAGTAGCCATGCACCGCGGCCCGCTTGAGGAAGACCTGGAGTTGGCCCGATACAACGAAAGCGGAACCTTTTGCCAAGAAACTTGGGCTCTCAGTCCGATCAGTTGGTAAGGTAAAGACAGAGTGCAAGGATTGCACACAGGAGCACAGCTGGATGGCACGCGATCGCAGGATGCAAACATCACAGACATCACAGCATGTCGGGCGTCGCTCTAAGGTCGTCTGGGCATCGCTCGTCGGCTCGATGACCGCTGTCACGATGCTCCTTCTGGCACTCGACCATGACTCCCCCGCCCGGCTTGACGGGCTTGCCCTGCCCGCGATGGCAGCCACCACTGGCTCCACCTCGATCGAAGCAGTCCTTGAGACCCGACAAGCCGTACCTCCGGGACAATGGCGAGCCATCGTGATCGATCACACCGGGTCGCCCTATGGCACGCCGACCTCCATCGACCAACAGCACAAGAGCCAAGGGCTCCGAGGCCTGGGCTACGACTTCGTTATCGGCAACGGCGAGGGTATGGGCGATGGCGAGATCCATGTCGGTGAACGCTGGCTCGAACAACAGCCCGGTGCCCACACCGCAGGCCCACAGGGCGAGTGGTACAACCGCCACGCGATCGGGATCGCCCTGGTCGGCGATGGCTCCCGACGGGGCTTTAGCGACGCACAAATCTCCAGGCTGATCGATCTGGTGGCCACGCTTGCACAGGAATATGACATTCCACCCGAGCAAATCGTGCTCCACAGCGATGTGGCCGCGGTGGATGGCCCGGGCCGATATTTCCCGGCAGCCGCCCTCCGTGAGCAGGTCGATAGCTGGCGTTAGGCTCACCTCCCACACCCATTTGACCGATTCATTCCCCCGGGGTGACCCCGGAATCTCACCCGAGGTGCCCGCTGCCCGGCTTGGAGCCCCTCTCGCGGTCTACCATCGTTGGCAGCAGCCTTGGGCTGCCGCACGCCGGGGTCATTCTGGCCAACCGGTGGTCCGAGGGAGGATCACAACCGGCCGTCGTTGCTGCCCGCAGCCTCTGATCTTGAGGAGCACCGGGCGGGTATAGAGGAGTACGCGGGCATCGCGCGACGGCGCCCGGATATGGACGGGAATCACGGTGCCGGCGAAGAAGAAGGACGAACTGGTCGAAGGCTTCCGCATCATGTCCGAAATCGGACGGGGCGCAGCCTCTGTGATCTATCTCGTCCGAGACCCCAAGACCAAACGCATCTGGGCACTCAAGCAGGTCGAGAAACAAACCGAAAAAGACCAGCGATTCCTCGATCAGGCAATCGAGGAAGCCAGAGTCGCCCAGGCGATCGACCACCCCGGGCTCCGCAAAATCGAACGGGTCATCAAAAAGGGCTCCTTCCTGGCGGTCAAGGAACTCTTCCTGGTCATGGAGTTTGTCGATGGGATCAGCCTCGAAAAGCACCCGCCAGCAACATTTGAAACAGCGGTACATATCTTCGAGCAGACGGCTGAGGCCCTCGCCGCCATGCATGAAGCGGGGTTCGTCCACGCGGACATGAAGCCCAACAACATCGTGATCTCAGATGAAGGCCGGGTCAAGGTGATCGACCTGGGACAGAGCTGCGCGATCGGGACGGTCAAGCCAAGAATCCAGGGAACCCCCGACTACATCGCCCCCGAGCAGGTCCACCGCAGACCAATCACACCCAGGACAGACATCTACAACTTCGGCGCAACGATGTACTGGGTGCTCACGCGGCAGCATGTACCAACCGCACTGGCAAAGGGCGACTCCCTGGTGGGCTCACTCGATGACAACCTCATCGCCAAACCCACGCCGACAATCGAGCTCAATCCGAGGGTGCCCGCCAAACTCAACGAGCTCATCATGCACTGCGTTGAAGTTGATCCAGACAACCGCCCCGCAAGCATGCGCGAAGTCATCGACCGACTGAACCTGATCCTGGGCATCCTGCGCGCCAAGAGTGAATCGACCAAAGCGGGGCTCCCCGCGATCGCCGACGAGAAGGATTAATCCCCATGCCGGGCGTGAATGTCCAGGATGCTGGGGAGGTCATCGACCTCTTCCATGAAGCCGCTCGCGCAAGCCGCAGCGCCTGTTGTCGCCACGGCTCGGTCGAGATCATCAAAGGGCCAGGGACGCTGCTCGCAACAGGAGACCTCCACGACAACCCCTTCCACCTCAACCGCTTGATCGAACTCGTCGGGCTTGATGAAACATATCCCGCAGCACACCCAACACAGGGGAGCGGGCTTTCCACCCAGCGTGTGCTGGACGAAACCTCCGCGTGCGCGGGGGGCTCTAGAGCAGGGGGATCTGCGACGAGTGACTCGGAAAAAGCACCAACCACCCGGCACATCACCTTTCATGAAGTCATCCACTCCGATCGGCTGCTCAACGGGCTCGACCTGTCGTACCGGGCGCTGGCCCGCATCGCCGAGCTCAAGATCAAGGCCCCCGAGCGGGTCCACATGATCCTTGCCAACCACGAACTCGCCCAGGTCGTCGGCGCAGGAATCGTCAAGGACGGCGTGCGGTGTGTCGAGGCATTCAACGACGGGCTCAACTACATCTTCGGAGACGAGTGGGAGCAGGTCGCAGAGGCGCTCGGGAAGTTTATCAAAGCGATGCCCTTGGCGCTCCGATGCGAAACGCCACAGGGGGACATCCTCTGTGCGCACAGCCTGCCCGCAACAGGCTCCATGGCAAGGTTTGATGCCACCATCCTGAGCCGTGACCTGACCGAAGACGACTACGCCCCCCGCACAGGATCAGCCCACCTCATGGTCTGGGGCCGGGGGTATGATGCCGAACAGCTCGAAGACCTTGTCGAACGCTGGGGGGTCAACCTGTTTGTGCTCGGGCACGAGCAGGCAGACAACGGCTACCTCGTCATCCCCCCATGCGCGGTCGTGCTCAACAGCGACCACGAGCGGGGGGTCTACCTCCCGATCAATCTCGAGACCCCGCCCACATTGGCAGAAATCCCGTACCTGGCCAAACCCCTCGGAGCGAAGCCGTAAAGAGGCACGCCGAGAAAATCTCATGCAAGGCTGTCTTTCGCCTCTACGAGCCCCGAGCGCAAGCTCGGGTTTGTGGATGACCATCTACCACAGGCATACCAAACTCCTGGAACGAACACCCGGTACAATCGCCTCTCACCACCCCGCAAGGAGACCTCCTCATGTCCAACCTCCGCCGAAATCTTGTCCGAACCCTCATCTGCACCATGGCAGTTGCTGCCCTTGCGAGTGTCGGCTGCAACACCGTCAAGGGGCTTGGTGAGGATATTCAATCCGCCGGTGAAGCTGGTGAAAAAGCCATCTCCAACGATTGATCCAAGCGCCCCAATGTCTCAACCACTCCATCCACAAGGCTGCTCATGCCGCGCGACCTGACCGGACTCCCCATCGTCATCACAGGTGCCGGCACAGGCATCGGTCGCGCAACAGCACTCGCCTGCGCCCGCGCAGGCATGCCCGTCGCCCTCGCGGGTCGGCGAGAAGGGCCGCTGCGCGAGGTCGAGTCGGCCATCACAAGTCATGGCGGCCAAGCAATCGTCATACCGACCGATGTCGCTGATGCCGACGCATCCACGAAGCTCATCAAGGAGACAATCGAACGATTCGGTTCGCTCTACGCCCTCTTCGCCAACGCCGGCTACGGCCTTCGCGGCCCTGTCCACACACTCTCAGATACGGCAATCCGTGATGTCTTCGAGACCAACTTCTGGGGCTCACTCAACATCATCCGCCCCGCGCTCGCCCACATGCTCGAACATAACACAGGCAAACCCGACCGAGGGCACATCCTCATGTGTTCGAGCTGTCTCTCAAAGCTCGGCACGCCCTTCACCGCGCCCTACTCCGCAAGCAAAGCACTCCAGGACCACTTCGGGCGGGGCATGCGCCACGAGCTGCGACCGATGGGAATCCATGTCTCCACCGTCCACCCCATCGGCACCCGCACCGAGTTTATCGAGGCTGCCGACCGCGTTTCCAAGGGCTCAGGAAAGAGCATCCCCCCGCCCCGCGCCTTCACCCAGCCACCCGAGCGCGTCGCTCGCGCCCTCCTCGCCTGCCTGCGACGACCCCGAGGCGAAGTCTGGACAAGCCACACCGTCCGATTCGCATTCGCAGCAGCTACCGCATTCCCGCAACTGGCCGACTGGGGCATCGCCCGCGCACTCCGCAAGCGAAACCCCCACTAATACGCATCCCGGAAAAGACTCGTGCGTCGCAGCGGGAAGGCCGGATCAACAGAGCCCCGAGCACAAGCGACGGGGTGGCGTGTGCCGGCGCATGCCGATCCAACGAAACCGGTCGCTTACGCTCGCGGCTCTGTTCGACGCATGGCCAAATGCGGAAATAACTGATGGCACGGCTCTCCCTTTCACCCCTCCCCACCCCCCGTTGATGCACGAGTTTCAAGCAGGATGCGTATAAGAGCTTCTTGAGCTACGGTGGAGCAGGCACAACCATGTCCCACAGCCATTGTGGCTGTGCTGGTGCTTCCACACGGCCGCAATGGCCGCGGCACACAATACGAGTGAAGTGAAACACTCGAGACCAGCACCCAATGCACAGGAACTTCGTGAAATCCAGACAACCCATCTGGAGCGGCAACACACCTATTGCACAGCAACATGTCTGCTATTCACTGCCGAGCCTTGGATACCCGTGCAATACTTACATCACAAGAGCGTTAGACTGCCTGCATCTGGCAGATGGGTGTCCATCGACCGGCAGGCTCTCACAGACTCAACCACAAGGACAGGCACAATGCACCACCGAACAACAACACTCAGCCTCGCAATCCTCGCAGCACTCACCACAAATGCCCTCGCCCAACCCGGTGGCAGTGGCGGTCGCGGCGGCGGCAGGCAGGGCGGCACCCCGCCCGACCCCGCGCAGTTCATCGACCGCATGATGCAAAACGACACCAATGGCGACGGCAAACTCTCCAGAGATGAACTCCCCGGACGATTCGCCGATCGCCTCTTTGAGAACGGGGATGCCAACAGCGACGGGTTCCTCGATCGCGCAGAGTTAGAGCAGGCTGCAAACAACCTCGCCCAACGCAGGCCAGGCAGTCAGCGACCCGGACAGCAAGGCGATCGGCAAGGACGACTCAACCGCCCCGGCAATCCAGACGCACGCACCCCCCGTGGAGACACACGCGCCGCGGCTGCCCCTGCTGCACTCAACTTCGAGCACGGCATGGATCAGGCCGGGCGCGCACTCAGGCAACTCCGCCGCTCACAGTTTGACAACGCCAGCCGAGTAAATGACCTGCGGGCGATCCAGGCAATGCAGACCGGGCTGATGGCTGCAAAGGGCCGCGTCCACGAAGCGCCGGTCGCAGACCAGGCCGAGAAACGCTACGGCGACGACATGGTCACATTCCGCTCTGACCTTCGGCTCTCGCTCATCCAGGCTGTCATGGAATCGCTCGCCCTCGAAGCCGCGATCATCGAGGGCAATGCCGAGGCTGCCAAAGAGAGCCTTGCCATGCTGCTCGAAGTCCGGAATGAATCCCACGATGCCTTCCAACCCGAAGAGGAAGAAGAGGAAGACACCATCCCTGAGCCGACGAGTGTTCGACCCAGCGACACCTGAACCACACCCCCGTGGGACCGGCTTCCAGCCGGTGCGTTGCGGGAAGTACTCTTAAAGTCTGTGGCGAATACCAACCCGCACAGAGTTACGAGCCCGAGCGCAAGCGACCGGTTTCGGTCGATCGGCATGTGCCAGCACACGCCAACCCGTCGCTTGCACTCGGGGCTCTGTTGCGACACATCGAAGAGAAACTACACATTGAACAAGAAGTTGCACACATCCGCATCGTGCATGACATACTCCTTGCCCTCGGTCCGCATCCTGCCCGCGTCCTTGATCGCCTTCTCCGAGCCCAGTTCGTCGAGATCGTCGATCGAATAGACCTCGACCCGGATGAACCCCCGCGCAAAGTCGGTGTGGATCGTTCCGGCAGCCTGCGGCCCCTTGCACCCGATCGGGATCGGCCACGCACGGATCTCCTTGGGACCGGCCGTATAAAACGACTGCAAGCCAAGCAGGCGATACGCCGCCCGCGCCAGCTTCTCGAGCGCAGGCTCCTCAAAGCCCATCGCCTCGAGCATCTCCTGCTTCTCCTCCCCCTCGAGCTCCGACAGCTCCGCCTCGATCTTGGCGCAGACCGCGACCGATTCCATCCCCTCTCGCTCGGCGTGCGCCTGCACCTTGGCGGCCAACTCCCCCTCGCCTCGCGGATCCTCCTCGTCCACATTCATCACATAGAGCACCCGCTTGGCGCTGAGCAGCCCAAGCCTCTGGAACGCCCGCTGCTGATCCTTGGTCTCGGGCTTGAGCATCCGTGCCGGCGTCCCCTCATTGAGCATCGGCTCGAGTTGCTTGAGAAGCCCCAGCCGCACGATGTCCTCGGGGGCCTTCCCCCTCGCTGCCCGCTCAGCCTTGGGGAGCGAGTTCTCGATCGTCTGCAAATCCGCCAGGATCAGCTCCGTCTCGATCGTCTCGATATCCCGGATCGGATCGATCGACCCCTCGACATGCGTGACATCATCCCCGCCGGGGGCCGTCTCGAAGCACCGCACCACATGCAGGATCGCATCCACCTCGCGGATATGCGAGAGGAACTTGTTGCCCAGCCCTTCGCCCTTGCTCGCCCCACGGACGATCCCCGCGATATCGACCAGCCGCAGTGCTGCCGGGATGATCTTCTCCGTCTCGATGTGCCTGTTGATCGTCGCCAACCGGGGGTCGGGAATCGGCACCACGCCGACATTGGGCTCGATCGTGGCGAACGGGTAGTTGGCCGCCAACGCCCCCGCAGCCGTGAGAGCGTTAAAGAGTGTGGACTTGCCGACATTCGGCAGGCCGACGATTCCTGCATCCATCGTGGTCTTCCTTGTCTGACCGCTCGGGCCTCTGGGTACCCCGCCCCTCCGGGACGGCTCTCCTTTTCACCGTTCTCTCTGCCCGAGCCACCAGTCGGTGTCTGTCTCACAGAAAACGGATCGTAGGATAACTCCCCCGAATACACTTCTCCCCATGCACCTCGACTTTGCCCCCAACTCCCTCGCCGAGACCGACGCCCTCGGCCGTGCGCTCGCGAGCATCCTCCAGGCGGGCGACACCCTCGCCCTCCTCGGCGATCTCGGCGCGGGCAAGACCACCCTCGTCCGTGCCATTGCCACCGCCCGGGGCATCGACCCCGCCCTCGTCTCCAGCCCCACCTTCGTCATCGTCAACGAATACCCCAGCCCACACGACACCGACCCGCCGCTGGTCCATGTCGATGCCTACCGCCTCACCTCGGCTGACGACCTCGACCCGCTCGGGTGGGACCGCTTCGCTGATGGGTCGTCCATCCTGCTCATCGAGTGGGCCGAGCGTATCGCCGAGGCCCTACCCCCCGAGACAACCGCCCGCCTGACGCTGCTGGCCACCGGCGAGGCCAGCCGGGCGATCTCACTCGACGCCCCCGACACCTGGAGCAGCCGCCCCATGAT
>JAJRZG010000252.1 GCA_024275365.1 Planctomycetota bacterium | reverse complement strand
CCAGGCTTCGACAGAGTAGGCGTGCCCAGCAGCGTGAAGTATCTCAAAGAGAGCGATGATCTCGCTGTTGATCCACGCCCCCTCGCGGCGAGGGTCGGCACAAGCGCGAATGACCCGACCAAACGCCTGGTCGCTGGTGATCTCGAAGCGGCTGGAGTTCATGGTGCGGACGAGACGACGGGGGATGTGGTAGCCGGGCGGATCGAGGTGGATGATGCCCCGGGGGTCAGCCTCGTACCAGGCAAGAGCCGGGCGGTCGGGATGCCCCCCCCACTGCTCGTTTTTATCAATGTCATCGATCGCCATAGGGAAGGCACCCACGCGGTAGCCCTCCAGGACTGCCCGAATCAGAGCATCGCGGTCGTGTTTGGGGATGGGGATGGGTTCGGGGGGCTGCACAGGGCGAGGATACCCCTGAGCCCCGGGATTGGGATCCCGAGGCTTTGTGGAGATGGGCTCTGTGGATAGGAGTATTGTGGACTCGGGGCTTGCACGAGGGCGGATTGTGTGAGAAACTGAGGATCGAGGATTCCGAATCATCCTTTGCAGGCGGCGTATGAAACGCCCAATCCATTGCGAATAGAACATCGGGGAGAGGGTTATGGAAAGCAACCAAGTTCTGACATTCTTGATGAACGAGGATGTCTTCATCCCCATGCTCATGGCAGGGGTTGGGGTGATCGCGATCGTCTTCGGGACGCTGACGGGGATGGTCAAGGCGGTCGCCCGCGAGCGGACCCGACGGGAGATCGCAGCATATATCGCCGAGGGGTCGCTGAGCCCAGAGCAGGGTGAGAAACTGATGAAGGCCGGCCGGGACAAGGCATAGCACACACATATGGAGCAGTGGGCATGAACGATATTGGTATGAACGCAGGCGACCTTATCCCGATCATCGCGATCGGCGGGGGCATGTTGGTTGCCATCGTGGCGATCTCGTTTGGTGTGATGCAGAAGATCATGGAAACCAAAGCCCGAGAGGCGACCAAACGCGAGCTGGCGGCCTATGTCGCGGAAGGGTCGATGACACCCGAGGATGCCGAGGCGATCATCAAGTCTGACATGCCGAGCTGGAAACGGCGCAGCCAGAGCTGAGCACTGCTGTAAGGAGCGACACTATGGAACTGACCAACGATCAACTCTTCTGGCTGATCGCGATCTCGATCGGATGCGTGGGGATCTCGGTGTGGGCATTTGTCGAGTATCTGGAAGTACGCATCAAAGCACGGACCAAGCTCCGCCAGACCGAGGCGAGAGAAGAGACCCGGCGAGAACTGGCAGCCTATGTCGCGGAGGGATCGATCAGCCCTGATGATGCTGCGAAACTGATGGCCAGTGGCAATGAGGGGATCGAGGGGATCACGATGGGGATCAAGGATTTCTTTACAAAGGGGGCGGGAGGGTGCCAAGGGGGTGAGGCGTAGGCCGATGCCCAGTGCCCGGTGGGGCGGGCGTCTCGCCCGCCTGTCTGATCCCCCTCCTCTTTGAGGAGGGGGTGGCTGCGCCAGCAGCCGGGGGAGGTGCGGGGATACACAAAGACCAGGGTTCATCAGCAAGTGCAGCAGCCGGGATACAGAAGAAAGTGGGACATCCGGATATTTGTACGGTTCGCACCTCCCCCGCCTCGCTGGCGCTCGGCACCCCCTCCGCAGGGCGGAGGGGGATCAGATGCACGGGCGAGACGCCCACGCCACTGGAAGTAGAGATTCCGTGATCTTCATACCCAAGGCTTGACTGCCCGGGTACCCCCTGCGAAACTGTCTCATGGAGACCTTGCCCACATCGTCCACCTCGCCCGACAGCCAGCCCCGAATGGGAACACCCAAAATCCTGCTCGAGGGCATCACCTTTGATGATGTGCTGCTTCTGCCCGCACGGTCGGCGGTGCTGCCGGCGGATGCCGACACCACCGCCAGGCTGACCAATGAGATCGGTTTAAATATCCCGCTGGTCTCGGCTCCGATGGACACGGTGACCGAATCCCGGCTGGCGATTGCGCTGGCGCAGGAGGGGGGCATCGGGATCATTCACAAAAACCTGCCGCCGGAGGTGCAGGCGCGGGAGGTGGCGAAGGTCAAGCGATCGGCCCACGGCATCATCTCTGACCCGGTGACTTTGCACCCCGACGACACGGTCGGGGCGGCGATCAAGCTGATGCGGAAGTTCAATGTGTCGGGGTTCCCGGTAACAGAGGGGACTGCGAGACAGAAGCCCTTGCATGACCATGCCGAGCCACCGAGGTCGGGGGGAAAGGTGCTGGGCATCCTCACGCGGCGGGATCTGAAGTTTGTCGAGAGCGAGACGACGCTGGTGCGCGATGTGATGACGGCTGCGGGGCTCATCACAGCAGCCCCGGGGACGACGCTCGCCGAGGCCGAGTTGATTCTGAACAAGAACAAGGTCGAGAAGCTGCTGCTGGTCGATGCGCAGGGTGATCTGGCGGGGCTCATCACGATGCGGGATATCGACAGGCTCAGCCAGTTTCCCCGGGCCAACACCGACGAGCGCGGGCGGCTACGGTGTGGAGCGGCGATCGGGGTGATGCAGTATGACCGGGCCGACGCGCTGATCGAGGCGGAGGTCGATGTGATCCTCGTCGACACAGCCCACGGGCATTCGGAAAATGTACTCAAGACAGTGCGGGAGTTGAAGCAGAGGAGGCCCGAGACGCAGGTGGTCGCGGGCAATATCGCGACCGCTGATGCTGCAAGGGATTTGGTCGAGGCGGGGGCGGACGCGGTG